>REBY01000206.1 GCA_007692485.1 Pseudomonadaceae bacterium | reverse complement strand
ATGGTGGCCTGGGCCGCGCGCGATGACGAAATTGTCATGCACTTTGAAGGTCAGGCAATCTCTTCCCGCGACAGCCTCAGCGGGGTTGCCACCTCAGCACCCATCGACCTGGATCCGGTATCCTTACTGGTGGTGCCGCACCTGGACCGCATCTATGCGGAAATGGGCCGGCGTTGTATTGGTCGTGAAGGCGACCCGCACCGCTGGGTCAATCCCGAGTTCCATGGCTGGTGGTCTGGTCGCGGTTTTCGTATCAGCGTGGATGTTGCCACCGGCGACCTGATTGATCTGGATGACTTCATCGGGCACTTCTATGCCACCTACCACCCTTACTACAACGGCAACCAGCCGCTGATCCATCCGCAGCCTGCCGGTATCGCGGTGACTGATAGCGCTGCACGCTTTATCGGCTGGCATGCCATTACCATCCTGCGAGTATCGCTGGATCCGCAGGAATGCATGCGGGTGTACTTCTACAACCCGAATAACGACAGTGGCCAGAACTGGGGCGATGGCGTTACCGTCAGTACCGCCGGGCATGGCGAGCGGTTTGGCGAGGCATCGCTGCCCTTTGAGCAATTTCTCTCGCGCCTGTACATTTACCACTATGACCCCTTGGAACGCGGTGAAGCGGCCCATGTCAGTCGCGACGACCTGGATCAGGTGATGGGCTACATTCGACGCAGCTGGGGCGCAGATCGCCTGCCGCCAGTGGAACTGCAAGCGGACTCCGGCCCCATTAACACCCTTTGATACGGCCGCCACAAAACGGCCGTGGCAACCACACTTCGACATAAATTTTGCGCGCAAGACATTTGCCAGCGGCGCGCAAATCCACTACTTTGGTTCTGTCTAACATCCCGGCGGCTCGCGCTGCCCTTTGATCAATAACAGGAGTCAATATGTCCAGCGTAACTCTGCGTGGCAACCCCGTTGCCGTCACCGGCCAATTGCCGAAAAAAGGCGAAAAAGCCCCTGACTTTTCCCTGGTCAACAAGGAAATGGCCGATGTCACTTTGTCCAGCCTGTCAGGCAAGCGCAAGATCCTGAATATCTTCCCCAGTGTCGATACCCCGGTCTGTGCGACATCAGTGCGTACCTTCAACAAGGATGCCAGCAACCTGGATAACACCGCGGTGCTGTGTATTTCCGCCGATCTACCCTTCGCGCAAGCTCGTTTCTGCGGCGCGGAAGACCTCAACAACGTCATGACCTTGTCTACCCTGCGCGGTGCCGAGTTCAAGGAAAACTACGGCGTTGCCTTGGCTGAAGGTCCATTGGCTGGTCTCACTGCCCGCGCGGTAGTCGTACTGGATGAAAACGACCAGGTACTGCACAGCGAACTGGTTCCGGAAATCGGCCAGGAGCCTGACTACGCCGCTGCCCTCGCCGTGCTGAAGTAATCACCAATCAATCAGAGGCAGGCCCGATTTAAATCGTGAGCCTGCCCTGACTGGCACCGATCCCTCCCGCATCGACCCATACAAGCCGCCTGTTCGGCCTGTGTCAGGTAATCTGCGAAGTGCGAACATGACAGCGGGATTACCATGACGAGGCCAGTCGCGCATCCCAACACGTGATCTGGCCGAACAGCCAGCCCTATACTGAATGACCTGACATTGGATCGCGGGAAGCAACATGCAACAGGACATCACTTTCTATACCAACCCTTACTCACGCGGCGGCATCGTTCACTGGATGCTGGAAGAAGTCGGTGCGCCTTACAAAGTCCATAACCTTGCCTATGGCGAAGCCATGAAAACTCCGGAATACCTGGCCATCAACCCGATGGGCAAGGTCCCCGCGATCAAGCATGGTGAGGTCATTGTTACCGAGGCCGCCGCCATTTGCGCCTATCTGGCCGATGCCTTCCCTGAAGCCGGCCTGGCACCAGCCGCTGCAGAGCGTGGCGACTATTACCGTTGGCTGTTCTTTGTTTCCGGCCCCTGGGAAGCCAGCTTCAGCCTGCGCAGCTGTGGTATCGACATGACCCCTGATCAGGAGCTGCAACTGGGTTGCGGCCGGCCAGAGCGGGTTTTGGACGTCTTGGCGGAAGCAGTACGCGAGCGGGAGTTTATCGCCGGGGAGCGTTTCTCAGCTGCGGATGTGTATGTGGGCTCCCATATTGGTTGGGGCATGCAGTTCGGCACCATCGACCCCCGCCCCGAGTTCCAGCAGTACTGGCAACGGCTTGAACAACGCCCGGCTCACCAGCGCAGCATGGAGCAGATCGAAGCGGTCATGCCAGACTTTCCACATCCGGAATAACGGCTGCATAAGCCATCACGATTGCCAGTTCAGCGCAACCGCGAAGGCGAAATTAGAATCCCAGTCCCAACAACCATAACGTCAGACTGACAGCCGCCAGTAGCGTCGACAGAAACACCACCGAGCCGATGATGCGTGTATCTTCATGACCCAGGGCAAAAGCCAGCACGTTCACTCCGGTCGGGCAGGCAGCCATGATGGTCAACACGGTCCGCGCTTCGCTGGATAGCCCAACAGCCGTAGCGGCAGCAAACACCAGCAGCGGAAACAACAGCAGTTTGACCAGGGTGACACTGGCAATACTGGGAGAGGGTTGTAAGCGATAACGCGACAGACTCATGCCCAACACCATCAGTGCACAGGGTAAAGCCGCTGCCGCCAGCCAGTCCGCAGCACGCCACAGCGCATCCGGCAACCATAGGCCCAGCAAATTGAACGCAGCGCCCAGCAGCAAAGCGATGATCAACGGATTGGCAAGGCTTTTGAGTAACGCAGCCCAGCCCGCGCTCTTGCCGCTATCACTGAAGGCATCGCGGTACAGGCTTTGTGCCGTGAACAGAATCAGGCTGTGAAAAACCAGAATGGTAAACAGGTGTACCAGAGCGGCTGACCCCAGCAGCACGGTAATCAGTGGAATACCGACCAACACATTATTTGAGTAACTGGCCGCCAGGCCCAGCGTTGTTGGCCGTTTCAACCGGCGATGGGCCAACAGGTTGACCGCAACAAACAACAGCAAAGCTGGCCCGAAATAAGCCAACAGCAACAACGGCGACAACCCCTGCCGCAAGTCCGCCCGCGCCAGCGCGGTGAACAACAATAGCGGGATAAACACCTTGAACGTGATCGCCGCCAGCGCCGTACCCGCCTCAGCCGGCAACCATTGCCGCCAAGCCAGGACATAACCCAGCAAGACCAGAACAAAGATAGGGATCAGGGCTTCAATGACCAGCATGG
>REBY01000133.1 GCA_007692485.1 Pseudomonadaceae bacterium | reverse complement strand
CGCCACTACGGCATCTTCCCCGGCTGCGGCGGCGCCCTGCCCTATGACAGTGACACCAACTCATCAGCCGGAGGTGAGGCATGCTGCTAAACCAGACATCCAACCCGATCAGTGTATTGGTCCTGTGCACCGGCAATTCAGCGCGCAGCATCATGGCGGAAGGACTGCTCAATCGATTACTCAACGGGAAAGTCCAGGCCTTCAGCGCTGGTAGCCAGCCAACTGGGCGCGTCAATCCGCTGGCCATGGAACAACTGAAAGAATGGACTAGTGAACAAGCGCCACGCAGCAAAAGCTGGGACGAGTTTCTCAACCCGCAAGCTCCGGCCTTGGATATTGTGTTGACCGTGTGCGGCAATGCCGGCCAAGCCTGCCCGCAGTTCCCCGGTTCGCCGGAACGCGTGCATTGGGGGCTGCCCGACCCGGCTGCCGTCAGCGGCAGCCAAGCCGAGCATAGGGCGGCCTTTGCCGCATGCCATTCAACCCTTGAAGCACGCATCAGCCGTTTGGCCAGTCAACTAGCTCAGTCATCGGGCCAGAGTGCAACGCCATCCGCCATGGCGCGAATGATGCAATCGCTGGCAACTACAGAGCAACCTCAATGATCAAAGCCTGTTTTTCTCGCTTGGCATGGCTGGTGATTCTATTCATACCAACCCTAATCGCCCACGCTGACTCTGGACGACTGACAATCACCGGCTCGAGCACTGTAGCCCCGGTTATTTCAGACATCGCCAAAGCCTATGAGCAAGCGAATCCTGGCGTGCGGATTGACGTTCAAACCGGTGGTTCGTCCAGGGGTATCAGTGATACACGTAGCGGCAGAGCCGATATTGGTCTGGTATCACGCGCCCTGCATGATACCGAAAGTGATCTGCGCGCCTACAGTTTCGCAAGGGACGGCATCGCAATTATCACGCATGCCAGCAACCCTCTGGAGGCCATCAGTGATCAGGGTATTGTCGATATCTTCACTGGCGAGATCACCAACTGGCAACAACTGAATGGCCCTGACCGACCAATTACCGTCGTCAATAAAGCCGAAGGGCGCTCAACACTGGAGCTTTTCCTGACCTACTTTGCCCTAGGAAATAGTGCAATCCAGCCGCATGTGGTGATTGGCGATAACCAGCAGGGTATCAAAACCATAGCCGGGAACCCGGGCGCTATCGGTTACGTGTCAATTGGCACCGCCGAATTCGAGGCCGCTTACGGTACGCCTATCAAGTTGATCCCCCTCTCCAGCGTGACTCCCACTACCGCACACGTTGCCGACGGCTCATTTCCTTTGTCACGTCCACTAAATCTGGTGACGCTGGGAACGGCTGAGGGACTAGCAGCACGCTTCATACGCTTTGCCCAATCCGAAGCAGTCCACCGTCTAATCGACGAACACTATTTTGTCGCCTTGTCAGACCAGGCACCGCAATAGCCATGGCTGATAAAGGCCTGCAGGGGAGCAGACAGGCTTGGCCACCTGACGCCACTATCAAAGCGCTGCTCGCCGGCCCAGCCGCACTGGCAGGCTTACTACTGCTTCTCATTGTGGTTTTTCTGGTCTATGAAGCCTGGCCGGTATTGACCGGGCGCGACGGCATCAGCCTGCGCAGTTTTCTTCGCAGCGATGGCTGGTTCCCGCTCCAGGGCCAGTTCGGTATGCTGCCCATGGTGTGGGCATCCGTTGCCGCGGCCTTGGGCGCCATGCTACTGGCTGTACCCCTGGGCCTAGCCTGTGCCTTGTTCAGCCAGTATCTCGCCCCTGCATGGATCAGAGGGCCCTTCAACAGCATGATCAGCCTGCTCGCCGGCATTCCCTCGGTAGTCTTTGGCCTGTGGGGTCTGACCGTGCTTGTGCCGTTGATCGGCAATTGGCAGCCACCCGGAGCTAGCCTGCTTGCGGCCATACTTATACTCACCATGATGACACTGCCCACCGTCGCCCTGACCAGCCGGGCAGCACTGGCTGCAACAGGGCCGGCCTTGTATCAGAGCGCTAGCATGCTGGGATTGAGCCGCTTCAGCATTCTGGTCAAGGTGCTGGTGCCGGCGGCACGCCGTGGCATTCTTGGTGGCGTTCTACTTGCCATAGCTCGTGCCCTTGGTGAAACCATGGCCGTGCTCATGGTTGCAGGCAATGTCGTTCAGACGCCCACAAACCTGTTTGATCCGATCCGGGTACTGACCGCCAACATCGCCCTGGAAATGGCCTATGCTGTTGACCATCACCGCTCCAGCCTGTTTGTATCCGGGCTGTTGTTGATGTTGATGGTCGCCATACTGGCATGGTTGGCTCACCGCATGAGTCGGAGCATGGACCATGGCTGACCGCCTGTTTACATTGGTGCTGTGGCTGGTCGCCGGAATAGTAACGCTAGCGTTTGCCTGGCTGCTCGGCGACATGCTGATCAAAGGTTTGCCCACAATCAGCTGGGAATTTCTCAGTCAGGCACCTCGTCGTGCTGGCCGCGAAGGTGGTATCTGGCCCATTCTGGTGTCAACACTGCTGATTCTTTCTGTCGCTATCTGTGTGGCCTTGCCACTAGGCCTGTGCAGCGCCGTCTGGCTCGCTGAATTCACTCGTCGTGGGGGGGCTCTTGGTCGTCAGATCGGACTGGTGCTCGATATACTGGCCGGCGTGCCATCCATTGTGATCGGCCTGTTTGGTTATGCCTTTTTCAGTGGCTTTCTGGGGCTTGGATTTTCCATCCTGTCTGGCGGCCTGACCCTGGCCTGCATGATGCTCCCTATCCTGGTGCGAACCGCAGAAAGTGGTTTGACCGCAGTCCCGGATGAGTGGCGACATGCCGCCGCAGCCTTGGGTATGCGGCGGGTCAGTGTGCTCTGGCATGTGCTATTACCCGCCGCAGCCCCGGCCATTACAGCAGGCGTTCTGCTGGCCATCGGTCGTGCCACCGCGGAAACCGCCGCACTTATATTCACCAGTGGCTACGTCGACCGTATGCCGGAATCCCTGAGCGACTCTGGGCGTGCTCTGGCTGTGCATATCTACGACCTATCCATGAATGTCACTGGCGGCGACCAAGCCGCCTACGGCTCGGCACTGGTTCTGATCACACTCATCATCGCCATCAATATGCTCGCCAACCTGCTCTCGCTGCACTGGGCCAAACGCAAGGTAACTCTCGCATGACTGATTCAATGCATTCAGACAAACCCATGGAACCTAGCTATACCCTAGGGCAGGTCGAGGCTGGACCACCCTGCTGTG
>REBY01000100.1 GCA_007692485.1 Pseudomonadaceae bacterium | reverse complement strand
GATAGCCAGGGACGGCTATCGACGAGCGCACAGGGATGTGCTTGTAGCGTGTCTGGACCAGGTGGTTGCGAATTGCTCCATGCACTGATGAAAAAAGCCAGTAAAGATTAACGGTTAATTTGAACGGTCATACAAGACCCCGGCAACGACCGGGGCACAAGGGGAAATGGCATGAGTGACAGTCTGGACCTGAGTCTGGAAGGTGTAGAGCAGCGGCCGATGTCCGCCTTTACCGAAGAGGCATACCTCAATTACTCCATGTACGTCATTATGGATCGGGCCCTGCCGCATATCGGCGACGGCCTCAAACCGGTCCAACGCCGCATCATCTTCGCCATGAGCGAACTGGGGCTGGCGGCCACCGCCAAATACAAAAAATCCGCTCGCACCGTCGGTGATGTGCTGGGTAAATATCACCCGCACGGTGACTCCGCCTGCTACGAAGCCATGGTCTTGATGGCGCAGCCCTTCTCCTATCGCTATCCGCTGGTCGACGGCCAGGGTAACTGGGGCGCACCGGACGATCCCAAATCCTTTGCCGCCATGCGCTACACCGAATCCCGCCTGGATCGTTACAGCGAAATACTGCTCAGCGAGCTGGGCCAGGGCACTGTTGATTGGCAACCGAACTTCGACGGCACCATGGATGAACCCATGGTACTGCCCGCGCGGCTACCCAACCTGTTGCTCAACGGCACCACCGGGATTGCCGTCGGCATGGCCACCGACATCCCGCCGCACAACCTGCGCGAAGTCGCCGCCGCCTGCGTCCGCCTGCTGGAAGACCCCGGCGCCGGCCTGGATGAACTGTTCGAGCATATCCAGGGCCCGGACTATCCGACTGAAGCGGAAATCATTACCCCGCGCAAAGACCTGCTCAACCTGTATGCCACCGGCCGCGGCTCGGTCCGCTGCCGCGCCGTCTGGAACAAGGAAGATGGCGACGTGGTTATTACCGCATTGCCACATCAGGTCTCCGGCGCCAAAGTACTGGAACAGATTGCCGGGCAGATGCAGGCGAAAAAGCTACCCATGGTCGCCGACCTGCGCGATGAATCGGATCATGAAAACCCCACCCGTATCGTCATCGTGCCGCGCTCCAACCGGGTTGATCTTGATGACCTGATGAAGCATTTGTTCGCCACGACTGAGCTGGAGCACAGCTACCGGGTGAACATGAATGTCATTGGCACCGATGGTCGCCCGGCAGTGAAAGACCTGCGGACCTTGATCAGCGAATGGCTGGGCTTCCGTGTTGCCACCGTCCGCCGCCGCCTGCAATACCGACTCGACAAGGTGCTGGCGCGCCTGCACCTGTTGGACGGCTTGCTGATTGCCTTCCTCAACCTGGATGAAGTGATCCATATCATCCGCACCGAAGAGCATCCGCGCGCCGAATTGATGAGCCGCTTTGGTTTGACCGAAGTGCAGGCTGACTACATCCTTGACACCCGCCTGCGTCAACTGGCGCGGCTGGAAGAGATGAAAATCAAGGGTGAACAGGACGCGTTGGAAAAAGAGCGTGACGGCCTGGAAAAAATCCTGGGTAGCGAAAAGCGCCTGCGTAACAAAGTGCGCGACGAGCTGATCGCCGATGCCGAAGCTTACGGGGATGACCGTCGCTCGCCACTGGTTGAACGTGAAGAGGCGAAAGCCCTCTCGGAAACGGCCTTGTTGCCGTCCGAACCGGTTACCGTGGTCTTGTCCGAAAAGGGCTGGGTGCGTTGCGCCAAAGGGCATGATGTCGATGGCCCGGGCCTGGCTTACAAGGCGGGTGATAACTACCGCTCACAGGCGGCCGGCCGTTCCAATCAGCAAGCGGTATTCCTCGACTCCAGCGGGCGCAGCTATTCGCTCCCGACGCATACTTTGCCCTCTGCACGTGGGCAGGGTGAGCCCTTGACCGGGCGCTTGAGCCCGCCTCCCGGCGCGGTGTTCGACAGCGTGCTGATGCCAGAGGAAAGTAGCCTCTACCTGATTGCTTCGGATGCCGGTTATGGCTTTATCGTCGAAGGCGGTGACCTCTTGGCCAAGAACAAGAACGGCAAGGCGCTGCTTAGCTTGCCTGAGGGTGGCAAGGTGATTGCCCCGGTGCCGGTCAGTAACCGCGCAGAGGACAAGGTGGTCGCTGTGTCCAATGAAGGCCGTTTGCTGGTCTTCCCGGTGGCCGATTTGCCACAGCTGTCTAAGGGCAAGGGCAATAAGATCATTTCCCTGCCATCGGCACGCGTGAAAACCCGCGAGGAATTTATTTCGGGCCTGGTCGTCTTGCCGCCCGATGCCAATCTCGTACTGACCGCTGGCAAACGCACCCTGACCCTGAAACCTTCGGATCTGGAACACTACCAGGGCGAGCGTGGACGCCGGGGCAACAAGCTGCCACGAGGTTTCCAGAAGGTGGATGCGATCGGGGTGGAATAAGGCCGCTGACAAAACGCCCGTCTCACGGGCACGGCATGCCGTGCCCCCACGATGGGTTGAGGTGTTGCACGATACCCACCCCGCGTAGGGGCACAGCATGCTGTGCCCGCCCTGACGTCGGCGCTTCAATCAAGGCCCCCGACGCGGTGTCCAAACGTCGGCTGCATGGGTACAATCGAGTGCTTGATTTACCCGCCAAGACAGGAACTCCATGACCGCCACTTTTGTCCATCTGCGTGTGCACAGCGAATACTCACTGGTCGATGGCCTGGTCAAGGTCAAACCCTTGATCAAGGCGGTGGTAGACGCGGGTATGCCCGCGGTGGCAGTCACTGATCAGGGCAATATGTGCAGCCTGGTCAAGTTTTATCGCGGCGCTATGGGGGCTGGTCTCAAGCCGATTTCCGGGGTCGATGTCTGGGTCCGTGGGCTGGAGGATGATAGCCAGCTCACGCGCATGACTCTGCTGTCGATGAATGATCGTGGCTATCGCAACCTGACCGAGTTGATTTCCCGCGGCTTTACCGAAGGTCAGCGTAATGGGCTGGCCACGCTCAAGCGTGAATGGGTTGCTGAAGCGGCCGAAGGCTTGATTGCCCTGTCCGGTGCCAAGGAAGGCGAAATCGGTCTGGCCTTGTTGTCCTCCAACCCGCAGTTGGCTGATGAGCTGCTGGCCTGGTGGATGCAGGCATTCCCTGAGCGCTTCTACCTGGAGTTGCAACGCACCGCGCGGCCCAACGATGAAGAGCATGTGCACGCGGCTGTGGCGCTGGCAGCGCGCACCGGCTGTCCGGTTGTAGCCACTAATGACGTTCGCTTTCTCAAGCGCGAAGATTACGAAGCCCACGAGACCCGCGTCTGCATTGGCGAAGGCCGCGCGCTGGACGATCCGCGCCGGGTGCGCCAGTACAGTGATGAGCAGTACCTGAAAACGCCGGCAGAAATGGCCGAGCTGTTTGCCGATATTCCGTCAGCCCTGGAAAATAGCGTCGAAATTGCCAAGCGCTGTAACATCAACGTCCAACTGGGCACTTATTTCCTGCCTGATTTCCCGATTCCTGAGGGCATGACCCTGGAGGAGTTCTTCAAGAAAGTCTCCTTCGAAGGGCTGGAAGAGCGCCTCAGCGTGGTATTGCCGCCAGATACCCCGGATTACGAGACAAAGCGCCAGGTGTATATCGACCGCCTTAATTTTGAGCTCGATATCATCAACCAGATGGGCTTTCCGGGTTACTTCCTGATCGTGATGGACTTTATCAAGTGGGCCAAGCAGAACGGCGTGCCGGTTGGTCCCGGGCGGGGCTCCGGGGCCGGCTCACTGGTGGCCTATTCGCTACTGATTACCGACCTTGATCCGCTGCAATACGACCTGCTGTTCGAGCGCTTCCTCAACCCCGAACGGGTGTCGATGCCCGACTTCGATGTCGACTTTTGTATGGAAGGCCGCGACAGGGTGATCGACTATGTGGCCGAGACCTACGGCCGCAACGCGGTGTCCCAAATTATTACTTTCGGCACCATGGCGGCCAAAGCCGTTGTGCGTGACGTGGCGCGGGTGCAAGGAAAGTCCTACGGGCTGGCTGACAAGCTGTCGAAGATGATTCCCTTTGAAGTTGGCATGACCCTGGCCAAGGCGTTCGAGCAGGAAGAGCCGCTGCGTGAATTCCTTGCCGCTGACGAAGAAGCGCAGGAAATCTGGGATATGGCGCTGAAGCTGGAAGGCATCACGCGTAACGTCGGTAAACACGCTGGCGGGGTGGTGATTGCGCCGACCAAGCTGACCGACTTTTCCCCGCTGTATTGCGATGAGTCCGGCGGCGGCCTGGTGACTCAGTTCGACAAGGATGATGTTGAATCCGCCGGTCTGGTCAAGTTCGACTTTCTCGGCCTGCGCACCCTGACCATCATCAAGTGGGCGCTGGAAACCATCAACCGGACCCGCGCTGAACAGAATGAAGATCCACTGAATATCGACTTTATTCCGCTGGATGATGCGCCGACCTACCGCATGCTGCAGAAGGCTGAGACCACGGCGGTGTTCCAGCTGGAATCGCGTGGCATGAAAGAGCTGATCAAAAAGCTCAAGCCCGATTGCCTGGAAGACCTCATTGCCTTGGTAGCCCTGTTCCGACCGGGCCCGCTGCAGTCCGGGATGGTGGATGACTTTATCAACCGTAAACACGGTCGTGAAATTGTCTCCTACCCACATCCAAATTATCAGTATGCCGGGCTTGAACCGGTGCTGGCGCCGACCTACGGCATTATCCTGTATCAGGAACAGGTGATGCAGATTGCCCAGGTGATGGCGGGTTACACCCTTGGTGGCGCTGACATGCTGCGCCGGGCCATGGGTAAGAAAAAGCCCGAGGAAATGGCCAAACAGCGCGCGATTTTCCTGGAGGGTTGTGAGAGTAACGGCATTGACGCCGATCTGGCGGGTAATATCTTTGATCTGGTCGAGAAGTTTGCCGGTTACGGGTTCAATAAATCGCACTCGGCAGCCTATGGTCTGGTGTCTTATCAGACGGCTTGGCTTAAGGCGCATTATCCCGCGCCCTTTATGGCGGCAGTGCTTTCGGCGGATATGCACAACACCGACAAGGTGGTGACGCTGATCGAGGAATGCCGCAGCATGAAGCTGCGCATCAAGGCGCCCAACGTCAATGCTTCCGAATACAAGTTCACCGTGGATGAGGCGGGCGATGTGGTCTACGGCCTCGGTGCCATCAAGGGCGTTGGCGAGGGTCCAGTGGAAACTATCGTGGAGACCCGTCAGGCCGGTGGTCCTTTTGACACCTTGTTTGATTTCTGTGCTCGCGTTGACCTCAAGCGCATCAATAAGCGGGTGATGGAAGCGTTGATTCGCAGCGGTGCGCTGGATTCGCTCGGGCCCTACTTTGCCACTGAGCAAGAGGCTTATCTGGAGCAAATCGATCGTAACCGTGCTGCTTTGATGGCTGCGATGGAAGAGGCTATGGCCTCGGCTGAGCAGACAGCCAAAAGTGCTGACAGCGGCCACGACGATCTGTTTGGTGATTTGCTCGGCCCGTCGTTGGAGCGTGATGTTTATGAGAGCTATCGTCAGGTCCGCGAATGGAGCTTCAGGGACCGTTTGCGTGGCGAAAAAGATACCTTGGGCTTGTATCTGACCGGTCACCCGATTGATGAATACGAACAGGAAGTTCGCCGTTTTGCGCGGCAGCGCATTCTCGACCTCAAGCCCTCACGTGAGAGCCAGACCATTGCCGGGCTGGTGTTTGACTTGCGGGTAATGAAAAACAAGCGGGGCGACAAGGTTGGCTTTGTTACCCTGGATGACCGTTCGGCACGCATCGAGGCCTCCCTGTTCGCCGAAGCCTTCCAGGCGGCACAGTCATTACTGCAGAAAGATGCCCTGCTGGTGGTGGAAGGCGAAGTGGCGGTGGATGATTTTTCCGGCGGCCTGCGCATGCGCGCCAAGCGCGTCATGAGCCTGGAAGAGGCGCGTACCAGTCTGCTCGACAGTGTGCGCATTCGCCTGGATACCGAGCGCCACAGCCCGGACTGCCTGCAACGTATGGCGGGACTGCTCAAGCAGTATCAGGGTAATTGCGCGGTCAGTATCGACCTGCAGCGCCCGGATGCTGTTGCCGAATTGAGGCTGGGTGATGACTGGCGGGTCGAGCCGGCCGATGAATTGGTGCAGCATTTGCGTGACCAGTTGGGCAAAGACTGCGTCTCCTTGCACTACAGGTAACTTTTGCATTAACTGGCACAGAAACCAGCAATACCTTAAGGTATGTCTAACAATTTTCAGGACGTCGGCAGACGTGGATAACGGACGCATATGAGCAGAAGCCAGAAATACTTGGAGTTTGAACAGCCGATTGCCGATTTGCAGGCCAAGATCGAAGAGCTGCGATTGGTGGGAAGTGACAACTCGATCAACATCAGCGAAGAAATTACCAAGCTGCAAGAAAAGAGCACATCGCTGACCGAGAATATTTTCGGCAGCCTGACCAGTTGGCAGATCGCCCAGCTGGCGCGCCATCCGCAACGCCCCTATACCCTGGATTACATCAAGCATATCTTCACTGACTTTGAAGAACTGCATGGCGACCGGCACTTCGCCGACGATGCCGCCATTGTGGGTGGCCTGGCACGGCTTGAAGGGCGCCCGGTCATGGTCATCGGGCACCAGAAAGGTCGTGATGTCAAAGAGAAGGTGCGCCGCAACTTCGGCATGCCCAAACCGGAAGGCTATCGCAAAGCCTGCCGCCTGATGGAGATGGCGCAGCGCTTCAAGCTGCCCATTCTGACCTTTATTGATACGCCCGGTGCTTACCCGGGGATTGACGCTGAAGAACGTGGCCAGAGTGAAGCCATTGCCTGGAACTTGCAGGTGATGTCACGGCTGAAAACGCCGATCATCGCCACTGTGATCGGTGAAGGTGGTTCTGGTGGGGCTTTGGCCATCGGTGTTTGCGACCGCTTGATGATGTTGCAGTACTCCACGTATTCGGTAATCTCGCCGGAAGGCTGTGCATCGATTCTGTGGAAGAAGTCGGAAAAAGCCAGCGATGCGGCTGAGGCCATGGGTATTACTGCGCCACGGCTGAAAGAGCTGGGCCTGGTCGACAACCTGATTGCCGAGCCTCTCGGTGGTGCCCACCGTGATCCGGCGCAAGCGGCAGCGCGGATCAAGAAACAGCTGCTGGCCGAGCTGGACAAACTCCAGGCCAAGACCCCCGAAGACCTGCTCGAGAGCCGCTACAAGCGCCTGATGGCTTTCGGTATCAAGTAACCCATGGCTACGCCGCCCTTCAGCCCCGAGGCGCTACTGACCGCCCTCGGGCCGGTGCGGCAGGCGCCTGCACTCTGGCTCGGCCTGTCGGGTGGCGCCGACTCCATGGCTTTGCTGCACGCATTGACTACTCTACGCGCGCAGCTCCCACCGCTGCGGGCCATTCATATCCACCACGGATTGCACCCGGATGCTGACAGCTGGGCAACGTTTTGCGCGCGTGCGTGTGCTGAGCACAATATCCCCCTGCATTGTGAGCGCGTAGCCTTTAACGCCCAGAGTAATATCGAGCAGTCAGCGCGAGATGCCCGCTATGCCGTGTTTGCCCGCTTATTGGCGGTTGGCGATGTCATGCTGCTGGCCCATCACCGGGATGACCAGTTGGAGACCCTGGCTCTGCGTTTGCTGCGTGGAACAGGTCTGCGTGGTTTGGCCGGTATGCCGTTGCGCCGCCCCTTGGGCCGAGGCGAGCTGTTTCGGCCGCTGCTGGCATTCAGTCGCAGTGATGTTCAGCAGTGGTTGGATGCGCAAGGCGTGAGCTGGATCGAGGATCCGGCAAATACCGATCCGCGTTTTGCGCGCAGTTGGTTGCGTCATCAAGGCCTGCCTGCCTTGACCTGTCAGTGGCCTCAAGCACCCGCCAGCCTGTTGCGGGTAGCCGAGCATGCCGCTGAAGCAAATCACTTGCTGGATGAGCTGGCAGCCGCCGATCTTGTCAGTTTGCAGCAGGTATCCGGCGACCCTTGGTTGGCTTCATTTACGGCGTTGGCATTGTCCGGGCTGCAACAATTGAGTCCAGCGCGGCAGCGCAACCTACTGCGTTACTGGCTGCAGCAGCAGGGCTGTCGCCTGCCTGATCAGCGCCACCTCCTCGCGTTGCAAGAGCAGCTGGCAGCAGCCCATGATCGCCAAGTGTGTTGGCAATTACCGGATGCCCGTTTACAAATAGCGGCGGGCGGTATCTGGTTGTTGCCGGTGAATGGTATTCCTGCCGGTATCGCCGAACCCTTGTCTGTACAGTCGGAAATGGCATTGGCAGGTGGTAACGGCTGGCTAAGGCAGAGCAGGGCGTCAGCTGGCTTGCCCTGGGCGGGTGACTGGCAGGTGCGCTACCGTAAAGGTGGCGAGCAGGTTCAGCTGTCGGGGCGGCCGCGTAAAAGTCTCAAAGCGTTACTGCAGGAAGCTGGCGTACCCGCCTGGCTGCGCCCTGCCGTGCCCTTGATTTATTGCGATGATTACTTGGTCAGTGTGGCTGGTCGCTGGCATAGCGCAGATTACGCAACAGCTATTGCCGAGTATGAGTGGCAGATAAGTTGGCAGCCCGCCTAGTGCTGTAGAGGTTTTAGTCCGTTCCGGTCGTGACTTTGATCATTGCCTGCTGCCAGATACGCACATTCTTCACCATATTGTCCTTGGTTTGCAGGATTTCCATACGGTAAGGGCCAATGCTCAGGCACACGCTGGCCTCGGGGATATGCTCAAGGTGTTCAGTAATCAAGCCGTTGAGCGTTTTTGGGCCATCCTCTGGCAGTGTCCATTGCAACTGGCGGTTGATGTCACGTACTGACGCACCGGCATCAATGACATAACTGCCATCATTTTGCGGGTGCACATCCGGGCTGAGTAACATCATGTCGGTGGTGAACTCACCGACAATTTCTTCGAGAATATCTTCCAGCGTAACCAGGCCAATCACATCGCCATACTCGTCGACGACAATGGCGATGCGCCGCTTCTGCTTCTGGAAATTGAACAGCTGGGTATGCAGCGGGGTACTTTCCGGGATGAAGTAAGGCTCGCGGCAGGCGGCAATCAGTGCATCTTTGGTCAGATTGTCGCGACTCAGCAGGCGGGCAATCGAACGCATATGCACAATGCCGGAAATATTGTTAATGTCACCGCGATAGACGGGTAGACGCGTGTGGTGGCAGTTGTGCAGTTGCACCAGAATGCTCGACATCTCGTCATCCAGGTCAATGCCTACGGCTTCATTGCGCGGGATCATGATGTCGTTAACGGTAATTTTTTCCAGGTCAAGGATGCCCAGTAGCATGCTCTGACGGCTGCGGGTAATGCTCAGCCCGGCCTCGCGCACGACAGTGCGTAGCTCTTCGGTGCTCAACTGATCGTCATCGTTATCAGCTGGATCAACGCCCATCAGGCGCAGCAGCCGATTGCTGATGGCGTTGCTCAGCCAGACCACGGGATAGAGCGCGCGTTGCAAAATGATCAGGATCAGGCTGGCCGGGAAGGCAATACGCTCAGGACGCAGTGCAGCAAAGGTCTTGGGGGTAATTTCACCGAAAATCAGGATGACGATAGTCAGGCCGATAGTAGCGATGGCAATCCCGGCATCACCCCAGATACGCACGGCCAGAATGGTTGCCAGCGAGGCGGCGAGAATATTGACGATATTGTTGCCGACCAGAATGGTGCCGAGCAGGCGGTCCGGGCGTTCAAGTAGCTTGGAGGAGCGTTTGGCGGCGCGGTGACCTTCCTTACTCAGGTGTTTAAGCCGGTAGCGGTTGAGGCTCATCATGCTGGTTTCGGAGCTGGAAAAGAACGCCGACAGCACGATCAGAACGACCAGAAAGCCGAGCAGAAATTCCGTTGATGCTTCGTTCACAGCAGCGCCTCATTGGCAGTCGACAGGGGCATCACAGTGGCAGCAGGAATTCACGGACCAACTTGCTGCCGAAATAGGCCAGCATGAGTAACAGAAAGCCTGCCAGCGTCCAGCGTATGGCATTGCTGCCGCGCCAGCCGCGGAAATGCCGCCCCCAGAGCAGAATGCTGAACACTATCCAGGCGAGACAGGACAGTAGCGTTTTGTGGGCGACTTCCTGTGTCAGCATGTTGTCGAGGAACACAAAGCCGGAGACCAGGGCCAGGGTCAGCAGCAGTACGCCGCAGAGCAGGAACTGGAACAGCAGTTGCTCCATGGTCTGCAGCGGCGGGAAAGTGCGGATCAGGCGGGTAGGGTGCTTGTGCTTGAGCTGGTAGTTCTGGATGGCCAGCAAGATGGCCTGGAAGGCGGCAATGGTAAGTATGCCGTAAGCAAGAATCGACAAGAGTACGTGTATCAGCAAGCCGGGTTGCCCGGCAATCAGTGTGGTCGCTTGATCACTTTGCGCGCTGGCCAGTAAAACGGTGACCAAGGCCATGGGGTACAGTCCGAGCAGCAAGGTCGTGACCGGTGCGCGCAAACTGGATAGCAGGGTGACAGCAATCACCAGCCAGGCAATCAATGACGCGGCATTGAAAAAGCCCAGCGCCAGGCCGTGGCTAGTCAGCAATTGCAGATACAAGCTGACGGCGTGCGGCAGCAGGGCAATCAGACCAATGCCGCGGAGCAGGTCAACCTTGAGTGGCTGGCGGCTGCGCAGACAATAGATATGGTAGAGCGAGCCACCCAGATACAGGGCAGCGGCCAACAAGCTGGGAATGAGGGTTGTCATACGTCCTTGCGCGTTACTGGCAACAAAGTCGCAGTGTGGCACAAGCGCGGCGCTGGATAAAGCGTCTGGCAGCCAGTTGCTGTTATCCCGCAAGCCTACACGGTATACTTTGCGGCTGAATTGCTTCCACCCCTGACGGGTGTCCGAGGCCAAGGAGAGTTGTGATGTTCGAAAATCTTACCGATCGCCTGTCGCATAGCCTGCGTGGGGTCACCGGCCGGGCCAAGCTGACCGAAGAGAATATCAAGGACACCCTGCGCGAAGTGCGTATGGCGCTGCTGGAGGCTGACGTTGCCTTGCCGGTCGTCAAAACCTTTGTTGATCAGGTGCGCGATCGTGCCGTCGGTCAGGAGGTGTCGCGTAGCCTGTCGCCGGGGCAGGTCTTCGTCAAGATTATCAAGGCCGAGCTGGAAGCCATCATGGGCGAGGCCGAAGGCCTCAATCTGGCGGTCAAGCCGCCGGCGGTCATCCTTATGGCTGGCTTGCAGGGTGCGGGTAAGACGACCAGTGTGGCCAAGCTGGCGAAAACCTTGCGTGAGCGCGAGAAGAAAAAGGTCATGGTGGTCAGTGCCGACGTGTATCGGCCGGCCGCGATCAAGCAGTTGGAAACCCTGGCCGCAGAAGTGGGCGCGACTTTCTTCCCGTCTGACCTGAGCCAACAACCGGTTGCCATTGTCCAGGCTGCGCTGGCTGAGGCGCGCAGCCGCTATATGGATGTGCTGATTGTTGATACCGCCGGTCGTCTGGCGATCGACGCCGATATGATGGCCGAGATCAAACAGGTGCACGCCGCGATCAATCCGGCGGAAACCCTGTTTGTGGTTGACGCCATGACGGGGCAAGACGCCGCCAATACCGCCCAGGCGTTTAATGAGGCGCTACCGCTGACCGGGGTGATCCTGACCAAGGTCGATGGTGACGCGCGCGGTGGTGCGGCCTTGTCGGTACGCCAGATTACCGGCAAGCCGATCAAGTTTCTCGGTGTGGGTGAGAAGACTGACGCGCTGGAGCCTTTCCATCCTGACCGGGTGGCGTCACGCATTCTCGGCATGGGTGATGTGCTCAGTCTGATCGAGCAGGCTGAGCAGAAGCTCGACAAGGACAAGGCCGAAAAGCTGGCCAAGAAGCTGAAGAAAGGTAAGGGCTTTGACCTCGAAGACTTCCGCGACCAGTTGCAGCAGATGCGTGGCATGGGCGGTCTTGGCTCGATGATGGACAAGCTGCCGATGATGGGCAAGATGAACCCGGGACAGATGGAGACTGCGCAAAGCGCCGCCGAGCAGCAGTTTTCGCGCATGGAGGCGATCATCAATTCGATGACCCCGGCGGAGCGGCGTAACCCGGATATTATCAGTGGGTCGCGCAAGCGCCGGATCGCTGCGGGGTCGGGTACCCAGATCCAGGATATTGGCCGTGTCATCAAGCAGCACAAGCAAATGCAGAAGATGATGAAAAAAGTCAGCGGCAAGGGCGGTATGGCCAAGCTGATGCGTGGTATGGGTGGTGCCGGCGGGCCCGGTGGTATGGGTGGTCCGGGCGGTATGTTGCCGCCGGGCGGTGGTATGCCCAAGTTTTGAGCGTCTGCCCGCACGTCGGGTGGGGAAAAAAGAGTTTTCAATGGTCGCGATATTCCGTAGAATACGCGACCTTTCGGGTACGAGGCCTGCTACGTTGTAGCGCCCGGCCCGCATTGAATCATTTGAGCGTTATACAAACACAGGAAACGATGTCCACATGGTAACCATTCGTCTTGCTCGTGGTGGCTCCAAGAAGCGCCCCTTTTATCACCTGACTGTTGCTAACAGCCGTAACGCCCGCGATGGCCGCTTTGTTGAGCGCGTTGGCTTTTTCAACCCGATCGCCAACGGCGGTGAAATTCGCCTGTCTGTTAATCAAGAGCGGGTTGATTACTGGCTGAGCCAGGGTGCCCAGCCGTCAGAGCGCGTAGCTGCTTTGCTGAAGGACAATCAGGCTTCTGCCTGAGATGGCCGCTGATTCGGCAGCGATGTCGCAGCCTCTGACAGTGATGGGTGAGATCGTTGCGGTGCACGGTATTCGCGGCGCCGTAAAAATCTATTCGCACACTGATCCGCTCGACAATCTGCTGGATTATTCGGGCTGGGTGTTGCGCCAAGGCGCGCATCAACAAACAGTCGATGTGGTCAGTGGTCGCCTGCAGGGGCGTGTACTTATCGTACAGCTCAAGGGTGTCAGTGATCGCAATCAGGCACTGGAATTGGTTGGCCATGAGGTTTGTGTGCCGTCTGCCAGTTTGCCTGACCTGGAACCAGGTGAGTATTACTGGCACCAGTTGCAAGGCTTGCAGGTCGTAACGCTGAACAATGAGTTGCTCGGCGTGGTTGACCACCTGCTGGAAACCGGCGCCAATGATGTGTTGGTGGTCAAGCCCTGTACAGGAAGCCTCGATCAACGTGAGCGCCTGTTGCCTTATGTTCCGGATGAGTTCATCCGTGAGATAGATCTGGCGGCTGGCCGCATGCAGGTTGATTGGGACCCGGAGTTTTAACCGGTGTGGGCCGGTATTGTCAGCCTGTTTCCGGAGATGTTTTCGGCATTGACTGAGCATGGGGTAACCGGGCGGGCAGTGCGTCGCGGTCAGTTGCAGGTAAGCTTCGGCAATCCCCGTGACTTTACCCATGACAAGCATCGCACGGTGGATGACCGGCCCTTTGGTGGTGGTCCCGGCATGCTGATGAAGGTTGAGCCGTTGCAGCAGGCCCTGGTGGCCATGCAGCAGCAGGCGCCGGCAGGCACTCGGGTGATTTATCTGTCACCCCAAGGGCAGCCGTTAACCCAGGCCAAGGCGCAATCACTGGCCGATTTGCCGGGCATGATCCTGCTTTGCGGGCGTTATGAAGGGATTGATGAGCGCATCATCGAAACCAGTGTAGATGAAGAGATTTCCATCGGCGATTACGTCTTGTCCGGTGGTGAGTTGGGTGCCATGGTCCTGCTGGACGCGGTGACCCGACTGATACCGGGGGTATTGGGGCATGCGGCTTCGGCCGAAGAGGATTCCTTCTCGGAGGGGTTGCTCGATTGTCCGCACTACACCCGGCCAGAAGAGTTTGCCGAGCAACGCGTTCCGGAGGTGTTGCTCAGTGGTAATCATGAACGTATCCGGCGCTGGCGACTCAAGCAGTCACTGGGCAGAACCTGGCAACGCCGGCCAGAGTTGCTCGACCAACTGACATTGAGCGAAGAACAGCAGAAGCTGCTGGCGGAATTTATCCGCGAGCAGGAAACCGATAACCATTGAAGCAAGTCCGGCGGCTTGTGCAGGAGTGTGTAATGTCTAAAATTATTGCCCAAATCGAAGCTGAACAGATGACCAAGGAAATCCCGGCTTTTTCCCCGGGTGACACCATCATCATTCAGGTAAAAGTAAAGGAAGGCGATCGTCAGCGTCTGCAGGCCTTTGAAGGCGTGGTTATCGGTAAGCGTAACCGTGGTCTGAACTCGGCTTTCACCGTTCGCAAGATCTCTAGCGGTGTTGGTGTTGAGCGTACTTTCCAGACCTACTCGCCGCTGATCGACAGCATCAGCGTCAAGCGTCGTGGTGATGTGCGTCAAGCCAAGCTGTACTACCTGCGTGCCCTGTCTGGTAAGGCAGCCCGTATCAAGGAAAAGCTCAACTGAGCCGAGCCTTGTGCGCAAAAAAGCAGCCTTCGGGCTGCTTTTTTTATGCTTGCTGCGCGGCCCGCTGCGACTTATTCTCTCGCCATGCCTAATGTTCAGCCCAGCTTGCCTGAAGATCCCTCTATTGCTGCCTATATCGATAGCCTTTGGCTGGAGAAAGGCCTGTCGGCGCACAGCCTGAGTGCCTATCGCGCAGACTTGCTTAGTTTCGGTGGTTTTTTGCAGACCCGGCGCCTGAGTTTGCTGCAGGCGCAACGCGGTGATGTGCTCGATTATCTGAGTTGGCGCTTGCAGCAGGGTTTTAAAGTCCGCTCTACCGCGCGTGCCTTGTCCTGTTTGCGCGGTTTCTATCGGCATGCTCTGCGTCAGTCGCAGGTGGCGCTGGACCCGACCTTGGATGTGGCCATGCCGCAGCTGGGCCGTCCGTTACCAAAAACCTTGAGTGAGCGTGATGTCGAAGCACTGCTGGCCGCACCGGATATTGATACGGCGCTGGGCCTGCGTGACCGTGCCATGCTGGAATTACTCTATGCCAGTGGCCTGCGGGTCAGTGAGCTGGTCGGTGTTCGGCTGGATCAGCTCAACCTGCGTCAGGGCGTAGTACGGGTAACCGGCAAGGGCAACAAGGAACGGCTGGTGCCTTTAGGCGAGGAGGCGTTGGGCTGGTTGCAGGATTACCTGGAGCAAGCGCGCGCCGAATTGCTGGGTGGGCGCCCGGACGATATCGTGTTTCCCAGTCGGCGTGGTCAGCAGATGACCCGGCAAACATTTTGGCACCGGATCAAGCAGCATGCGCTTCAGGCAGGGATCCAGAGCAGTTTGTCACCCCACACCTTGCGCCATGCTTTTGCGACC
>REBY01000150.1 GCA_007692485.1 Pseudomonadaceae bacterium | reverse complement strand
TGCCGAAGACATCTTTGTGCTGGTTATCAGCGAATTCGTGCCTATCTACAAGGCGATCGAAGGCCAGTTGACCACGGTGGAGAAAACCATTCTGCTCACCGATGAAGCGGACAAGACTGCAGACCTGGCCAACCTGGTGGGCGAGTACGAAGAGCTGCTCGCAGCTGAACCTACCACTTACGACTTTGCTGATTTTGACGAGAACTCGGTGGCCACCACCTTCTATACCACGGGCACCACCGGTAACCCCAAAGGTGTGTATTTCACCCACCGTCAGCTGGTTCTGCATACCCTGGTGCAGGCTGGCTCCATGGGTGGTTTGGATTCCGTTCGCTTGTTGGGCAACCGCGATGTGTACATGCCGATCACGCCGATGTTCCACGTGCATGCTTGGGGTCTGCCCTACACTGCGACCCTGTTGGGTTTAAAGCAGGTCTACCCGGGGCGTTATGAGCCAGAGCTCTTGATGCAGTTGATCAAGCAGGAAAAGGTGACTTTCTCGCATTGCGTACCCACTATTCTGGGTATGTTGCTGGGTACCCCCAGTGCCCAGGACCATGATTTTGGTGGCATGAAAGTAATCATTGGCGGCTCGGCGCTGAACCGCAGTCTGTATGACACCGCCAAGGCCAAGGGTATGCAATTGACGGCGGCCTATGGCATGTCGGAAACCTGCCCGCTGATCTCAAGCGGTTACCTGAACCTTGAACAGGAGGCCGCTAGCGACGATGAACAGGCGCGGGCGCGCATCAAGGCGGGCCTACCGGTTCCGCTGGCAGAAGCCCGACTGATGGATCCGGAAGGCAATTTCCTGCCGCATGACGGGTCGACACAAGGTGAGTTGGTTCTCCGCTCGCCCTGGCTGACACAGGCTTATTTCCGCGAGCCGGAAAAGAGTGCCGAGCTCTGGGCTCACGGTTGGTTGCACACCGGTGATGTGGCCACCATTGATAAGAATAATGCGATCGAGATTCGTGACCGCATCAAGGATGTGATCAAGACCGGTGGTGAGTGGATTTCGTCGCTGGAGCTGGAAGACCTGATCAGCCAGAGTTCAGCTGTCGCCGAGGTCGCCGTGGTCGGTGTGCCCGACCCGCAATGGGATGAGCGTCCCTTTGCTCTGGTAGTAGCCGCTCCGGGGCAAGAGATGTCGGCCAAGGTGCTCAGCGACCACCTCAAAGGCTACGTGGCTGAGGGGCGAATCAACAAGTGGGCGATTCCCAGCCAGATTGCTGTGGTCAGTGAAATACCCAAGACCAGTGTCGGGAAGCTGGACAAGAAGCGCATTCGCGGTGAAATCGCCGAATGGCAGAAAAACAACGAACCTTTCCTCTCTTCCTTGTAAAAGCGATGCCCCCGGCTGTGCTGAACAGCCGGGGGCTCAGTTTTTCTGATCGGCGGTCTTCACTCATTGAGATGATTCCGTTATAGTGTCGCGCTTCGAGTCAGGGCCTCTACCTGCCTCGTCTACCCCGGACTTACCAAAAACTACACCGGTCCTGCTACGTCACTCTTGCGTGCCGACCTTCCGGTGCCTGCGCGCGTGCGTTGGCCAGACTGGGAGGCGATGAGTGCAATGAAACAACGCATTATGACTACCTTGGCAGCAAGTTTGCTGCTGGCCAGCGCCGTTCAGGCGAACAGCCCCGATGATCTGGGTCAATCACTGACACCGATTGGTGCCGAGCGTGCAGGTAACGCGGAGGGTACTATTCCTGAGTGGACCGGCGGCTTGCCCACCGACGCAGCGCCGCTGCGCAACGGTACTTTCATGGGCAATCCTTACGCCGATGATCAACCGTTATTTGTCATCACGGCCGACAACTACCGCGACTATGAAGACCAGCTG
Organism: Pseudomonadaceae bacterium; assembly: GCA_007692485.1. GTDB lineage: Bacteria > Pseudomonadota > Gammaproteobacteria > Pseudomonadales > Pseudomonadaceae > Halopseudomonas. The sequence goes on along the minus strand of REBY01000150.1, from coordinate 13,361 downwards.
GCCCCCGGCCAGATTGCGCTGTTCCAGCGCTATCCGGAAACCTTCCGTATGCCGGTCTACGAGTCGCGTCGCAGTGTTGCTCTACCGGAAGAAATCAATCAGGCAGCGGCTTACAATGCCCGCAATGCCAGCTTGGTTGAAGGCGGCAATGGCGTCACTGACTACCAACTGGCTCACGCTTTCCCACTGCCGGAAAATGGCCTGGAAGTGATCTGGAACCACATTACCCGTTATCGCGGTGACTCCATGCAGCGCGTTGTGGTGCAGGCTACCCCGCAGGTCAACGGCAGCTACACCCTGGTACGCTTTATTGAAGAATACGTGATGCCTGATGCGCTGACCGACTTCCAGGCCGGTGAGCACGCCAACATCCTTTACTTCTTCAAGCAGCAAGTGACTGATCCGGGCCGTCTGGCCGGTAACGTATTGCTGGTTCACGAAACCGTTGATCAGGTTGCTACACCGCGTAACGCCTGGATTTACAATGCTGGTCAGCGCCGCGTTCGTCGCGCTCCGCAAGTATCCTATGATGGCCCTGGTACCGCAGCTGATGGCATGCGCACCTCGGATAACCTGGACATGTTCAACGGTGCCCCGGATCGCTACAACTGGGACCTGGTTGGCAAGCGCGAAATGCTGATTGCCTATAACAGCTACGCGCTGGGCTCTCCGGACCTGCGTTACGATGACATCGTGCACGCTGGCCACCTGAACCCGGAGCACACCCGTTACGAGTTGCACCGCGTTTGGGAAGTCAAGGCTGAGGTCAAGCCAGAGCATCGCCACATCTACGCAACCCGTCACTTCTTCATTGACGAAGATAGCTGGCAAGCGGCTCACATCGATCATTACGATGCCCGTGATACGCTCTGGCGTGTTGCCGAAGCGCATGCCATGCATCGTTACAACAGCCAGGTTGCCGGCTATACCGCCGAAACTCTGTATGACCTGATCGCTGGTCGTTACCTGGTGATGGGTCTGAATAACCAGGAAGAGCGTGATTACAATTACGACTACCGCACCTCGTCGTCTGACTTTACTGCGGCCGCGCTGCGTCAAGCTGGCGTACGCTGAGTCTGTGTTATGCCGGCGCCGATAAGCGGTGCCGGCCTCTGTGATACCCGCGCGCGGTGCTTGTTTCAGCAGCGCGTGCGGCGTATAACACGGCTCTGAAATTCGGAGTCTGTTATGTCTGCAAGCCCTTCTGCTGATTCCCTGCCCACCACCACCCCCGTCAGTTACCAGCCGGCCACTGCACGTGAATGGTGGGGCCTTGCTGTGCTTATGCTGCCTACCTTGTTGTTGGCACTGGATATGACGGTACTGCATCTGGCCGCGCCGCATCTGAGTGCTGACCTCAAGCCAACCAGTGTGCAGTTGCTATGGATTCTGGATATCTATGGTTTTCTGATTGCCGGTTTCTTGATCACCATGGGCAGCCTGGGTGATCGCATCGGACGCCGCCGCTTGTTATTGGTTGGTGCCTTGGCTTTTGCGTTGGCCTCGATTCTGGCGGCAATGGCTACCACGGCCAATCAGTTGATCGCGGCAAGGGCCTTGCTGGGTATTGCTGGCGCCACTTTGATGCCATCCACCCTGTCCTTGATTCGCAATATGTTTCACCTCGACCACGAACGGACGCTGGCAATTACCCTGTGGATGACCAGCTTCATCATCGGCAGCGCCATTGGTCCGCTGGTGGGCGGCTTGATGCTGGAGTTTTTCTGGTGGGGGTCGGTATTTCTGCTGGCGCTGCCGGTAATGCTTTTGTTGCTGCTGGTTGGCCCTTGGCTGCTCCCGGAATTCCGCGATCCGCAAGCGGGCAGGCTGGATATTCCCAGTGCATTACTCTGTGTGAGTACTTTTTTACTGCTGATTTACGGCCTTAAGGATATGGCGCGGGAAGGGCCTGCTGTGTTGAATATCCTGCCTTTTCTTGCGGGGCTCGCCGTGGGCGCGCTCTTTGTTCGCCGACAGCGCCACCTGGCTGACCCCATGTTTGACCTCAGTTTGTTTCAGCGCCGCGCCTTCAGTGTGTCTGTTGGTGCTATTTTGCTGACTATTCTTGCGCTGTCCGGCGCCTGGTTACTGATCTTCCAGTACCTACAAGGAGTGGCCGGGCTGAGCGCCTTGCAGGCAGGGATCTTTATGTTGCCAGCTGCTATGGTGCAAACCTGCGCTGCGCTGCTGGTCCCGCGCATGGCGCGCTGGTTGCCGCCGGCTACTTTTGTCAGTAGCGGCATGCTGCTCGCCGTGGTCGGTTTTATCTGCGTGGCCATGGTGGGCGAGGGCGATCGGCTGTATTTGCTCCTGGTCGGCTCGGTGATTCTTGGCGTCGGCGTCATGCCGATGCTCATTCTGGGGACTGACTTGGTGGTCAGTGCTGCGCCGCCGGAAAAGGCCGGCTCCGCTGCGGCTACGTCAGAAACGGCCGCCGAATTGGGTATGGCGCTGGGTATCGCCCTGATTGGCAGCCTGGGGGCGGCGGTCTATCGTCAGCATATGCTGGTCAGCTTGCCCGCCGAATTAACCGAGGCCCAACGCACCATCGCCAGTGACACCATTGGTGGCGCACTGGGTTTGATTGCCGAGTTGCCTGCGCAGCTTGCCGTTCCGGTCACTACCAGCATGCAACAAGCATTTACCGCTGCAGTGCATATCAATGCCTGGGTGGCTGCTGGCATCATGTTGTTGACTGCGGCGCTGGCGGCCTGGTTGTTGCGGCAGGTGCAGTTGGGCGCCAGTAGTCACTGATTGTGGCAGAATGGCGCACTCTATTTTAGTGTTGCGAGCCAAAGATGACTGAGGCAACTCCTGCCCTAATCCGTGAAACCTTTCCGGTCGGCCCCCTGCAGTGCAATTGCACTATCGTGGGTGACCCACTAACTAAAAAAGCCCTGGTGATTGACCCCGGTGGCGACCATCAGCTGATACTTGATCGCCTGGATGCCTTGGGGCTGAAGGTGGTCAGCATTATCCATACCCATGCGCATCTGGATCACTTTTTGGCCTCCGGTGAGATGAAGAAGGCCACCGGTGCCAGTTTGCACTTGCACAAGGACGACCAGTTCCTCTGGGACAACCTGGAAATGCAATGCCGGATGTTTGGTGTGCCCTATACCCCGGTACCAGCGCCGGATCAGTGGCTACATGATGATGAAGCCTTGGCTTGTGGCTGCGGCGTAGCCATGCATACGCCCGGGCATACGCCTGGCTCGATGAGCTTCTGGTTTCCGCAGGACAAGTTGCTGATTGCCGGCGACACGCTGTTTCGTCGCGGTATCGGGCGGACGGACCTCTGGGGTGGCAACTACCAACAGATCGAACGTTCGATCTCACAGCGCTTGTATGTCCTGGATGAGGAAGCCGTTGTCGTGACCGGGCATGGGCCGGATACCCGGTTGGGCGAAGAAATGCGTGAAAACCCCTTTATTCGTGCCTGATGCCTGTTTTTGCCGGTACTTGGGGAAATAAAGCTGCGCTGTATGGTCTATGCTATGTGTATTCATTTAATGCCTGCTTGTCGCGGGCGTCGTCAAACGATGGTCAAGGAAAAACAACGATGAAAAAACATGCTTTGTTGGTTGCTGGTCTGGCGTCTTCACTGATGTTGGCCGGTTGCGCCACCCAGGATGCTTACACGGGCGAGCAGAAAACCAGCCGTTCGACGCTCTATGGCCTGGGTGGTGCTGCTGCCGGTGCAGTCGTCGGTGCAGCGACCTCTGGTAGTAGTGACCGCGGCCGTGGCGCCCTGATTGGGGCGACTGTTGGCGGTGCCGCCGGTGCAGGCTATGGCGCCTATGCCGATCGCCAGGAAGCACGTTTGCGCCAAGAGCTGACCGGTACCGGCGTACAGGTGGTGCGTGATGGTGATTACTTGCAATTGGTAATGCCGGGCAATATCACCTTTGCAACGGGTTCATCGGATATCTCCAGCAACTTTTATCCGACACTGAATTCCCTGGTCAAGGTGTTCAAGGAGTTTGATCGTAACGGTATCGATATCGTCGGCCACACTGACAGCACGGGTCCACGTGACCTGAATATGCGCCTGTCACGTGAGCGGGCGGGTAGTGTCGCTTCCTATCTGACCAATCAAGGCGTGCCGGGTGGACGTATCAGTACTGCGGGTGTTGGTCCGGATTATCCGGTTGCCAGCAACAATACCGCTGAAGGCCGCACACAGAACCGCCGGGTAGAAATCAATCTGCGTCCGCTCTAAGACTTTGCCTTCAATTATCCTCCCGGCAGTTCAACTACCAGGGGGATAGTCTTTGTGCAACGCCGCCAGTTGCGCATCTTTCTCTTGCCATAACTGACTGACCCAGCCCTGAAACTGCTGGCGAAATGCGGCATCCTGCTGATAGTCACGGCCTAGAAACTCGCTTGGGATCTCACGTAGCTGGCAACGCAAAACCACCTTGCGAACACGGCCACTGAGTAAGTCCCAGAATTTGGGCGCCCCATCCGGATAGTGCAGGGTGATATCGACCAAGGCCTGCAATTGTTCGCCCATGGCGTCCAGCACAAAGGCAATGCCTCCCGACTTGGGCCGCAGCAAATAACGGTAGGGTGACTGCTGGCTATCATGCTTGCTTTGCTCGAAGCGCGTACCTTCAAGAAAGTTGAAAACGGCTACTGGCGTGGTTTTGAACTTCTCGCAAGCCTTGCGCGTGGTGACCAGGTCCTGGCCGGCCTTTTCCGGGTGCTTCTCCAGATAGGCCTTGGTGTAGCGCTTCATAAAGGGAAAGTCCAATGCCCACCAGCACAGTCCAATGATGGGTACCCAGATCAATTCCTGTTTGAGGAAAAACTTGAGCATCGGCATGCGTCCGTTAAGCGCATGTTGCAAGACGAGAATATCGACCCAACTCTGGTGGTTGCTGGTCACCAGATACCAACCGCCATAACGCAATGGCTCCAGGCCTGCGGTGTCCCACTGGATGCGGCCGCTTAGCCGCATCCAGGCGCTGTTGCCGCGGATCCAGGTTTCAGCAATACGAATCATGATGAGAGTCAGCACCTGCTGTAGCCGTGGAATGGGCAGTAATTTGACCAGAGCGCAGGGCAGCAACAGTGAAAACCAGAACAGGGTATTCAGTACCAGCAGCAGGGCAGCGATAGCCCCGCGCAGGTAAGCCGGCAAAAAATACAGCATCAATCAGTTCTCGTCGGTGGCGTCAGCCTGCCGCATCCTTGGCCTGGTCATCCGCTTGAATGGCAGTTAAGGCAATAGTGTAAACGATGTCATCGACCAATGCGCCGCGTGACAGGTCATTTACCGGCTTGCGCAGCCCTTGCAGCATGGGGCCGACGCTGACAACGTTGGCACTGCGTTGAACTGCTTTATAGGTGGTGTTGCCGGTGTTCAGGTCAGGGAAGATAAAGACGGTGGCCTGGCCGGCGACCGGGCTATCGGGAGCTTTCTGCCGGCCGACGCTGGCAATCGCAGCCGCATCATATTGCAGTGGGCCGTCAATCAGCAGGTCCGGGCGTTTTTCCTGGGCCAGGCGAGTGGCTTCGCGGACTTTCTCAACATCGACGCCAGTACCTGAGCTGCCGGTGGAGTAGCTGATCATGGCAACGCGAGGCGGGATGCCGAAGGCTTCCGCCGAGCGCGCGCTCTGGATAGCGATTTCTGCCAGCTCTTCGGCGTTCGGGTCCGGGTTGACCGCGCAGTCGCCATAGACCAGCACTTGATCGGGCAACAACATGAAGAAGATTGAGGACACCAGGTTGTACCCAGGTGCCGTCTTGATCAATTGGAATGCCGGGCGAATGGTATTGGCGGTGGTATGAATGGCGCCGGAGACCAGGCCGTCAACTTCATTCAGCGCCAACATCATGGTACCCAGCACCACGTTGTCTTCCAGTTGCTGCAGCGCCATGGGTGCATTCAGGCCGCGGCCCTGGCGCAGCTCGACCATGGGGTCGACATAGCGCTCGCGCACCGCTTCCGGGTCCATGATCTGCAGCCCTTCGGGCAAGGTGATGTGCTGTGCCCGGGCGACAGCTTCTACGGCCTCGGGTTTGGCCAGCAGAATACAGTTGGCAATCCCTCGGCGTTGGCAAATGGCCGCAGCCTGCACGGTGCGCGGCTCATCCCCTTCGGGGAGTACGATGGTTTTGCGCGCCTGCTGTGCGCGGCGCATTAATTCATAGCGGAAGGCTGGTGGCGACATGCGCAGTTCGCGCGGTGTGCCGCAGCGGCGTTGTAACCAGGCATGGTCAATGTGCGAGGCGACATAGTCGGTCACCCGCTCGGCGCGCTCCTGGTCATCAATCGGTATTTCGCGGTTCATGCGGTCAAGGCGGGTGGCGGTATTGTAGCTATTGCTATCGACCACCATGAGCGGCAGGCCGCCATCCAGGGCGGGCTGGCACAGGGCTGTCACGCGTGGATCGGGCGGCATGTTGCCGGTCAAGAGCAGGCCCGCCAAGGGTGTGCCGGAAAGCGCGGCAAGGCTGCTGGCAATAATCACGTCGTCACGGTCGCCGGGGGTAACAATCAGGGTGCCTGGCTTCAAGCGTTCAATAATATTGGGTACCGTGCGGGCGCAGAGGGAGATGTCCATTACCCGGCGCTCATGCATGTGCCCAGGGTGCAGGATGCGCGCTTGCAGCAGCTCAGCAACATCTTGGGTGCGTGGCGCATTGAGTTCATCTTGCCAGGGGATGCAGCCAATCAGACGGAAGTCTTCGGTATCCAGTACCTTGGACTCCTGTTTCAGCCCGGCGGCAAACTCTTTCAGGGTGCGTTTGAGAGCGTCGCGATCGCTCGGCGGATCTTCCGCCAGTTCGAGATTACGCACCTTGTTGACGATAACGCCGAGTACCTTGGGGTCGCGCGGGCCACCAAAGGTTTGTGCGTGGATTTCAATCCGGTCAGCCAGGCTGGCCATGCTGTCATCATCCGGCGCACTGACCAGAATAATGTCGGCATCCAGCGTTTTCGCCAAATGGTTGTTGATGCGTGCGGCATAGCTAGCTTGGCGCGTGGGTACCATACCTTCGACGACGACTACATCGGCATCCACGGCTGCCTGTCTATAACGGCTAACAATATCTTCGAGTATGTCGCTGAGTTCGCCATTGGCCAGGCGATGCTCGACCTGGGACAGCCCCAAAGGTTCTGGTGAGTTTAGCCCCAGGGTCCGGCTAATCAGTTCGCTGGAACGTTCCGGGCCTTCGTCGCCGGGGTGCGGCTGGGCAATGGGTTTGAGAAAATGCACTTTGAGCCCGGTGCGTTGCAGCGCGCGAATGAGCCCCAGGCTGATGGATGTCAGGCCAACGCCAAAACCGGTCGGGGCGATAAAAAAGGTGTGCATGACAACTCCCTATGGGATTCAGTTTGCCGGGTCCAGCAGTTGCAGGCTCTCCTCGGCAATCTGGCGTTCTTCATCGGTCGGTATGACCAGAATAGCTGTTGAGCCAGCGGCTTCAATATTGCCAGCCTGTCCGCGCGGCAGGTTGCTGTTGGCGTCAGGGTCCAGATGCAGGCCGAGGATGCCCAGATGTTTCAGGGTCAAGGCGCGGGTCAGCGCAGAGTTCTCACCAATGCCGCCGGTAAAGATCAGGCCATCAAGGTGCGGCAAGGCCACAGCCAGGCCAGCCAGAGAGCGGGCAAGGCGATAGCAGAAAACTTCGATCGCTAGTTTGGCGCCGTCGTGACCACCTTGGCGCGCCTGCTCCAACTCACGCATGTCATTGGACAGGCCAGAGAGTCCAAGCAAGCCGCTTTCCCGGTTCAGCAGGCGTTCGATGCGTGGCAAATCCCAGCCCAGCGTGCGACTCAGGTGGGCGTGCAGGTTGGGGTCAACATCGCCGCTGCGGGTGCCCATTACCAATCCTTCCAGCGGTGTCAGCCCCATGCTGGTGTCCAGGCTGCTGCCATTCAATACCGCACAGCTAGAGCAACCGTTGCCCAGGTGGGCGCTGAGCCAGGCCCCCTGATTGGTCGGCCAGCCGCGTAGCGCGGCAGCCTGTTGGGTGACGTATTGATGACTGGTGCCATGAAAGCCGTAACGCCTGACGCCATGCACGGCATAGAGTTCATCAGGTAGCGCATAGCGATAGGCATGGGGCGGCATGCTCTGATGAAAGGCTGTATCGAAAATCGCCACATGCGGGATCTGTGTGAATACTGCCCTGGCGGCCCGAATGCCAATCAGGTTGGCCGGGTTATGCAAAGGTGCCAGCGGTGCGTTGGCTTCAATTGCACTAATCACCTCCGCATCAATCAGGGCGGCGCCGGTAAAGTGTTCGCCACCATGCACTACCCGGTGGCCAACGGCACTGAGTGGCTGTTCGGCGTACTCATCAATCAGTGGCAGTAGAGCCGCCATGGCTTCGGCATGCCCTCCGGGGGAGAGGGCCTGGCTTTGTTTGCCGGCAGCCGTTTGCCAATGGAGAACCGCTTTGGGCGATTCCAGCTGCTCGGCCAGGCCGCTGAGCAAGGCGGCGCTGTCACCTTCGCGGCGTAAAGCAAACTTGATTGACGAACTACCGCAATTGACCACCAGAACCAGACGATGTGCCATGGAATACTCGTTGAAAAATGAATGGTGTGGCCGCCCCGAACCGCAATCAACGAGGCACAGCAAGCCTGGCTGCTATCTTGGGTTGCTGTCATGCGTCGGTCAAGCCGTGCGTTTTACTGATTTCCTGCGTACACTTGCTATTTTTAAGCAATAAACAGGTATGCAAACTATGCAAGTAACTGCCAACAAAGCCGTATCGATTGACTATACGCTGAGCAACGATGCTGGCGACGTACTGGATTCATCCAACGGCGGTGCTCCGCTGGTTTATCTGCACGGCGCTGGCAATATTATTCCGGGCCTGGAAAAGGCTTTGGAAGGCAAGCAGGAAGGCGACGAAGTCAAAGTAAGTGTCGAACCGGCTGAAGCCTATGGTGAATTCAATGGTGAGCTGGTCGCCGTATTGGGTCGCCACATGTTTGAAGGGGTTGATACCCTGGAAGAGGGCATGCAGTTTCACGCCTCCGGTCCGGATGGCAGCATGCAGATCGTTACCATCAAGGCCGTTGAGGGTGATGAAGTGACCGTTGATGGCAACCATCCGCTGGCTGGTCAGCGCCTTAATTTTGAGGTCAAGGTGATCAACGTGCGTGACGCCAACGAAGAAGAAATCGCTCATGGTCATATCCATGGTGAAGGCGGCGTTGAGCATTAAGTCGCTGCGCTTATAGCCGCAAGCTTCAAGCGTAAAAAAAACCGGGATTTATTCCGGTTTTTTTACGCCCGACATTCTTGCTGAACGTACACTTTCGCTTGCCGCTTGCCCATTCCTTGTCATCGCGAAAGCCGCAGGCTTGTGGCGATCCATTCAAAGTCGTTGATTCTTCTCCATCAGCAAAATCAATAATAATTATTTTCTCTATTATAAAAAGTTGACCGGTCGTATAGTGATATCTATGAACGCTATCCAAGACAAACGTGCACGTATTCTGGCGGCCGGAACCGAGGTGATGTTGCGCAAGGGCTATAACGGCACTGGCGTACAAGAGATCACTAAGGGTGCCGGTGTACCCAAAGGCTCCTTCTATCATTATTTTGAAAGCAAGGAAGACTTCGCCATCCAGGCACTGCACTACTATTACACGCCTCGGCTAGAGCGCTTTGCTCGGGCGCTTGAGGCGGGTAGTGACTCGCCGCGCGAGCGTATCCTGCAGTTCTATCGTGACCTGGTGGGTTACTTTGCCAATCAGCAGGAGCCCAGTCATCAGTGCTTCATCGGTAGCCTGTGCCATGAAAAAGCCGATGAGAGTCAGCCGATTGGTTATGCCGCCAGTGCCATCCTCAAGCGCTCCAGCGAGGTGCTGGCCGGTTGTCTGGCGCAGGCGCGGGATGCCGGTGAGCTGCCGGCCGGGCAAGACCCGCAAGCCTTGGCGCACTTTATTGGCTCGGCCTGGGAGGGCGCGCTGCTGCGGATGAAGATTGATCGCCAGATTGCCCCTCTGCGTATTTTTATTGACCAGCTCGAGCGTTTACTACACACCTGAATGCTTTCCAGATGACCGGTCAAGCAAGCAGGCAAGTGACCTGCGGGCCGGCGTCGATTATTAACTACGGAGTTATCTATGCCTGTTGATACCGGTTCTTTGTTTGCCCCTTTCCAGTACGGTCCTATGACCCTGAATAATCGCATCGTCATGGCCCCGATGACGCGCCAGTTCTCGCCCAATGGCGTACCGGGTGACAATGTTGCCGAGTACTACCGTCGCCGCGCCGAAGCAGGCGTTGGCTTGATTGTTACCGAGGGCACGACAGTGGGTCTGCCGGCAGCGACCATGGGCCCGAACATTCCGCGCATTCATGGCGAAGATGCCTTGGCTGGGTGGAAAAAAGTGGTTGATGCCGTTCATGCCGTGGGCGGCAAGATTGCGCCACAGCTGTGGCACGTCGGTAATACCCGCCGCTTGGGTACCAAGCCGGACGAAGATGTTCCCGGTTATGGCCCGATGGAAAAGCTGAAGGGCGATACCGTGTTGGTGCATGGCATGACCCAGGCGGATATCGATGATGTGGTCCAGGCTTTTGCCCAGGCGGCTGCTGATTCCAAGGCGATCGGTTTTGATGCCATTGAGCTGCATGGTGCGCATGGTTACCTGATTGACCAGTTCTTCTGGGAAGGTACTAACCAGCGTACTGACAAGTACGGCGGCAGCATGGAAAACCGTGGTCGCTTGGCGGTAGAAATCATTGAAGCCGTGCGCGCTGCTGTAGGGCCGGACTACCCGATCATTTTCCGCTTCTCGCAGTGGAAGCAACAGGACTACACCGCACGCCTGGCACCGACGCCCGAGTTGCTTGAGCAATTTCTGCAACCGTTGGTTGATGCCGGCGTGGATATCTTCCATTGCTCGCAGCGCCGTTTCTGGGAGCCTGAGTTCGAGGGGTCAGACCTCAACCTGGCGGGTTGGACCGGTAAGCTGACCGGCAAGCCGACCATTACCGTCGGCAGTGTGGGCCTGGACAGCGAGTTTCTCGAGTACATGGTTGAGACTGACAAAGTGGCGAAAACAGCCAATATCGATGACTTGCTGGTACGCCTGGATCAGGGTGAGTTTGACCTGGTTGCCGTTGGCCGCGCATTGATTGTCGATCCGCAGTGGTCGGACAAGGTGCGTGAGGGGCGCTTCACCGATATCCTGCCGTTCAGTCGCGAGGCCCTGGGCGAGCTGTCCTGATCAGTTGACGACCGGCTGCCGGGCATAGTGTTCAACCCAGAGCAGGGTTGAGCCCGCCACGGCTGCCGGCATGATCAGCACATTAACCAGCGGAATCAGGCTGCCCAGGTAGACGGGCAGCCCGAAACTGAGCATCAGGCTGCGCCGCTGGCGCATCCACGTCAGTTGCTCACCCAGGCTGACGCCGTCGTTATCAGCCTGATAATCCAGATACTGCACCGCCATCATCCATACGCCAAAGACCAGCAACAGTGGCGTGATCAACAGGTTGATTGCGGGTAGCAGGCTCAGCAGCAATAACCCCAACAGCCGCGGTAGGTAATAGCCCAGTTTCGCCAGCTCACGGCCAATACTGTGCGGTACCAGCCACAGCCAGCTTTGCCAGTTACCGCTCTGAGTTATGTCCCCTCTTCGCTGTTGAGCGAGCTTCTCGGCCAGCAGGGCATAGAAGGGAGAGCCGATCAGGTTGGCCAGAATGCTAAAGGTAAAGAACAGCACCAGCAGAATCAGTAGTGCGAACAGCGGCCACAGCAGCCACTGTAAAAACCCCAGCCAATCGGGCAAAGTGCTGAGCAATTGCCCCAGCAAAGCATTGAAGCTATGGCCAGCCCAACCAATCAGGCTGATCAGCAGCAAGCTATTCAATGCCGCAGGAATCAGCACATAGCGTCGCAGTCCGGGTTGCCACATGGCGTGCCAGCCGGCACGCAGGTAACTGCTGCCAGTCAGTGCTGGTGGTCGAGCGGTCATGCAAACTCCGTGGTCATAACAGTAACCATCACCCTTACAAGGGCTGTGATGCTGAGATCATAGCGGTAAACTATGCTGTTAATGCAGTGATTGAAATACCCCTTGCCGGCTATTTTCCCTTACCATGCTGACCATTCAATTTTTCGGCTGCACGCAATTGCGTCTGCCCACTCGCTTTTAATGTATTAATTCTGGAGGCTTTATGTCCGAGGTACGCCATTCCCGTCTGATCATCCTGGGTTCCGGCCCGGCGGGTTACACCGCCGCGGTCTATGCGGCGCGGGCCAATTTGAGCCCCGTGCTGGTGACCGGTATGCAGATGGGCGGTCAGCTCACTACCACCACTGATGTAGATAACTGGCCGGGCGATGTGGAAGGCCTGCAAGGCCCGGATCTGATGGAGCGGATGCGTCAGCACGCCGAGCGTTTCGAGACCGAGATCCTTTTTGATCACGTCAACAAGGTGGATCTGACTAAGCGCCCCTTCAGTCTCTGGGGTGATAATGGCGAATACCAATGTGATGCCTTGATTATCGCTACCGGCGCATCCGCGCAATATCTGGGGCTGCCCTCGGAAGAGGCCTTTATGGGCAAAGGCGTATCGGCCTGCGCGACCTGTGACGGCTTCTTTTACCGCAATCAGGATGTCGCGGTGATTGGTGGTGGTAACACGGCCGTGGAAGAGGCGTTGTATCTGTCCAATATTGCCAAGAAGGTTACCCTGGTGCACCGCCGCGATACCTTCCGCGCGGAGAAAATCCTGGTCGACAAGCTGATGGCCAAGGTGGCCGAAGGCAAGATCGAGCTCAAGCTGAATGCGACGCTGGACGAAGTACTGGGTAACGACATGGGCGTTACCGGTATGCGCATCAAGCTGAACGCCGGTGGCACCGAAGAAATTGCTTTGACCGGGGTCTTTATCGCTATTGGCCACAAGCCGAACACCGACCTGTTTGCCGGCCAACTTGAAATGAAAGACGGCTACCTGACCATCCAGAGCGGCACCCAGGGTAACGCTACCCAAACCACCATACCGGGCGTGTTTGCCGCCGGCGATGTGGCTGACCACATCTATCGTCAGGCCATCACTTCAGCCGGCTCAGGCTGTATGGCAGCATTGGATGCTGAGCGGTTTCTTGATGAGCAGTGAGCCTGATTGCTGACCCACTTGCTTCAGTTATGAGCCTCGCTTTTAGCGGGGCTTTTTCTATGGGCACGCTGATGGGTCGCGACACGCAGGCATGCCAATGCAATCCGCCACACCGGGTGCAGGCGTTGCTCAAAGACAGTTCAGGGTATAGGGATTTACATCAACCATCTATCGACTAATAGATGGTGCCTCGGGGGAGAATCGAACTCCCACTCTGTCACCAGAAACGGATTTTGAATCCGCCGCGTC
>REBY01000209.1 GCA_007692485.1 Pseudomonadaceae bacterium | reverse complement strand
ACCTCGACCAGCCCCATCACCGAGAGCCGCTCCATCGGTACTTGGGACACCAGTCCAGCGGCCTGCATGCGCGGGCCGCCAATACCGATAAAGCGCGCATTGGGGAAGCGTTGGTGCAAGGCTTTGATCAAGCCGGCGCCCAAGGTGTCGCCAGAAGCCTCGCCCGCCACCAGAGCAATGCACAAAGGCTGTTCGGAAACCACCATGGTCAGCGGGTAATGCCGCGGGTCGAGGCCAGAATGGAGTCGCGGTAGACCGCGATCTCGGGATATTGCTCGGCGCTCGCTTGTAACGCCTCAAGGGCTTGCTGCATGGTCAGTCCCTGCCGATAGACCACCTTGTAGGCACGTCGCAACGCAGCGACCAGCTCAGGGCTGTAACCGCGCCGGCGCATGCCTTCGAAGTTCATGCCGTGTGCACTGGCCGGATTGCCGCCCACCATGACATAGGCCGGAATATCCTTGAATACAGCACTGATCGCCGCGCTCATCGACCAGGGACCAATATGGCAAAACTGGTGCACCGTGGTGTAGCCACCAAGAATGGCGCCATCCCCGACCTGCACATGGCCAGCAATGGTCGCATTGTTGGCCATGATGATGTCATTGCCGAGTACACAATCGTGCGCCACATGCACATAGGCCATCAATAAGTTGCGGTTGCCGATGCTGGTCAGTGACTTGTCCTGCACAGTACCACGGTGCAACGTACAACCTTCACGGATGACATTGTCGTCACCGATTTCCAGCCGGGTCGGCTCGCCGGCATATTTCTTGTCCTGGCAGTCTTCACCCACCGAGGAAAACTGGAAAATCCGGTTTCGCTGGCCAATACGCGTTGGCCCCTTGATCACGACATGCGGTCCGATTACCGAACCGGCGCCAATCTCGACATCCGGGCCAATCAGGCTCCAGGGGCCGACTTCGACATCATCAGCCAGTCGGGCGCTGGGATCAACGATCGCCTGGGGATGAATTCGACTCATATCTTGCGTTCCGCACACACGATTTCAGCTGAACAGGCTTCTTTACCGTCAACCAGGGCGCGGCAAGCAAATTTCCAGATGCCCCGTTTGTGGCTCAGGTATTGAGCTTCCAGTTGTAACTGATCACCAGGCACGACCGGCTGGCGGAAACGCAGTTTGTCGGAGCCAACGAAGTAATACAGAGTGCCGTCTTCAGGCTTCACATTCATCATTTTGAAGCCCAGCAAACCGGCCGCCTGGGCCATGGCTTCAATAATCAGCACACCCGGCATGATCGGGTGCTGCGGGAAGTGACCATTGAAAAATGGCTCGTTGACCGACACATTCTTGTAGGCATGAATGCGCTTGGCTTCCAGGTCCAGCTCTACGACGCGGTCCACCAGCAGGAAGGGGTAGCGGTGGGGAAGGAATTGCTTAATTTCATTAATATCCATGTCGTAACTGGCCTTGCGCAAAATGAGGATGAGCCCGTAGGCAGGATCAAGCTTCTGATGAGTCCGCAGCTGACGAAGTCACGTCAGCCAATTGTTTCTCGAGTTGCTGGACCCGCTTGAACAAGCCATCCAACTGACGCAGCCGGGCTGCGCTTTTTTTCCAGTCGCCTGCTGCTTGCATGGCGGTACCCGACGAATAGGCTCCCGGTTCGGTAATCGAACGGGTCACCATGGTCATGCCGGTAACAAAGGCATGATCACACACCTCAATATGACCGACCATGCCCACACCACCCGCAATAGTACAGTGCTTGCCGATTCGGGTGCTGCCGGAAATGCCGACGCAGGCTGCCATTGCCGTGTGATCACCAACCTGCACGTTATGCGCGATCTGAATCTGGTTATCCAGTTTCACACCGTTGCCGATGATCGTGTCTGACAAGGCACCACGATCTATGGTGGTGTTGGCGCCGATCTCGACATCATCGCCAATCAAAACCCCACCGATCTGGGCAATCTTTTCCCATTGCCCTTGGTGGTTGGCAAAACCAAAACCTTCCGAACCAATCACTGCGCCTGACTGAATACTGACCCGTTGGCCGATGCGCACATCATGGTAAAGCGTCACGCGTGGGGCCAACCAGCCGCCGGCGCCAATGTGCGAGCGGGCACCAACAAAACTTTGTGCGCCAACACTAACACCGGCACCGATCACTGCAGCCGCTTCGATGACTGCGCCAGCGCCGATGCTGGCGGTCGGATCAACCTGGGCATCTGGTGCCACCACCGCTGTCGGGTGGACGCCAGCCGGTGCTTTGGGCTTGCGGTCAAAATAGTGCGACAGCCGCGCGTAGGCCAGGTAAGGGTCAGCAACTATCAACGCGTTACCAGCAAAGCCTTCAGCATCCGCTGGCCGCAGCAGTACAGCGCCTGCTGCGGTGGTGCTGAGATACTTACGATACTGGCTGTTGGCGAGAAAGCTCAATTCGCCAGGCCCTGCTTGCAGCAAGGTAGCCATACCGTCAATCGACAGAGTCGCATCACCCTGTATCTGCGCCTCTAGGCGCTCAGCCAGTTGGCCCAGGGTTATGGTAGCTGGCTGACTCATACTGAGATCAACGCGAGCTGTTCAGACGCTCGATTACCTGATTGGTAATATCGCGCTCGGGTTTTACATGCACAACCGCGCTGGCATCCAGAATAAGGTCATAATCATTGGCCTCGATAATGGCTTCCACTGCGGCATTCAAACGTGGCTGCAGTTGCTCCAGCATCTGGCGATCAGCTGCCTGCTTGGCTTCTTGCAGCTGCTGTGCCTGCTGCTCGCGCTCACGGGCACGCTGGCGGAATTCCAGCTCAAGCTTCTCCAGCTCGTCCTGTTCCAGGCGATCGCGCTCATTCTGACCGCGCTCCTGCAAGCGACGCATTTCACGCTCAAGGTTCTGCAAGCGCTGTACCTGGCTACCCAGGCGCTGCTCCATCTCGGCCGAGTGGCGTTGAGCCGAATCGGATTCCATGACTGCGCGCTCGTAATTCAGTACCGCAATCTTCATTTGGGCCGCGGCGGGAAAGGTCATCCCGACCAGGGCTACCATGGCAATGGCTTTAAACATAGTTCGCACTTAGCATTACTCCTGCTGGTTTGTATTTGTTGGTGCAGTTCGAATCAAAACGTTTGGCCCAGGGTGAACTGGAAGAACTGGGTACGATCACCGGATTCTTCATTCAATGCACGACCCAGGCTGAAACCAAGCGGGCCCAACGCCGTTAGCCAGTTCAGGCCAACCCCGGCACTGTAACGCAGCTCGCCAAGATCCACATCGCCACAACCGGGGTTGGAGCGCCCATTGGGCAGACGGGTATTGGTGCAATAGGTATCGAATATATT
>REBY01000190.1 GCA_007692485.1 Pseudomonadaceae bacterium | reverse complement strand
CATGTAATAGGCGGAATGGGAAAAGGTGGCGGCCTCAAAGCTGCCGTCGTTGTGCCACTGCGGGCCAACCCCAAGGATGCCATGGCGATTGTCATTGGAGCAGCGAAAGATATCCCTGTTCATTCCCGGCGTTGCCGGGTGAACCCCATGTGTCGAGTGGATTTCACCCGCGCCCCACCACTTGCTGGCGTTGACCAGCTCATCAGCGGACAGACCAACTTGGTGTTTGAAGACAATAAACCCCCGCTTGGCCATTTCCACTTCCAACGCCTTGATCACAGGGTCGGGAAGCCTGGTGCGGACATCGGCGTTGTAAATCTCAACACCCAGGGGTTCCAAGGGCTTGACGGTCAGGCCCGCGCTCTCGATCAGCTTGATCCGGGCGGGGTCCATCGGGGGAATGGTGGGGTTATTGCTGAATTGCTCGAATGCTTTTCCCATAGTCGTTACTACCTTTATGGGTGATTTGTGACCAGCTTAACGCACTGTGCTTCAGTGGCAAGGCCACTAGTCAGCTCAGGGTAAGCGAGCCAGTATTGAACCGCGCCGCATTGCCGGGAGACATAGAGGTATGTGACGGTACAAGCTGGTTAATCGAAGTGACCCGCAGCTTTACTCGGCGGGTTCACCTGACATTTTTGGCTTAGACAATGAGTTTTGGTCTTGAGCTACTTGGCCCGGCTTTGCCAGGATGCTTTTTACTCAAAACCCTTCACCAAAATAGAGTTCGCTGTGCTCCCAGCATTACGGTGTTTAGCTATGGCTTGATACTCATCAGATGTCATCCAAGCAATAGCGGATTTTTTTGATGGGAACTCAATAATTACCGATCGAGTATCATCCCAGTCGCCCATCAAAACCGTCGGATCTTCATCAACACTCAACAATTTGCCATCGAATTTTTTGAAAACCTCTGCGAATCCAGCTTCGTACTTATCGTACTCGCTTCGATCATGTATTTTGAATCTGGCAATTATATAAACGGACATGGTGCTTATCTCCTGATTGTCATTGATTTTGGCGTAATTGGGGTTAGAAAAACATGAGTCCAATAAGTAGAGTTTCCTGTGGTGCATGGTGGCCTGTCTGATTTCTCTGCGCTGACGGATTGAAAGACATTAGACAAGCCCTGACTCCTATTCTCTACGCCGGATTTTGCCAGTCGCTCCTATCGGGCTAAGCCCTTGGGGGCAACACCAGTCAAAACTGTCGATCCGCGATCACTTAAGCAATGCGTCGAGCTCTTTGGTCAGCCGGGTGATTTCGTCGGCGGCATTGCCGGTATTCTCTGCCAGGCTTTTAACTTCATCGGCCACCACGGCAAAGCCGCGCCCGGCTTCGCCCGCCCGTGCCGCTTCAATACTGGCATTCAGGCTCAGCATGCGCAGGGCTTTGAGCATGTTCAAAATAGTGTGGGTTTGTTTGATGATGTCGGCGCTGTATTTTTCCACGTCTTCCATCCGGGTTTGACGCTCCAGCTCCTGCATTTTGCGGGCTTGGATCGTGGTCACCACCCCTTCAAGAAAGGCCACTTGGTTGTTGCTATCAAACACGGGGCCGCCCTTTTCATTCACCCATATCGGCTCGCCCACTTTGCATTTCAGGCGGTAGTCTACATCCCAGTTTTTGTCGTGCTTGATCGCCGCTTCAACGGCATCGTCGACCGCCTGGGCGTCCTCTTCATGGATCAGGTTGACGTAGGAGGTCACCTTGTTGCCGATCAGCTCCTGGCGTTTGTACCCAGTCAGCTCCTGCACATTGCCGAACATATTAAGCATGGTGTAGTCATTATCCATCCGGCAGCGGTACAGAAAGCCAGACATGCGGCTGGATATGCTTTCAAAGATGTTCTCGTCTTCTGGGGATCCGCTGGGAAAGGTATCAAGGCTGCTCATAGGCTCTCTTCTACTGGTAGCGGTGGCTGATTGCATACGGCGCTACAGGGCGACAGGCCCTACAGGGGCTGTGTGATAGCAGTATGATTCATACTGCCCCTATTTGCCGGGATTGCCAATATAGGGCCGCTGTTTATTCGGGCTGATCATGTTATCGGCCGGTTTCGCTGTTAATGAAATTTTCATGATCGCTGAGTCTGCGGGCGATACACTGATTGTCTTGCCAATATCCGGGGCTGCTCATGTACTCACGCAAGCTGATTGTGGCGCTCTGTAGCATGGTATCCATCATTCTGCTGCTCTCCGGGATCGGTTTCTGGGCGCACCAGAGTTCGGAATACCATACCCAGCGCAACCGTATCGCCAACCAGATGCTGACCGAGTTCATGTCGTTGCGCGCGGACAAGCAGCGGTTGAAGGTCTGGCTGGCCCAATACCTGATCACTGACGATGCCAATACCGATTTTCGCGATACCCTGTTTGCCCGTATGCGTCAGCAATTGCACACGCTGGATGAGTTGGCTGTGCGTGATCAGTATGCCAGTTCCCAGGAGGCGGATTTGCAGCAGATCATGAGCCAGGTCAAGGTTATCTCTCTGCTGCAAACCAATCTGGTGACCCTGGAACAGGCGCTGAAAACCCGCCAGATGGCGGCCTACCCGGATGACAGTGCACTGTGGACGACCTTGATCGATCTGTTCGACAAGTTTCAGGATACCGACCTGTCGGCACTGCTGCAGGATGCCATTGCCGTACAGAAAGCCCGCGCCCAGAGCACCGAGGCGGATGCGCTGTATGCTGTCCAGCGCGTGCAATCCATCATGGTGCTGATCAGCTTCGGTGGGTTGTTGTTGGCCCTGCTGATTGGCTGGTATTTACTGCGCGCCTTGCAGGGCCCCTTGCAGCGGCTGCAAGAAGGCTCGCGTCAGCTCCAGCAGGGCAATTTCGCCCACCGCATCGACGAACGCGGCCCCGGGGAGTTTGCGGAACTGGCCCGACAATTCAATCTCATGTCACGCTACATTGAAGGATTTGCAGCGCAAGAGAAGCGTATCCAGCAGGCAACTGAAGAGCTGGTCGAGCAGCGTACGGCCGAACTGCAAAGCACTCTGAAAGATCTGCACAACAGTGAAATCCGGCAAAAACAGCTCATCACCGACATCAGCCATGAGTTGCGCACGCCGGTCACCAGCATTCAGGGTGAGGCCGAAATCAGCCTGCGTGGGCGTGACAAGGACAGCCAGGAGTACCGTGATGCCTTTCAGCGCATTGTTGCTGCCAGCCGGCAGTTGAATCAGCGAATCGATGAGCTTTTGCTGCTCGCGCGTGGCGAGGAGCGCTTGCTGCAGGTTGCACTACAATTGCGGCCCCAGGCGGCCTTTCAAGACTGGTTGCTGGACATGGTTAAGCAGCAGTTGCAGGCTCTTACCAGTCTGGTCAACACTGAGGTTACAACAC
>REBY01000143.1 GCA_007692485.1 Pseudomonadaceae bacterium | reverse complement strand
CATCCTTGACCTATGCGGATGCTATGACTAACGGTATCGAGATTTCCGATTGTGGTATTTACAACGCAACGGGAGGTTATGCTAATTCCATTCCGTTTTTGCAGCGCGGCGCAGTCACCTCCGCCTATACCGGGCACTCCAGTACCCTGCATTGTACCGCCTGGAACTTGTTGTTCCTGCCGTCTGGAGACCCCAGTCGAGCGGTCAACTGCGGTACCGGTTTCCCGTCTGAGCTGGTGTATGACGCGGATACCAACCCCAACGGGATTCGCTGTGCCCATCCTGAGCACAACATCAATCTGCTGGGTAGCCGAGTGGATGCGGACGGGGTAACGCGGGCGCTACAGCCACTGGATAATGTTGGCGTGCAATATGGCCTGCAGGCATTGCAGAACGGCACCATGACAGTCGAGCGCTTTGTCGATTTGAACGCCAATATTGGCTATTTCAATATTGATCAGAACCGCATTGCTGGTTCTGTTCGCCGTGCGGCAACTCAGGAAGGGCTGGAGAATGCTTATCGCAGCGGTATGGTGACGGATGGTCGCTACCTGGCCAATGTGCCGATTATCGATGTGCGGTACAACGAACCTGGTCTGGATATCCACCTTAACTGGCGCGCCTTGTCGGTGCGAGAGCGTCTGGAGCAGGCCAATGGGCATGCCGACAATCAGGTGATCTGGGGCTATAACCAGAATCAAGTGCCGACCGCGACCGTGAGCAACGAAGCCTTTGTCACCATGGATGCCTGGTTGGAGGCAATGGAAGCGGATACTTCCAGTGCCAGTCTGGCGGACAAGGTGCTGGCCAACAAGCCATCACTGGCGACTGATCGTTGCCTGGCCCGAGTGACTGAAGAGGGTGTTGCTGAAGTACGGGATGTGGGTTTGTTCACGCCAGAGTGTCCGGTTCAGTTTGGTGGGTCACCGCGCATTGTCGCCGGCGGTCCGGTTGCGGAAGACGTGCTCAAATGTCAGCTCAAACCGCTGGACTTCAGCAGCGATGATTATCGTCTGGCCGAGACAGGTGAGCTGATTACCTTTACCGACGAGCAGCAAGCGCAGCTGGGTGAGGTGTTTTCCACTGGTGTCTGCGACTGGAGCCGCCCTGGCGTTGCCCAGCAACTCAACCCGGGATGGATGAGCTTTATGAACGGACCTGGGGGCGAACCTATGGAGCTGACCTGGTTCCAGCGTCCTTGAGCCGCGCGTGAACGGGTAACCCCAACCCCCTGCCAGTTTGACTGGCAGGGGGTTTTTTCTGGGTGGTTGGATTTCGTGCAAAGGTGACTGGTAAGTTCTATACTACATTTAATAAAAATATCTCTTTCACAGGTTAAAGATGTACCTGTCTCTTTTCTGCCTTTAAGCTATTTGTGTATTGATTGATTACAGTCAACGTAGTTGTACGAAATAGCAACGACAATAAAAACTGCCATTTTCCGCAACGCGAACTTTCAGCGAGGGTCGACCCTGTGAAACAACTAACACCAATGGATTCGCATTTTTTCTATTTTGAAGCGCCCAACCAACCGATGATGATCGGTAGCCTCTGGTTGTGTGATCAGACCACTGCCCCCGATGGTCTGGTGCGACATAAGGATATCCTGCAGTACATTTCCGATCGCCTGAACACCACCTCGTATTTTCGCCGTCGCCTTGAGCAGGCACCTTTCCAGTTGGACGATCCCTACTGGTTACAGGATGAAAATTTCGACGTTGAATATCACGTGCGCCACGTTGGCTTGCCACAGCCAGGTGACTGGCGTCAGCTGTGCATCTTTACCGCGCGGACCATGTCGCGCAGCGTGGATATGGAACGTGCCCCCTGGGAAATTTATATCATTGAAGGCGTCAACAACGTTGAGGGTGTGCCGCCGGGCAGCTTTGCCGTATTGATCCGTTTTCACCATGCTTATGTCGATGGCAAAGCCGGCCTGGAGCTGACCACAGCATTGTGGGAAGACACGCCGAACCATGAGTACGGTCGTCGTGATCATGTTGAAGTGGCTGAGCGTCCGCCGACTCGCCTGGAAATGTGGGCACGCACTACACCACGCATGATCGGACAGTCTTTCCGCAGCCTGCGCGCCGGGGTAGAAATTACGCGCAAGAGTTATGAGTTGGCCAAGCGCTTGCGCGGCGAAGCGCGGCCAGAGCAGCGCCGGGTGCCCAAAACTGTTTTCAACACTACGATCAGCCCCCACCGTAGCTATGCCGGCTATGAGTTGACCATTGCCGAGCTGAAACGCATGCGCCAACTGTGTGCCGGTTCAAGCCTGAATGATGTGATCATTTCCGTGATCGCTGGTGGTATGCGCCGTTACCTGAGTGCGCACAATGCGTTACCGGGCAATGAATCCCTGGTTTCCATGTGTCCGGTGTCGATCCGTCCGGAAGATGCCAGGAAAGATGGCGGTAACCTGGTCTCCGCCATGTTTATCGGCATAGGTACCGATATTGCCGACCCGGTAGAGCGTTTGAAAGCCGTGCAGCGGCGTACCCAAAACGGTATCCCTTTGGCCAAGGAAGTGCTCTGTGACCTGTCCAATGCCTATGGCGACATGGTGCCAGCCTATATGCGCAATATGGGCGCGGCCTTGGGCAACAAGCTGCGCCTGGCGGGTAAATATCCAATGGTAAATACCGTGATTACCAATGTACCGGGCATTCCTGGCATGCAACCAAAATATTTTGCTGGCGCGACCATTCGCATGGTGTCGCCCATCGTTCCGATTGCCGATGGCGTGGCCATCAGCCATGGCATTACCGGTATTTATGATCGTATCTGCATCGGAGTACTGGCTGATCGCAAGGTCGTACCGGATATGGACTTTTATGTCAGCTGCCTGGCCGAGTCTACCCGTGAGTTTCTGGCGGCTACCGAGGCCCTGGAAGAAGCTAAAGCGGCTGCAGCGAAAGAAGTGACCGCAGTCACTGAACCGGCGAGTAAAAGTAAGGAAAACAAGCCGGATGCCAGTAAAAACACGCGTAAAGCAGCGAACACGACAGACAAGCAGGCCGCTGAGAAAGCCGCCAGCAAGCAGGAAGAGTCCGTGGTCGAAGCCAGTCAACGCAAGTCGGGTAGTGCCGCCTGAGGTATTTTTCCGGGTGTTGAATTCTCAGTGCCCTGAGTCAAAGTAGCGGGGGAAGCAGATGATCAAATTGATGCAGCGAAACCAGAGCAAACGCCTGTTGAAGGAAATGGAGCAGGCTGAAACCTATGAGGAGTGGGTTGAACTCGCCGCCGCCTATGACCATGAAATGGGGCTGGATGAGTGGAAAAAAGATGATGCCTGTGAGAGTTACGACTTTCGCGCCATTCGCCAGCGTCTTGATCAGGTGCGAGATCTGCGCTTTCGCCGGGATTATCCACAGCTGCTGTTCA
>REBY01000208.1 GCA_007692485.1 Pseudomonadaceae bacterium | reverse complement strand
CGAAGCTTGCGCGTCAGATTTACAGTCTGATCCCTTTGGCCACTCGGGAACCCCTCCGCAAGAGGGCGCCATTTTCGTCACTTGGCATCAACCTGTCAACACTTTTCTCTGCAAAAACCGCAACTTGAAAGCAACGCCAACTTAAGTCAGCAGCTTACCTCCTGAGTAGAGGTTCACGCGTGTCAATCCAGGCTCCAGCAACACAGCCCAACAGACCCAGTCAACCATTGACCGCCGGCAAACTGCCGCAGGGCCGATAGTGGTGAACCAGACCCGGAAAGGCCTCCCGCAAGCGCTGCAGCATCCGCGCATCCACCAGCCTGCGCGCGGCGGCGTCTACTTCCAGCCAGGGCTGACTGACATGACGCTCAAGCTGCTCGATATCACTCTCATAACCTTGCAACTGCAGCTGCTCGCGCCGACTGGACGCCGACTCACGACTGGCAAACACACCAAGTGCAATTTTTCCGGCCATAGCCCCGTCACCGATCAGATAGCTTTCAATACCGCCATCCTGTAACAGGCGCAAGGCGGCCAGCGCCTCATTCCTTGTACCCGGGACCGTCTTGACCAATAGATAGTCTTCCTCTGACACAATGTCCAAGCTGACCATACGCGCCTCAACACCTAGTGCCAGCAAGCGTTGACGCAAGGCTCGCAAGTCGCCACTTTCCGCCAGGCCACCGAGATGCATGCAGAGCCCCGCTGCAACATCAGAACCCTGGGCACTGCTTGATTCTGAGCGCTGTAACGTCTCCACAACCACACTTGCCGGACTATCAGCGCGCAACTGCAGCTTGCCCTGCTGCACCTGCCACAACGCATAGAGAATATTGATCAATAACAGGCAGAGAAATACCCAGCGCATCAGTCCGGCTCCATCGGACAGGCAAGGGCAAGGCCTTCAAACACCAGGTCATTGATCACGTTGCACTCACTCGGCAACATTTCCGCCATACGGGTCGCGTCCCCGCCGGTCAGAATCACCAGCACCTTGTCACCTAAAAGCTGGGTAGCGATACGCAACTGCTCACGCACAAAACCGGCGAGCATAAGCTCACAACCGTACTCCACCGCTTCGGCCGTATCGCTGCCCGGCGTCGGAGAGCGTAAATCACTGTGCAAGCTTTGGTCATAGCGGATCAACCGGGTATGGCGCTGCAAGCTACTGCGAAGCAGCCCAGTTCCCGGTGCAATAAAGCCGCCCAAATGCTGACCGTCGGCGGCAACAAAATCCACCGTAACCGCAGTACCCAGATCAATGACCACACAGGCCCGCTGGCAAATCGTATAACCAGCTACCAGAGCCAGCCAGCGATCCATGCCCAAACGCGAAACATCTGCGTAACCATTGCGCACGCCAGCCAGCTCGACGGCACTACGAGCCAGTACCGGATGCAGCTTGAGCCAACTGGTCAATTGATCCATGACAACGCGCGTTTCATCTTCAGAACGCACACTGACCAGACGACAACCGCGAATATCCCGCTCCTGCCCGCCAAGCAAACGCTGCAACTCGACCAGGTCAGGCGCCATATCCCGGTCACGCACCCTCCCCTCGCGGTCAAGCAAGCGCCATTTGATCAGTGTGTTACCGCAATCCAGCTCAAGTAGCATCATTCAACCTTAGACTTACCTCGCCCCCATTGAGCAATTGCTCACCAGCAGCCATCAGAACTTTAAAAGCACCTCGCTCTGTGACGCCGAGGTTAACACCCTAAGCAGCATTAATGCCTGCAACAACACGCCCTTCAAGCCCCAATCACATATTGTGGGCCGATCACTGCCTTGCAAAGGGCGCCAAAGCCCGGGCATGAATCGCCTGCAGAGCACAACAAAGGACCTCTTCTAGTGTGTCGGAGACCAAAGAGCCCGCATCATAACGCCCAGCGAACCCGGAATGAATTGAAAATATGCATCTATAGCAGAGCTTTTTCATTACATAGCTGTGATTCTATCGGCCAGCACTGACACCGAACCAACTGTATCACTAGCGCCATTTACCCGAGTTATTGTTTAGCGCGTAAAAACAGAGCGCGAATGCGCTTAATCCTGTACTATGTGCCGCTATTTTCCAACCAAACCGGCTATCAGGGAACACCATGACTGATCTATCTCTCTACCGTAATATTGGTATCTTCGCCCACGTTGATGCCGGCAAGACCACCACCACTGAACGCATTCTCAAGCTTACCGGGCGCATTCACAAACTCGGCGAGACCCACGAAGGCGAATCCACCACCGACTTCATGGAACAGGAAGCCGAGCGTGGGATTACCATCCAATCTGCAGCGGTAAGCTGCTTCTGGAAGGACCACCGCTTCAACGTCATCGACACCCCCGGCCACGTTGACTTCACAATCGAAGTCGAACGCTCGCTGGAAGTAATTTACGGTGGTATTGGTGTGGTCTGCGGCTCTGGCGGCGTTGAACCCCAGTCGGAGACCAACTGGCGTTATGCTAACGACTCCAAAGTCTCGCGGCTGATCTTCGTCAACAAACTGGATCGCATCGGTGCTGACTTTATTCGCGTCACCGAGCAGATCAAGAAGGTCCTCGGCGCCAAGCCACTGATCATGACCTTGCCGATTGGCCGTGAAGATACTTTCTGCGGCGTTGTCGATCTGCTGACCCGCCAGGCATACGTCTGGGATGACACCGGCCTGCCGGAAAACTACACCGTCGAAGACATTCCGGCCGACATGGTCGATGATGTCGAAACCTACCGCGAACAGCTGATCGAAGGCGCCGTTGAAATGGACGACGACCTGATGATGGCTTACATGGATGGCGAAGAGCCTTCTATCGATGACATCAAACGCTGCATCCGTAAGGGTACTTTGGAGCTTGCCTTCTTCCCGACTTACTGTGGCGCAGCGTTTAAAAACAAGGGTATGCACTTGTTGCTTGATGCCGTTGTTGACTATTTGCCATCGCCGACTGAAGTCAACCCGCAACCACTGACTGACGAAGAGGGTAACCCAACCGGTGAACACGCTCTCGTGTCTGCCGACGAGCCCTTCCGCGCTCTGGCGTTCAAGATCATGGACGACCGCTTTGGCGCACTGACTTTCGTGCGGATATATTCCGGTAAGCTAGCCAAGGGTGACACCATCCTGAATTCATTTACCGGCAAATCCGAGCGCGTCGGCCGCATGGTAGAAATGCATGCAAACGACCGCAACGAACTCAGCCATGCTACTGCCGGTGACATTATCGCTATCGTTGGCATGAAGAACGTGCAGACTGGCCATACCCTGTGTGACCCGAAAAACCCCTGCACCCTTGAAGCCATGGTCTTTCCTGAGCCGGTAATTTCTATCTCCGTCGAGCCGAAAGACAAAGGCTCTGTCGAGAAAATGGGCGTCGCCATCGGCAAGATGGTTGCTGAA
>REBY01000156.1 GCA_007692485.1 Pseudomonadaceae bacterium | reverse complement strand
GCTGCTGGGTGACTTGCGCGAACTGGCCGAAGATGAGGCCATCCGCGTATTTGCCAGTAACCTGAAAGATTTGCTGTTGGCTGCACCGGCCGGCCCACGAGTGACCCTGGCGCTGGACCCGGGCCTGCGGACCGGGGTCAAGGTGGTGGTGGTCGACGCTACCGGCAAGCTGGTCGACAAGGTCACCATTTTTCCGCATGCGCCGCGTAACCAGTGGGATCAATCCCTTGCTGTACTCGGCGACCTGTGCCAGAAGCACCAGGTGGATCTGCTGGCCATCGGTAACGGTACGGCCTCGCGCGAAACCGATAAACTGGCCGCTGACTTGCAGCGCCAGCAGGCCCAACTCAAGTTGACCAAAATCATGGTGTCGGAGGCCGGTGCTTCGGTGTATTCAGCGTCGGAGCTGGCAGCCAAAGAGTTCCCCGATCTGGACGTAACCTACCGTGGCGCGGTATCCATTGCCCGCCGCTTGCAGGACCCGTTGGCCGAACTGGTGAAGATCGAGCCCAAAGCCATTGGTGTGGGTCAATACCAGCACGATGTTTCCCAGTTGAAATTGGCGCGCAGCCTGAATGCGGTGGTCGAGGACTGTGTGAATGCCGTTGGTGTGGACCTGAATACCGCCTCGGCACCGCTACTGACCCGGGTCTCCGGGCTGAATCCGGCGATCGCACAAAACATCGTCGATTACCGTGATCAGCACGGCGCCTTCAGTAACCGGCGCGAGCTACTTAAGGTCAGTCGCTTGGGTGACAAAACCTTCGAACAGGCCGCTGGCTTCTTGCGTGTGATGAATGGCAGTAACCCGTTGGATGCCTCGGCTGTGCATCCAGAAGCCTATCCCCTGGTTGAGCGTATCGCTGGGGATACCTCGCGTGACATCCGCAGTTTGATCGGTGATTCGGCTTTTTTGCGCAAGCTGGAGCCGGCGCAATTTACCGATGAACGCTTCGGTATCCCGACCATCAGCGACATTATCAAGGAGCTGGACAAGCCTGGCCGCGACCCGCGCCCGGAGTTCAAGGCAGCCGTGTTCCAGGATGGGGTGGAAAAACTCAGTGACCTCAAGCCGGGTATGACGCTGGAGGGGGTGGTGACCAACGTGGCCAATTTCGGGGCTTTTGTCGATATTGGGGTGCATCAGGATGGTCTGGTGCATATCTCCATGCTCGCCCACCAGTTCATCAAGGATCCGCGTGATGTGGTCAAGGCGGGTGACATCGTCAAGGTCAAGGTGATGGAAGTCGATATTCCTCGCCAGCGCATCAGCCTGTCGATGCGGCTTGACGACCAGCCGGGTCAGGCCAATGCGCCGGCCGGTAAGGCCCCCGCCGAACGCAATACGACTGGCGGGCGCCGCCCGGTAGCGTCTCACTCTGGTACAAAGGCGGCTTCGGGTGGTACTTTTGCCGATCTGTTCGCCAATGCGAAGAACCTGAAGAAGCCCTGAACATGGTTGATCATCCTTACCTGAAGAATTTTGCTGACAATCGCATGAGCGATTTCACCCGCCTGGTCGGGCTGGAGTTTCGCCATATCAGCCGCGGCGAGTGTTTCCTGCACCTGGATATTGCCGAGCATCACTTTAACTCCACTGGCCGGGTACACGGCGGCGTGGTGTTTACCCTACTCGATTCGGCCATGGGCGCTGCTGCGTTCACTGTGCTTGAGCCGCATGAGGTGACCGCCACGGTAGAATGCAAGATCAACTACACTCGGGCAGTGACCGGCGGCGCCCTGGAAGGCCGTGGCAAGGTGGTGCATGCCGGTACCCGTACCGTCGTGGTTGATGGTGAGGTGTGGCAGGACGATGCGCTGGTGGCCAAGGCTCTGGGCACGTTCGCACGTATTTGATTATTGGTTTTCTCGGGCGCGACTGGCGCCCATTTGCCTGGGAGTGACAGCCTTGTCACCGACTTTGAAGCGTCATCTGGACTTACTGCAACACGCGCAATGGGCTGATACGTTGCGTGACTGCCGTCACGGTATTGAGAAAGAGAGCCTGCGCATCAGTTCCGATGGTCGCCTGGCCATGACCGCACACCCCCGTGGTCTGGGTTCGGCATTGACCCACCCGCAAATTACGACTGACTATTCCGAAGCTCTGCTGGAGCTCATTACACCGGTTTGCCGCGAGGTGCCGGACCTGTTGCGTCAGTTAGATGATATCCATCGTTACACCTATAGCCAGATAGGCGATGAATGGTTGTGGACCGAGTCCATGCCGTGCCGGTTACCGGCTACCGATAACGACATTCCGATTGCCTGGTACGGTAGTTCCAATGTCGGCACCCTGAAATACGTCTACCGGCGTGGTCTGGCGGTTCGTTATGGCAAGGCGATGCAATGCATTGCCGGTATTCATTACAACTTTTCGCTGCCACCTGCGCTCTGGCAGGCTTTGCAGCAAAACGCCGGCGATCACGGCTCGGCCCAGGCTTGGCAGTCAGCCAGCTATTTCGGCATGATCCGTAACTTCCGTCGCTATTCCTGGTTGTTGATGTACTTGTTTGGCGCCTCACCGGCGTTGTGCAGTACCTTTCTGCGTGGGCGTGAGCATAACTTGCAGCCGTTGGGCGAGAAGACCTTGTATTTGCCCTGGGCTACCAGCCTGCGCATGAGTGATCTGGGCTATAACAACAATGCCCAGGCCGGTCTGAATATTTGCTACAACAGCCTGGATAATTATATCCAGAGCATGACCGAGGCGACCGGGTTGCCCTACGCACCTTATGCTGAGATCGGTACCCATGACGCCGAGGATGAGTGGCAGCAGTTGAATACCAACCTGCTGCAGATCGAGAATGAGTTCTATAGCCCGATTCGGCCGAAGCGGGTTGCCCGTAGCGGGGAAAAGCCTGTGCATGCGTTGGCTGCGCGCGGGGTGGAATATATTG
The DNA here is from genome assembly GCA_007692485.1 of Pseudomonadaceae bacterium. Classification (GTDB taxonomy): domain Bacteria; phylum Pseudomonadota; class Gammaproteobacteria; order Pseudomonadales; family Pseudomonadaceae; genus Halopseudomonas. Next base: position 12,839 of record REBY01000156.1, on the reverse strand, counting down.
AAGTACGCTGCATGGACATTGACCCTTTCGAGCCACTGGGCATCAGTCTGGAAACGGCGCGTTTCCTCGATGTGTTTCTGCTTTATTGTGCGCTGGAAGAAAGCCCGCCCTTGGAGCAGGCTGAGTGCCTGGAAGTGGTGGAGAACTTTGCTCTGAGCGTCCGCCGTGGCCGCGAGCCGGGCCTGCTGCTGCATCAGCGCGGCGTTGCGCGCACGTTGACAGCTTGGGGTAAGCAACTGGTGGCAGCGCTGGGTCCCTGTGCGGCCTTGCTTGATCAGGTGCATGGCGGTTCTGATTACCGTGCCAGCCTGGATGTGCAGCTAGCCAAGCTGGCTGACCCCGCGCTGACGCCGTCAGCCAGGGTTCTTGCCGGGATTGCGGAACATGGCGATAGCTTCTTCCGTTTTGCTCTGGCCCAGTCGGCAGCCCACCGGGCCTATTTTGCTGATCGGCCCTTGCCGGCGCAGCAGCAGACGGCCATGCAGGCTGCTGCTGAAGCCTCGCTGGCCGAGCAACAAGCGATAGAGGCCGCGGATGACATGGATTTTGATGCGTTTGTTGCCGCCTATATGGCGCAGCAGTTGCCTGACTAGGCGGCCTATTGCGTCAGTAGGTTGGTAAACAGCAAGTCGCTGATCAGTGGTTGGCCTTCCTCGGCCTCCAGCACGGCCTGTACTTCGGCCAGTGCTTCACTGCGCAACTCTTCCTTGCCCTGCATGCTGGCCAGGTCGTCGGCGGTCTGGCGAGCAAACAGGCTTACCAGGGTGTTGCGAATCAATGGGTCGTGATGCTCAATGCGGCTGACAGCTTCTTCACTGTTGGCGCGCAGGGCAACATCTACCCGCAGATATTGAATGCGTGGCCCTGGGCCGATGGTGCCGACAAAGGAAGGTGTCAGCTCGACGTATTCGGCCGCTACAGCCGTGCTGGGCAGCTGCAAGCCAGCGAGCAGCAGCAGGGCTGGGGCTAGAGTTCGCAAGCGCATACAGAGTCCTCTTAGGGTGGTGAGCGTCAGTGCCAGGCGAGCCCGGCCTTATGGGTTCAGATCAATCAGCAGTATGGTCATTGACCCGCTGACCCGGGTTGCGACTAGACTGTATCCGACAAAAACCCAAACAGGGAGACATCATGAAAGCCGTCTTGTGCAAAGCTTATGGTCCGGCCAGTAGTCTGGTGCTGGAAGAGACAACCGATCCGGTTGCCAAGCCCAACGAAGTGGTACTGGATATCCATGCTGCCGGGGTCAACTTCCCGGATACCTTGATCATCGAAGGTAAATACCAGGTCAAGCCACCGTTTCCATTCTCTCCGGGCGGTGAAGCGGCTGGTGTGGTTGCGAGCGTAGGCGAAAAGGTCAAACACCTCAAGCCGGGTGATCGCGTCATGGGCCTGACCGGCTTTGGCAGCTTCGCTGAAAAGATTGCGGTAGACGCTATGCGTGTTCTGCCAATGCCTGACGATATGGAGTTTGTTACTGCTTCGGGTTTCAGCATGACCTACGGCACCTCGATGCATGCGCTGAAGCAGCGTGGCAATCTGCAGCCGGGTGAAACCTTGCTGGTACTGGGCGCTTCCGGCGGCGTTGGTCTGGCCGCTGTTGAGATCGGCAAGGCAATGGGTGCGCGAGTGATTGCCGCTGCCTCCAGCGATGAAAAGCTGCAGGTTGCAAAAGAGGCTGGTGCCGATGAGCTGGTCAATTATGCGGATGGCGAGTTGAAGGAAAAGGTCAAGGCACTGACCAACGGCAAGGGTGCTGATGTTATCTATGATCCGGTCGGTGGCGACCTGTTCGATCAGTCGCTGCGCTGCATCAACTGGAATGGCCGTTTGTTGGTAGTTGGCTTTGCCAGCGGTCGGATTCCGGAAATGCCAGCCAACTTGCCGTTGCTCAAGGGTGCTGCCGTGGTTGGGGTGTTCTGGGGGTCTTTTGCTGCCCGCGAGCCGCAAAACAACCTGGACAACTTCAAGCAGCTGTTCGCCTGGTTCAGTGAAGGCAAGCTCAAGCCGCTGGTCTCCAAGGTCTACAATCTTGACCAGTACGAGGATGCCCTGGGTATCCTGAGTACGCGCAAGGCGGTCGGCAAGGTTGTGATCAAGACGCGCTAAAAACAGCGGCAAGGTACAAGCTGCAAGCAAACTGACGGTCAGTTCGGGTCTGGTTTTGCTTGTAGCTTGTAACGGCTGTTAGCTGGCGCCGGCAAACCCCTGCTGGCGCCACGCCTCATAAATCAGAATCGCCGCACTATTGGACAGGTTCAGGCTGCGGCTGTCAGCGCGCATGGGAATGCGCAATACCTGTTCGGGTGGCAGGCTCTCGCGCAGCTCTGCCGGCAGGCCGCGACTTTCCGGGCCAAACAGAAACATATCCCCTGGCAGAAAGGCCACTTCAGTAAATGGCTGGGTACCCTTGGTGCTCATGGCAAAGACGCGTCGCGGATTGACCGCGGCCAGGCAGCTAGCCCAATTGGTATGCACCTGTAACTCGGCAAACTCGTGGTAATCCAGCCCTGCGCGGCGCAAGCGTTTGTCATCGAGCGCAAACCCCAGGGGTTCGATCAGGTGCAGTTGGCAACCGGTATTGGCACACAAGCGAATGATATTGCCGGTATTCGGTGGGATTTCAGGTTCAAGCAGGGCGATGTGGAACATGGTCAGCGCGCTATCGAAGGCAGTGGTTGCGCAGTCTAGGTGCTCAGGGGCGCAGCGGCAAGACATAAGCCTCACGTCTCACGCGGTAAATCGGTCAAGCAGATTGATAGGGCGGCTTTAGCCAGAACAGGCTGGGGTGGCGGTTGGCAGAGTGGGCAAAAAAAAAGCGATCACAGCCTGCCTGAACTGTGATCGCTTCAAATACACCCAAGATAACTAAAGCATCAAGTGTGCCAATTCTTGCCAAGAGGCGTTTTACTCCGTCTCATCATCGTCATTACCGGCCATATTCATGTCCAGTTCCTTGATCTTTCGGGTCAGGGTGTTACGGCCCCAGCCCAGTAACTGCGCGGCATCGCGGCGTCTGCCAGCGGTATGCTTGAGGGCAGTTTCGATCATGATGCGCTCGAAGGCGGGCACAGCAATATCCAGTAGGTTGCTGGTGCCGCGGGCCAGTTCCTGATCGGCCCAGGTGCGCAAACTGTGCTCCCAGTGCCCATCGGGTGCACTTTCCTGGTGCTGGTTGAGCAATTCAGGTGGCAAATCGTCAACCAGCACTTCACGGCTGGAGGCCATGACGGTAATCCAGCGGCAGGTGTTTTCCAGTTGGCGTACATTGCCAGGCCAGGCCAGGCTGCGCATATAGTCCTGGGTCTGGGGTTTGAGTACCTTGGGCTCAACGCTGAGCTCTTGGGCTGCCTTGCTGAGAAAGTGCTGGGCCAGCGCGGGAATATCTTCACGGCGTTCGGCCAGCTTGGGAATATGAATACGGATGACGTTCAGGCGGTGGAAAAGATCTTCGCGGAACTTGCCAGATTGCACCAAGCCTTCAAGATTCTGGTGGGTAGCAGCAATAATGCGCACATCGACCTTGATCGGGGTATGGCCACCGACACGATAGAATTCGCCATCGGCCAGTACCCGCAGCAGGCGAGTTTGGGTTTCGGCCGGCATATCGCCGATCTCATCAAGAAACAGCGTGCCGCCGTCAGCCTGCTCGAAGCGACCGCGGCGCTGGCTGGCTGCACCGGTGAAAGCTCCCTTTTCATGCCCGAACAGTTCGGATTCCATCAAGTCCTTGGGAATCGCCGCCATATTCAGGGCAATAAAGGGGTTGCGTGCGCGTGGGCTGTGACGATGCAGGGCCTGGGCAACCAGCTCTTTGCCGGTACCGGATTCACCATTGATCAGCACGGTGATATTGGAATGGGACAGGCGGCCAATGGCGCGGAAAACTTCCTGCATGGCCGGGGCTTCACCGATGATTTCCGGCGTACGGCCCAGCTCCTGCTCCGGCGCTAAGGCCTCTTGTTCACGCGTATGGGCCAGTGCACGACGCACCAGCGCAACGGCTTCATCAACATCAAAGGGTTTGGGCAGGTATTCAAATGCCCCGCCTTGATAGGAGGCTACGGCACTGTCCAGATCCGAATGGGCGGTCATGATAATAACCGGCAGGTTTGGATATTGATCGCGCGCAGCGGCCAGCAGGTCGAGCCCGCTGCTGCCTGGCATGCGAATGTCGCTGATCAGCACATCGGGGCACTGTCGTTGCAGTCGGCTGAGTGCCGTGTCGGCGTTATCAAAACTGACCGGCTCCATGCCTTCCTGTTGCAAGGCCTTTTCCAGTACCCAGCGAATAGAACGGTCATCATCAACGATCCAGACATTATCGGCACGGCTCATGACGGGGTTTCTCCAGAAGTGGGTTCCAGCGGCAGGAACAGGGTAAATACGGTGCGCCCGGGTTGGCTGTCACACTCAATCAGGCCCTGATGCTGGGTAACGATATTTTGTGTAATGGCCAGGCCCAGGCCAGTGCCGTCGGCACGACCACTGACCATGGGGTAGAAAATACTCTCAACAATATCGCGACTGATGCCCGGGCCGTTATCGATGATCTGCAACTTGCAGACCAACCGGTGGCGTACCTGGCCAATGGTGAACTGGCGCAGAGTACGGGTACGCAGGGTAATCAGTCCGGCTTCGAGCTCGCCTTTGCCAGCAATCGCCTGCATGGCATTGCGTACAATGTTCAGTACCGCCTGAATCAGTTGCTCGCGATCGGCAATCAGTTCGGGAATGCTCGGGTCGTAATCACGCAGTAAGCGCAGTCGCCCTTGGGTTTCGGCTTCGATCAGGCTGCAGACGCGTTCGGTAATTTCATGAATGTTAATGGCACGCAGACTGGGCGGCCGGTATGGGCCGAGCATGCTATCGACCAGTCCGCGCAGGCGGTCGGCCTCTTCAATGATCACGTCGGTGTAATCGCGTAGCTCGGTTTCCGGTAGCTCGCGCGCGAGCAATTGCGCGGCTCCACGGATACCACCGAGTGGGTTCTTGATCTCGTGTGCCAGCCCGCGGACCAGTAATTTGGTCACTTCCTGCTTGGAGAGCTGAGCCTCTTCCTTGGTGATGCGCTGTAGACGATCCCGTGGGTAAACTTCCATCAGCACCCAGCTGGCCTGCTTTCCAGTCAAGGGTGTTACCGAATAGTCGACCATCAGTTGCTGGCCATTGTTAAGGGTTAGCCGCGCTTCACGTTTGGTGAAAGGATGAGCCGTTTCGATCGCACGGTGCAGTGAGGCTATGGCTTGCTGGCTATCGGTGAACAAGCTTTCCAGGGGTTGCTGCTGCACCCGCTGGCCGCTGGCTGCAAGCAGCATCTCTGCAGCGGGATTGAGATACTCGACGCGCAAGTCCTGATCCAGCAGCAGGACCGCTGTGGTCAGGTTGTCGAGTAGCTGGCGGTGGAAAGTGTCTGAAAGCATAGATGGTATCCGTTGGTTGCCCTAGCTAATGCAAAAAGCGAACCAGCTTCTTATTGGTGCACGGATTTCCCGCCGCTAACCGGATGTTGGCGCAAGGGCCCCTGAATCAAAGGGCTGGCAGAGGGTTCCGTGGATAGTGGAGCGGGCGCTCGATGGCAGTGCATGCACTGCTGACGAGAGGCTGATAACGCTTACGCACCACTATAGTGCATAAGCGTTATGCTGGGGAGGAAATGTGTGCATGGCTGGCGCTAGGCGTCGGGTTCAGTTGCCACCACCGGGAACATTGGGCGCAGCCGGCGCACTGGGCGCTTGCGGTGCTTGCCCGCTGCTCTGGCGGCCGGGTTGGAGTAGTGAGGTGCGTTGCAGGTGCACTGTAATAGGGCTGCTACGCTGCAGCTCTTCACCGCGGGCATTGACCACGACCGCGCTGATCTGGTGCGTACCGCGATCCATATTGGACAGGGTGATACTGGTTTCTGCCTGGCCAGTCCCTGGTATGCCCTGGCTGCTGAGCTCGCCGCTGACTTCAGCGCGCAACAGGTGGTTGCTGCTGAGTGGCGGGTCAAAGGCTACGCGCAAGGTCAGGTTGCCTTCGTTGCTGCGCACCGCTTCATCATCGCTCGGGCTGGTGATACTCATGCGTTGATAAGGCGCGGCTTGGCTGTCGTTACTCTCAGGTTGGCTGCGTGAGCTTTCGCGCATAGCCGGTGCTGGCGGTGGTTCGACGGTGTTGGTCGGGCCCAGCTCAATGGTTTCCGCGCCGGGGTGCGGTTTATCGGAAAAAATCCGGTTGCCGTCGGCATCGGTCCAGCTGTAGATCTGTGCCTGGGCGCCGAACGCCAACAGGCTGGTCAGCAACCCTGCGCTGAGCATGCGTTTCATGACGATCACTCCTGTGTGACATGTTTACCAAGACTTGCATCGCTGGCGTGTAAAGGCAAGTGCGGCGCCGGGCTATCGGACAGACGAAAAAAAGGGGCGCCCGAGAGGCGCCCCTTTTCACTGATTACGGCTTGTGGCCGGGCTCAGACGCTGTAGTACAGTTCGTATTCCAGCGGGTGAACAAAGGTGCGCACTTTGATTTCTTCTGCGGCCTTGAGTTCGATGTAGGCGTCGATAAACTCGTCAGTGAAGACGTCGCCTTTGGTCAGGAACTCGCGGTCAGCATCCAGAGATTCCAGTGCTTCCTTCAGGCTGCCACAGACTTGCGGGATCTGGTTGGCTTCTTCCGGCGGCAGATCGTACAAGTTCTTGTCGGCGGCATCGCCAGGGTGGATCTTGTTGTTGATGCCATCCAGGCCAGCCATCAGCAGGGCTGCAAAGGCCAGGTAAGGGTTGGCTGAAGGATCCGGGAAGCGAGCTTCAATGCGGCGCGCTTTCGGGCTTGAAACGTAAGGAATACGGATAGAAGCAGAGCGGTTGCGGGCTGAGTAGGCCAGCATGACCGGGGCTTCAAAGCCAGGTACCAGGCGCTTGTAAGAGTTGGTCGAGGGGTTGGTGAAGGCGTTCAGTGCCTTGCCGTGCTTGATGATGCCGCCAATAAAGAACAAGGCAGTATCGGACAGGCCGGAATAACCTTCGCCAGCGAAGGTGTTCTTGCCATCCTTGCTGATCGACATGTGTACGTGCATGCCGGAGCCATTGTCGCCATAGAGCGGCTTGGGCATAAAGGTAGCTGTTTTGCCGAAGGCGTCAGCAACATTGTGCACGCAGTATTTCAGGGTTTGAACTTCGTCAGCTTTCTTCACCAGCGTGTTGAACAATACGCCGATTTCGTTCTGACCCGCAGTCGCCACTTCGTGGTGATGCACTTCAATAGTCAGGCCCATCTCTTCCATGGCGTTACACATGGCAGTGCGCACTTCGTGGTCGTGATCGACCGGCGGTACCGGGAAGTAACCACCTTTAACGCCAGGGCGGTGACCTTTGTTGCCGGTTTCGTAGTCGGAATCGGTGTTCCAGGAGCCTTGCTCAGAGTAGATCTTGAACATGGAGCCGGAGATGTCGGACTTGAATTTGACTTCGTCAAAAACGAAAAATTCGGGCTCGGGGCCAACGAATACAGTGTCACCTACACCGGTGGACTTCATGAACTCTTCGGCGCGCTTGGCGATACCGCGGGGGTCACGCTCGTAGCCTTGCATGGTGGAAGGCTCGATGATGTCGCAGATGATGATCAGCGTAGGATCTTCGGTGAAGGGGTCCATGACGGCTGTCTCATCGTCCGGCATCAGGATCATGTCGGAGGCTTCAATACCTTTCCAGCCAGCGATGGAAGAGCCATCGAACATCTTGCCATCTTCAAAGAACTCATCATTAACGTCACGTGCAGGAATAGTGACGTGCTGCTGCTTGCCCTTGCTGTCGGTGAAGCGCAGGTCAACCCACTTCACGTCAAATTCTTTGATCAATTGAATCGTTTTCGACATGGTTTCCTCCAACGGGAATCGAATTGCCGGCACAGTGCCGACCTGAATAATGGATACGAGCGGAGAGTCCAGCGATCCGCTTGGCGTTTAATGGAGCAAAAGCTGTGCCAGCTTTGTAAAAGCGCGCAAGTGCACGTTTTAGCAGCAATTCTGCCTTTTTAACGGGCATTGCCGCCACAAAAACGAACCAATACGGTGCGCTGATGGCTTATTTCGCACCATATTGGATCATTTGCATGCACATGGCCAGCTTTGTTCGTGTGCGGTCGCTTGATCGTCAGCGCTGGCTGAGCCACGTATAATAGTCCGCTTTTGCGTTGTCGCCCCCTAATATGAAGCTGTTAATCAAGTTTTTTGCTGAAATTACCATCAAGACTACGCCGGTGCGCAAGCGCTTCGTCAAGCAGTTGAAGGTCAACTTGCGCGGCCTGCTGGCTGAGATTGATCCAGCGTTGCGGGTGCATGGCTCCTGGGATAGCCTGCAGATAGAGGGCGTGGGGGCGGATAACCTGGCCGCAACGCTTGACTGCCTGCAGCGCACGCCAGGGATCTCGCAAATTCAGGAAGTGCATGAATATCCGCTGACGGATCTGCCCGCTTTGGCTGATTTGTGTGTGCAGCATCTTGGTGCGCAGCTGGCGGGCAAGGTATTCGCGGTGCGTTGCAAGCGGATCGGTCAGCACGCCTTCAGCTCACCTGAGGTGGCCAGTTATTTGGGGCGTGAGCTCTCTGAGCGCTGCGGTGCGGCGGGCATTTCCCTGTCGGCGCCGGAGGTGCGTGCCGAGGTGGAAATCCGCCATGACAGGGTATTGCTGATTCAGGCCCGGCATGCCGGTATGGGGGGGTTCCCGCTGGGCACCATGGAGCCGGTGCTCAGTTTGATGTCTGGTGGTTTTGACTCCACGGTGGCCAGTTATCAGTTGCTGCAGCGCGGCCTGTTACCACATTTCATCTTTTTCAATATGGGGGGGCGCGCGCATGAGATTGGCGTGCGCCAGATCGCCCATCATCTGTGGCGCCAATACGCGGGTAGTCATCGTTTGCGCTTTATCAGTGTGCCTTTCGAGGAAGTTGTGGGTGAGCTGATCCGCAACGTTGATGACAGTCAGATGGGGGTGGTGCTCAAACGTATGATGCTGCGTGCTGCTGACCGGGTCGCGCATCAATTGGGCTATCAGGCTCTGGTCACCGGTGAGGCGATTGCCCAGGTCGCCAGCCAGACCCTGCCCAACCTGGCGGTGATTGATCGTGCGGTGGAGCGTTTGGTGTTGCGCCCGCTGATTACCACCAGCAAGCAAGCCATCATCACTCAGGCGCGGCACATTGGTGTCGAAACGATGTGTAGCAGTATTCCGGAATATTGCGGAGTCATCTCTGTCAGCCCGGCCATCTACACGACCCATACACGAGTCGCTGAGGTCGAGGCGCAGTTTGATTTTAATGTGCTTGAGCGGGCGATCGAGCACGCGCGCTATACCGACTGCAACCTGCTGGATCAGCCGCTGGAAGGCATTGACGAGCTTCAGCTGGTCAGCGCTGCGCAGCCGGGGCAAATCGTTATCGATATTCGTGCGCCGGACCAGCGTGAGCTGAGCCCATTGCAACTCGATGACGTTGCAATAATAAACATTCCTTTCTATGAGTTGAAGGCAGCCTTTGCCCAGCTGGACCCTGCCAGAGTCTATCTGCTGTATTGTGACAAGGGGCTGATGAGCCAAATGCATGCCCAGCATCTGCTGGATGCCGGTTTCGGGCATGTGCGGGTTTTGCGGTTCTAGCCTTGAGCCCGCAAGCCGCCGGCCATGGCTGGTGGTAGAGAAAATAGGGGTTGAGCCGATGCCGCTTGCTGCCATTTTTCTGTTTGCACAAAAAACATACACTGTCACGCTCGGGTCTGTATAATGCAGACCTCATTTTTTCAGTAAGCCGGCTAGTCGCCGCGCCATCCAGGACGTTCAAAGTGATCGAGAATCTTCGCAACATTGCCATTATTGCCCACGTTGACCACGGTAAGACTACATTGGTCGACAAACTGCTGAAGCTCTCCGGCACCTTGGACCGAAAGGAGGCCGAAGGCGAGCGGGTGATGGACTCCAACGACCAGGAAAAAGAGCGCGGCATTACCATTCTGGCCAAGAACACTGCCATTGAGTGGAATGGCTACCACATCAACATCGTGGACACTCCCGGTCACGCTGACTTCGGTGGCGAAGTTGAGCGGGTTATGTCCATGGTTGATTCCGTTCTGTTGGTGGTTGATGCCCAAGACGGCCCGATGCCGCAAACCCGTTTTGTGACCCAGAAGGCGTTTAACGCCGGTTTGAAGCCGATTGTGGTGGTTAACAAGATTGATCGCCCCGGCGCGCGTCCTGATTGGGTGGTAGACCAGATTTTCGATCTGTTCGACAACCTGGGTGCCACCGATGAGCAATTGGACTTTCCAATTGTTTACGCCAGCGCCCTGAACGGCATCTCTGGTCTCGACCATGAAGACATGGGCGACAACATGGACGCCATCTTCCAGTCGATCATCGACAATGTGCCGGCCCCAGAGGTTGATGTGGATGGTCCTTTCCAGATGCAGATCTCGCAGCTGGACTACAATAGCTTTCTTGGCGTGATCGGCATTGGCCGGATTGCTCGCGGTACTATCAACGCCAACTCGCCAGTTACCGCCATTGGCGCTGACGGCAAAAAGCGTAATGGCCGTATCCTCAAAATCATGGGCCACAGTGGCCTGCAACGTGTTGAAGTGGAATCGGCCCAGGCCGGTGACATTATCTGCGTGAGTGGTATGGATGCGCTGTTCATTTCCGACACCCTGTGTGACCAGCAGAATGTTGAGGCATTGCCCGCCCTGACTGTCGACCAGCCGACTGTGAGCATGACTTTCCAGGTCAATGACTCGCCCTTCGCCGGCAAGGAAGGCAAATTCGTGACCAGCCGCAACATCAAAGAGCGTCTGGAAAAAGAGTTGCTGCACAACGTGGCTCTGCGCGTCGAAGAGACCGGTAGCCCGGACAAGTTCAAGGTCTCCGGCCGTGGCGAGCTGCACCTGTCGGTATTGATTGAAAACATGCGCCGTGAAGGCTTCGAGTTGGCCGTAGGCCGTCCGGAGGTGGTGATCATCGAAGTCGACGGTGAGAAGCAAGAGCCCTTCGAGAACGTGACCATCGACGTTGAAGAGCAGCACCAGGGCCCGATCATGGAGCAGATTGGTTTGCGCCGTGGTGACCTGACCAATATGATTCCGGATGGCAAAGGGCGTATTCGCCTGGAGTACACCATTCCGGCACGTGGCCTGATCGGCTTTCGCAACAGCTTTCTGACCCTGACTTCCGGTAGCGGCATTCTGACGTCGACCTTCAGTCACTACGGCCCGATCAAGGGTGGTGAAATTACCAGCCGGCAGAACGGTGTACTGGTGTCCATGGCCAAAGGGACCGCGCTGACCTATTCGCTGGAAACCCTGCAGGACCGCGGCAAGCTGTTTCTGTCTCCGGGTGACGAAGTGTATGAAGGCCAGCTGGCTGGTATCCACAGCCGTGACAATGATCTGGTGATCAACCCGACCAAGGCGAAGAAGCTGGATAACATGCGTGCCTCCGGCAAAGACGAAACCATTCAACTGGTTCCGCCGATCAAGTTCACCCTGGAGCAGGCGCTCGAGTTCATCGAAGATGATGAGCTGGTTGAGGTGACGCCCAAGTCGCTGCGTCTGCGCAAGAAAATTCTTGATGAAAACCAGCGTAAGCGCGCCGCCAAAGGCTAAAAGCTGGGGCTAGTGTCATCTGTAAATGAACCCCGCCTGAGTGATCAGGCGGGGTTTTTTATGGCTGACTGACTGGTCACCCATCAAGGCGATAGGCGACTTGGGTAAAGCGGCATCTAATTGCGATGCATGCCGCTCCAGTCAGAGTTGTTGTTGGTTTCGGATCGCAGCGTTGCATGCAAAACCAATACAACAATAATTCTGGAGATTCTCTATGAAAACTCTGTCTATCGGCAAAACGCTGTTTTCTGCCGTAGCTGCCAGCGCATTGCTCTTCTCGGCCTCGGTTATGGCTTCCAACCCCACGTCTGAACCGCCACCACCGGGTGGTGATAGTTCTTACCAGCGCGGCCCCAACCCGACTGTGGCCTTCCTGGAGGGCAGTCGTGGACAGTACCGTGTGGCAACGTCGAATGTTTCTAGCCTGGTCAGCGGCTTTGGCGGCGGCACCATTTATTATCCGAGTAATTCAAGTGGCGGCACCATGGCCGGTATCGTGGTGATTCCGGGCTATGTATCCTCGCAATCGTCGATTGACTGGTGGGGCCCGAAAATGGCTTCCTACGGTTTTGTGGTCATGACGATCGATACCAACAGCGGCCTTGATCAACCGCCAAGCCGTGCTCGTCAGATCAATAATGCACTGGATTATTTGATTGATCAGAATACTAGCCGAAACAGCCCGGTACGGGGCATGATCGATACCCAGCGCTTGGGTGTGATCGGCTGGTCCATGGGCGGTGGTGGCACTATTCGCGTGGCGGGTGAAGGCCGTATCAAGGCTGCTATTCCGCTGGCTCCCTGGGATAGCTCGACGACCCCATCACGTCGCGTTCAGGCTCCGACCCTGATCTTTGCCTGCCAGTCAGATAACGTGGCTGCGGTACGCAATCATGCGTCGCCTTTCTACAACAACCTGCCGGGCAGTATCGACAAAGCTTTCGTGCAGCTGAATAACGGTGATCATTACTGTGCCAACGGCGGCAGTGCTCGCGGCCGTTATGACGCTGTGCTGGGTCGCATGGGTGTGTCCTGGATGAAACGTTTCCTGGATGAAGACACGCGTTACAGTCAGTTCCTCTGTGGCCCACGCCATACCTCAGATACCCAGATCTCTGAGTACCGCGGCAACTGCCCGTACTAAAAGAGGGCACTAAAATAACCCGCTTCAGTCAGCTGTTGCGGGTTTTTTAGTGCCTGGCCAAAAGGAGGGTT
>REBY01000207.1 GCA_007692485.1 Pseudomonadaceae bacterium | reverse complement strand
TTGGTCACCAGGCGGCGGTCGAGCAGGGTGATGGTGCCGCTGTCTTGTTCGGTGCGCAGTAAGCGGCCGCAGGCCTGGACCAGGCGCAGGCAGGCGTCGGGTACGGCGATTTCCATAAAGGGGTTGCCGCCGTTGCGTTCGATCCATTCGGCCAAGGCAGCTTCCACCGGGTCGTCCGGCACGGCAAAGGGGATCTTGGCAATTACCACATGTTCGCAATATTGTCCGGGCAGGTCGACGCCTTCGGCAAAACTGGCGAGGCCGAATATGATGCTTTGGTGACCATCGTCTACCCGTTTGCGGTGTTGTCGGATTAGCTCCTGTTTGGACAGGTCGCCTTGCACCAGCAGCTTTTCACGCATGGCCGCATCCAGCCCGCCAAAGACTTCGAGCATTTGCCGGCGTGAGGAAAACAGCACAAGCGCGCCTCGGCAGCCGGCCAGGATATCGGGCAAGTGGCTGATAATGGCAGTACTGTGGCCGGCGTTATCCCGTGGGTCGGCACCAATATCGGGAATACGCAGCAGGCCTTTTTCGGCATGGCGGAATGGGCTGGGCGCCAGCGTGCAGACGGCACTTTTCGGCAGCCCGGCGCGGTGGCTGAAGCGATCAAAACGGCCCAGCGCCGTCAGCGTGGCGGATGTCACCAGGGCGGCAAAGGCACTGTGCCAGAGGTATTGGCGCAGGGTGTCGGCGGCGCTGATCGGGCTGACATGCACTTCGATGTCGTTGGTGTCGGTCAGGGTCAGCCAGCGCGCAGTGGGCGGCTTGTTTTCGGCATCTTCCAGGCAGAACTGTGTCCACAGGGTCCAGTTAGTGGCAGCCCGGGCTTGCAGGGCACCAAACAAGGGATACCACTCTTCGGCCTGATGTTCGGGAACGCCGACGGCTTCGCCGTCGATGGCATCTTTGAGCACATCAACCAGTCGCTGTAACAGGTCGCTCAGGCGGCCAAAGCCAGCTTTCAATTCTGTGCCCATGTCGCGCAGGTGATCGGGGATCTGACCATGTTCAAAACGGTGCTGTGGGCGTATGTGCCCGGTAAAGTCTTCGCTGCTGGCAAAGTCGGCAACTTCGCTGAGCGCTTGTTGCATGAATTGTTGGTGAGGCCGCAAGTCTTTGGCCTGTGCGGGGACCTGTTCCAGCAGTCGGCCAAAATCCCCGGGTAACGGATTTTGCAGCAGCAGCTTGCTCAGGCTTTTATCCAACTGGTCGAGCCAGTCGGCGGTAGCGGCCAGGCGGGTGTGGTGGGCAAAGTGGGCGATGGCCTTGTCGGGCAGGTGGTGGCCTTCATCGAAAATATACAGACAATCGCGCGGGTCGGGCAGGATAGCGCCGCCGCCCAGCGCCAGGTCGGCCAGCACCAGGTCATGGTTGGTGACGATGACATCGACCTTTTGCACGCTTTCGCGGGCCTTGTAGAACACGCATTGATTGAAGTGGCTGCAACGGCGGTTGCTGCACTGGATGTGATCGGTGGTCAGGCGTGACCAGTCCTGATCTTCCAGCGCTTCAGGCCAGGAGTCGCGTTCGCCGTCCCATTGGTTACTGGCCAGGGCTTCGACCATGCGGGTGTAGAGTTTCAGGCCAGCTTCATCGACGGCCAGGTTGAAGCCTTCTTCGGCAAAGCCCTGCTGCCGGCTGGCCATGGCCTGATTGTCTTGCAGCAGATGGTCCAGTTTGGCCAGGCAGACATAGCGTCCACGCCCTTTGGCCAGGGCGAAGCGGAAATCCAGCCCGGCGTTGCGCTGAATATCTGGCAGGTCTTTGAGCACGATCTGTTCTTGCAGGGCCACGGTGGCGGTGGCTATCACCAGGGGTTTGCCCAGATGCTTGGCAATAGGTATGCCCGCCAGGCAGTAGGCGACGGTTTTGCCGGTGCCGGTGCCGGCTTCTACCACGGCTATCGCCGGGTCACCGTCACGGCGACCTTCTTCATCGAGGGTTATGCCACCAAACACCTTGGCGACTTCGGCAATCATCACCCGCTGGCCGTAGCGGGGTTTGAGTTGCTTGTTCTCGAGGAAGGTGCGATAGGCCGTCTGAATCTGGCTTTTGAGTTCGTCGTTCAGCATGCGGGCTCCGGAAGATCAGCGCCGATCATACCATTTGCGTTGGTTCAAGGTGCAGCCCGCTGGTTGCAGCGTTGGCCCTTTTGGCGCACTCTTTACAGCATTCCAGGTGGTTAGTTAGCGGGCGGAGCGGGCCATGGCGGTGAAGGCATTTCATAACAAGGTGGTGGTTATTACCGGCGGTTGTGCCGGTATTGGTCGGGCGTTGGCGTTGCGTTTTGCTCAAGGCGGGGCGCGCATTGCGATTCTGGATGTAACGGATGAGGCCTTGGTGGCTTTCAAGCAGCAATTGCATGACAAGCTGCATGCCGAGACGCTGGCAATTCATTGTGATGTAGCAGATGACCAGCAATGCGAGCAGGCGATCTGTCAGGTCGAGGAGCAGTTTGGCGGTATTGATATTCTGATCAACAACGCTGGCATCACTCACCGCAGCGCCTTTGCCGAGACGGAAATGGCGGTATTCAAGCGCATTATGGATGTGAACTATTACGGTGCCTTGCATTGCACCCGCTACGCGCTATCCAGTTTGATCAAGCGAAGGGGGCAGGTGATTGTGCTCAGTTCCCTGTCTGGCTTTGCGCCTTTGCTGAACCGCAGTGCCTACAATGCTAGCAAGCATGCCTTGCATGGCTTGTTCGATACCTTGCGCATGGAAGTGCGTGACCAGGGGGTCAATGTGATGTTGGTTTCACCGGGTTTTACCGCGACTGATATACGCAAGAATGCTCTGAAGGGGGATGGTTCGGTGAGTCAGCAGTTGATTGGGGCGCCATTCAAAGTGGCGTCGCCTACCGATGTGGCGGATGATATTTATCAAGGCGCTTTGCGGCGCAAGCGTTTGTTGGTGTTGTCGAATATTGATTGGCGGGCACGTTTGTTCGCGCGTCTGTTCCCGCGACTGTTCGAACGCTGGATGGTGCCGCGTTTGTCGGGGATGAGGACGGATCGTTAGGGCGGCTTTTGGTCTCCTTGAGAGCTGTGCGCTGGGCGATACCTGGGTGCTGCCGGCCGGGACACGCTGTGAATACGTCCCTGTAAGCTCGACGGCAGCATCCCTGCTGCCGACGGTCCCGCCCAACAGCACCCAGGCATCGCCCGCCATCTCCGAACCGCTATCAGCAAAAGCGTACTGTTAAGTTGTAAGTGCTGAGCAGCGTGCTCACTTTTCCAGCTTGGCCAAAATCCCTTCTGCGGCCTGCCGCCCGCTGGCGAAGCAGGCGGTGAGCAGATAACCCCCTGTCGGCGCTTCCCAGTCGAGCATTTCTCCTGCGCAGTAAACGTCCGGTAAGGCTTTTAATTCCAGGTGCTCGGTCAGCGCGTCGCGGCACACGCCGCCGGCGGAGCTGATGGCTTCATC
>REBY01000042.1 GCA_007692485.1 Pseudomonadaceae bacterium | reverse complement strand
CCGTCACCGCGGCGCAGCACCTGTTCCGGACAGGTCTGTATGCAAGCATCACAGCGGCTGCAGATGTCGCTGAAATCATCGCCGCTCCAGGGTGGGTTGAGCTGCGGACGGCTTTGCAGTTGACCGCGCAGTAGTCGCCGGCGGCTGAGGCTGACAGACATTGCATCAGCCTCCTATAAGGGTGGCCCAGGCGGGCCCATAAAGGTATGCAGCATCCAGATGATAAAGCCGTAGCCGCCGACCAGTGCGATGGCCAGCAAGGGAAATAGCAGTACCGCAATAAAGACAAAGACACGGGCTTCATCACCTTTGCTGCGCGAGCTCTGCAATTCATCGTTATCGGTCATGCGCCCTCCCAGACTACCGGTAACCAGATGTTACCAGCCTAGACCACATAACCGATTTTTTGTAGGGATATTCGGGGAGGTTTTGGGCCCTGTTGGCTACAGGGCCCGGAATGTCAGGCGTCGAAGAAAAACTTTTCTGCACCAAAAGCGGGCTTGAGGTGGTTCAGCCAGGTGGCCTCTTCGTTGTATTCAGCAAAGAAGGGGCGTTGTACCCAGTCAGGGTTGCGGCCCTGAATCATGCGCAGGGCCAGCACCTTCTCGCCATTGACTTCAGTAACCCCCTGGATTTCTATCTTGCCAGGGTGCGAGCTCATTGATGGACCGCGGGCAGTCCGGGCAATGCCGGAGACCTGCTGCATGGCATCACGATAGATTTCCCAAGCCTTGATCAGGGGTACTTCAAAGTAATGCTGCGCGCCGGTGTCGCGTTCGACAAACATGTAGTAAGGGAAGATGCCAAGCTCAACCTGGGTTTGCCACATGCGTGCCCAAGTCGCGGCATCATCATTGATGTGGGCGAGAAGTGGGCCCTGAGCACGGATTTGCGCGCCAGTAGCACGGACCCGGCGGATGGCCTCACGGGCAATGGCCGGCTCCAGCTCGCGCCAGTGGTTGTAGTGCGCCATCAATGCCAAGTGTTTGCCGGCGGCCTGAATCTCGCTGAACAGTGCCAGCAGGTCGTCGGCATCCTCATCGCTGACAAAGCGCTGCGGCCAGAAAGTTAGCGCTTTGGAGCCGATACGAATGGTCCGTACATGAGCAAACTCTTCGCTCAGTAGTGGCTCCAGATGCGCGCGCAGGTTCTTGGTTTTCATTACCAGGGGGTCGCCACCGGTCACCAGCACATCGGTTACTTCCGGGTGAGCGCGCAGATATTCCTGCAGCTGGCCACTTTCCCGCGCGGCAATTTTTAGATCCTTGTCACCGACAAACTGCGCCCAGCGAAAGCAGAAAGTACAGTAGCTATGGCAGACCTGACCCGAGCTGGGGAAGAACAATACGGTTTCACGGTATTTGTGTTGCAGGCCCTGCACGGTTTCCCCATCAATCTGCGGGATATTGTGCTCCAACTGGCCAGCTGGATGCGGGTTGAGATCGGCACGTACCTCGTTGATCACCTGGTTCAGGCTGGCCTGGTCAGCACCGTCGCGCATCATACTGGCGACGCGCTCGAAGTGTTCGGGCTTGAGCATGCCGCGTTGTGGGAACGTTAGCTGAAAGATGGGGTCGGCAGGAATATTCTGCCAGTCGATCAGCTCGTTGATCACATATTCGTTGACGCGAAAAGGCAGCACGCTGGCAACCACCTGCATGTCAAAGCGCTGCTCTTCACTCAATTGCGCCAATTGCGGTATTTGCTGCAACTGGCGGGCGGTATATACCTTAAAGCGCTGGGGCTCGACATGCGGGGTCGTGTCGTCACGGGAAATAGCAACAATGTTCTGTCTAGTCATAGTTAGTGTACTTAATATTGGTAGTCAGAAAATGTGTGGCAAACCGTTGGCGTGCCCTGAAGCAGAGGTGTTTCTGCAGAGCCAGTCCGGCGCGATATTGCATGATGATGACAGGGCAGCGCAGCGGTTACAGACGCCCCTGATGGACTTGGCGATGAATACAATTAGCCGGCTAATTTATCAGAAAAGCCATTTGATGTCTAAATAGTAGCCGGGCCAGACTGATCAGCGGGCGGTGTCATGATCTCGCGGACGCAGCCAGAGGCGACGCGCGATGGTGCCGAGTAGCATGAGGCCGGCGAGCGCAAACAGCGGCAACAGGGTTGAAAAGTCCAGCGCCTGTTCGGCCTGGCGGGCACTGACCATGCCATGCACGGCATTGGCATAAATCAGCCATTTGATACTCAGGCCGAGTATCGCCGCCAACAGGTAGCTGGTTAATGGCAGGCGCAGCACTCCGGCAGCCAGGTTGACGAAGGCATGTGGGAAGCCCGGCAGAATACGTAACGCGCACTGGGTCAGAAAATCGCTGCGCTTGGCCAGCAGCTTAAGTACTTCTCGGGCCATACGGTTGGGCCGTGTTGCAGCGCCGACCCGAAACCCCACCCGGTAAGCGCCGTAGGCGCCGGCCACGCTGCCAATAACCAGCAATGGGACACTGACCAATGGGGCATGGAAAGGCGCAATCAGCCAGAAGCACATGCTACCCGGTAAACCGAACGTCATCAGGACTGCCATCATCAGCACAAGCGCCAGCAAGGTGGCAGGATGTGCGGCAAGTTCTGCGCCCCAGCGCAACAGGTCGCCGACCCCTACCGGCAACAGCAACCCGGCTAGGATCAACGCCAGCAGGCCGAGCAGGGCAAACAGTGGCCAGCGCGGGCGGTGATTGGCAAACATCGATGGCTCCGGAGATTGAATAGTCGATCTATACTGAAGCCCTGGTCAGCGCTTGGCAACCATGACCAGCTGGGAACGGATGGCATCCCGTCGTGGTCTTAGCAGGGTTGCAGATCATCTGTATCGGACTTGTATTGAGGGAGAGACACCATGAATAAGAAGATGGGCGCACTGGGTGCGTTCTTGACGATGGCTCTGCTGGCGGCTTGTGGCAGCAATGATGGCAATGGTCAGGACACTGCAGCTGCCGAAGCAGCTGAAGTGAGCGAGCTGCAGGCAATGACTCGGGTCAGCGGCAGCCTGCTGTATCGTGCGCGTATTGCGTTGGCCCCGGATGCAGTGGCACTGATCCAGCTGGAAGGCGCCAACGAGGACGATGATCTGGTCCTGGCTGAGCAGCGTATACAGCTGGATGGTCGTCAGGTGCCGATTGATTTCGAGCTTGAGGTGGATGCTGAAACCCTGGCCCAGGCATCGGGTTGGCGCTTGCAGGCGGTGATCGAAGAAGCGGGTCGTACGCGCTGGCTATCCGAATCTATTCCTCTCGATCTTGCTGATGGTGATCAGGCCTTGGGTGAGGTCGAATTGATGCCTTACCGCGATACTGCCATGGCCAGCATCATGAACTGCGGCCAGCGTCAGATCCGTGCCGGGCATGATGGCGATACTCTGGTACTGGATGTCGGTGGTGAACGCTTTGAGCTACTGCCGGTGAAGGCTGCTTCAGGGGCTCGCTATGAAGCCAGAGGTGTCCCGGAAACCCGTTTCTGGAGTAAAGGTGATCAGGCTCAATTGACCCTTAGAGGCGAAGAGTATCCGTTGTGCATAGCACAGGGTGCCTTGCCACGACCTTTGCAGGCACGCGGAAATGAACCTTTTTGGCGTATCGACCTGACGGATCAACTGACGCTGAGCACCCCAGGTGAAGATAGCCGGGAGCTGCCCTATGAGCTGGAGCAGGAGAACAGCAAGGTGACGCTGGTCCGCTCGATGGATATGGGTCTGGAACTGCGTTTGGAGCAGGGGTTATGCCAGGACAGCATGACCGGTATGCCGTATCCCTATCAGGCGGAGTTGACCCGTGATGGGACTACCCATCCTGGCTGCGCCGGTGACCCTGAACAGCTGTTGCAGGGCGTGACCTGGGTGGTAGACAGCATCAATGAATCAGCACCGCTGGATGAATCGCGGGTGACCCTGCGCTTTATGCCGGAGCAGCGCATCGCCGGGATCGCCTCCTGTAATAACTTCATGGCCGGTTACGAACTCAGCGGCGAAGGGCTCAGCTTGCAGCAGCCCGTCACCACGATGAAAGCTTGCGAGCCGGCATTGATGGAGCAGGAGCAGGCGGTACTGGACATTCTGCAGGGCATACAACGTTTCGATATTAACCAAGATGGTCAACTGGTGTTGTATAGTGATCAGGGGCAAAGCCTGACTGCGCAACAAGACGGCTGAATAACCTTGCCTATTGCTGACACCTGACCACAAGGAAACCTTTTATGCTGGCGCTGATTCTTGGCCTGGTACTTTTTCTCGGTATTCACTCCACCACGCTGCTGGCGCCGACCTTACGCCAGCAGCAGGTGGCGCGTCTGGGGCTGTTGCCCTGGAAAGGTATTTACTCGCTGATTGCCCTGCTTGGTCTGGTGTTGATTGTCTGGGGCTATGGCCAGGCACGCATGGATCCAGTTTGGCTGTGGACACCGCCGGTCTGGACGCGTCATCTGGCCGCACTGCTGACCATCCCTGCGTTTATCCTCCTAGTGGCGACCTATATTCCGGGTTCGCATATCAAGGCGCGGGTGGGCCACCCGATGTTGTTGGCCGTGAAGTTCTGGGCTATTGCCCATTTATTGGCAAACGGTAAGCTGGCTGACCTATTGTTGTTTGGTGGTTTTCTGGTCTGGGC
The DNA here is from genome assembly GCA_007692485.1 of Pseudomonadaceae bacterium. Lineage (GTDB taxonomy): Bacteria > Pseudomonadota > Gammaproteobacteria > Pseudomonadales > Pseudomonadaceae > Halopseudomonas. The sequence continues at coordinate 11,159 of REBY01000042.1, read as the reverse complement.
GGTGGTGCTTTATATTGCATTGCGCCGCAATGACCGGGCGACGGGATATGTGCCGGCTCCAGGCAAAGTGACGCGGGATATTCTGGTCGTGGTGGTCGGGCTGGTATTCTGGGTGGTATTTGCCATGTGGCTGCATCTCTGGTTGATAGGCCGCATGCCCTTTGCCATGGGCTGATAACCCGAATGACAGCCGTGTTGGCGCTGGTTAAGGTAGAGCCCTAACCCGCGTCACTTTCATCTGATCTGGCCAGGAGCCTTGCATGCAACTGCTGTATCCCGAGATCAAGCCGTATGCACGGCATGAGTTGGCGGTTGAAGAACCGCATGTGCTCTATGTTGATGAAAGCGGTGACCCGGATGGGCTGCCGGTGGTGTTTATTCACGGCGGCCCCGGTGCTGGCTGCGATAGCCTGAGCCGGCGTTTCTTCGATCCTTCTCTGTACCGCATTATCACGTTCGATCAGCGTGGTGCCGGGCGTTCGACACCGCACGGCAGTCTGGAGAACAACACCACAGCGCATCTGGTGGCTGACCTGGAAGCCCTGCGCGAGCATTTGGGCATCCAGCAATGGGTGTTGTTCGGCGGCTCCTGGGGCTCAACCTTGGCGTTGGCCTACGCCCAGACCCATCCTGAACGGGTCCTGGGTATGGTGCTGCGGGGTATTTTCCTCTGTCGCGCGAGTGATATTCACTGGTTCTATCAGGACGGTGCCAGTCGGGTGTTCCCGGATTACTGGGAAGACTATCTGGCATTGATCCCGGCTGAAGAGCGTGATGATCTGGTCGCCGCCTACTATCGACGTTTGACGGGCGATGACGAAATCTGTCGGATGCACGCAGCCAAGGCCTGGTCGACCTGGGAAGGTCGCTGCGCGACGCTGCGGCCGAGCAGCAAGGTTGTCGAGCGCTTCAGTGAAGCCCGGCGGGCCTATGCGCTGGCGCGTATCGAATGTCATTACTTCCAGCACCAGTCGTTTCTTGAACCTGATCAACTGCTCAGCAATATGCACAAGATTGCGCATATTCCCGGCGTGATCGTGCATGGGCGTTATGACATGGTCTGCCCTCTGGATAATGCCCTGGCGGTGCATCAGCGTTGGCCGGTTAGTGAGTTACAGATTATTCGTGATGCTGGTCACGCCGCATCCGAGCCGGGTATTGCCGATGCGCTGGTACGGGCGACCGAAGCCATGGCGCGGCAGTTGCTCGATCTCTCGCCAACAGCAGAGTAAGCCATGAAGGCTTTGCTGCAACGGGTCAGTGCTGCCCGCGTTGAGGTGGCCGATGAGATCGTCGGTGCCATTGATCAGGGCTTGCTGGTGCTGGTCGGTGTTGAGCCGGGAGATGATCGGCTCAAAGCAGACAAGCTGTTGCGTCGGTTGCTGGATTACCGTGTGTTCAACGATGCCGAGGGCCGCATGAACTGCTCGCTACGCGATGTCCAGGGCGGGCTCTTGCTGGTGTCGCAGTTCACCCTGGCTGCGGATACGCGCAAGGGATTGCGCCCGGGTTTTTCGACGGCCGCAGCGCCGGCCGAGGCCGAGGCCTTGTTTGCTTATTTGCTGGCGCAGGCCGAGCTGCTGCATGCGCCGGTGTCCAGTGGGCGCTTTGCCGCCAATATGCAAGTGCATCTGGTGAATGACGGCCCGGTCACCTTTTTGCTGGAAGTTTGAACGACAGCGATGCACCGATCAAATCAGTTTAGCGCTGCAGACCGGTTATCGGTGGTCGGTTGTGGATACGCCGTGAACCCTTCCCTGGTGGCTCGTAGATGGCATCTATGGCAGCTAACGGTCCAAAACCGACCACCGACAACCAGTCTGTTGTTGGCGTATGCAATTTAATCAGTGCTTCCCTTGCTCGCAGTTAATCCGCGAGCGCCTCGGCAACAAAATCCAGCCGGTCCTGACCAAAGAACATCTGCTTACCGACAAAGATCGTCGGCGCACCAAAGACGCCGCGTTCGATGGCTTCTCCGGTGGTTGTCTTTAGCTGTTCCTTGACTGCAGGGTACTGTACTCGCTGCAATACCTCGGCTGGGTCAAACCCCGCCTTCTGCAGTACGCCGGCAACGACCTCTGGCTGGCCCATATCCTGTTCATCCACCCACATGGCGGTAAAGACAGTCTGCAGGTAGCGCTCGAAATCCGCTGTATCAAGTAAGGCGCTGGCGCCGCGCATCAGCATCAGGGTATTGATCGGGAAATAGGGGTTGTGGTTCAGGGTTACGCCGTAGCGCCGGGCAAAGCGCTGAAAGTCCTGCCGGCTGTAATTACCCTTGGCTGCAACTGTGGCGGGTGAGCTATTGCCGGTAGCCTGGAAGACCGCGCCCAGCAGCATGGGTTTATAGACAAGTTGCGCCTGATACTTGGCTGCCAGGGCTGGCAATTGGGTCCAGGCCAGGTAGCTGGCTGGGCTGCCGACATCAAAAAAGAATTCGATAGTTTTGCTCATAGGGTGCTCCGTCAGAAGGTTTCCAGCCAGGGGCGCAGGTCCAGTTCATGGGTCCAGCAGTCTTTGGGTTGGCAATGCAGCTGCCAATACTGCTCGGCGATATGTTCGGGATCGAGAATGCCACCCTGATCCTTGAGCGCATAGCGCTCGGGAAAATTATCGCGGATAAAGTCGGTATCAATGGCGCCGTCGATAATACTGTGAGCGACATGAATACCCTGCGGCCCCAGTTCGCGGGCCATGCTTTGGGCCAGGGCGCGCAGAGCGAATTTGGCGCTGGCAAAGGCGGCAAAGCCGCTACTGCCGCGCAGTGAAGCCGTTGCGCCGGTAAAGATAATCGTGCCTTGCCCCCGCTGCAGCATGGCCTTGGCTGCTTCGCGCCCGGCGAGAAAACCGGCAAAAGCGGCCATTTCCCAGACCTTGCGGTAGACCCGTGCAGTGGTTTCGGTAATGCCAAAGCGTACATTGGCGCCGATATTGAATATCACCACGGCGAGCGGGCCAACCTCGGTCTCGATCTGCTCGAACAGCGTGACCATGGCTTCTTCATCTCGTGCATCGCAGCCAAAGCCATGGGCGACCCCGCCGGTCTGTTGGATGCTATCGAGCAAGGGTTGCAGAGCCTCACGCTGGCGGCGGGTAACACAGACGCTATAGCCTTCACGGGCAAAGCGCCGGGCAATGGCGCCGCCGGTGGCATCGCCGGCGCCGATGATCAGAGCTACCTGTGCTGCAGACATGTAAATACTCCTCGATGTGTAAATCGAACCAGCTGACTGCTGAGCCATCAAACATTCAGCCAGCAATTAGGTTCTTTTTTGGAACTTATTATGATAGTGGGTTCCTTTTTAGAACCTGTCAAGCTATTCTGCTGCCATCAATCTGGGAGATACGTATGCGTTGGGAAGAACTGGACCAGGAACCTTGCTCGCTGGCGCGCACCCTGGCGGTGATTGGTGATCGCTGGACCTTGCTGATCCTGCGTGATTGCTTTCTCGGGGTACGCCGTTTTGATGCCTTTGAGCAGCGGCTGGGAGTAACCCGGCATGTACTGGCCGATCGGCTGAAAAAGCTGGTGGCACATGCTGTGTTGCACAAGCAGGCCTACCAGCAACGCCCATTGCGTGAAGAGTATCGGCTCACCGACAAGGGCCTGGCGCTGCACCCAGTGATTCTTTCACTGGTGCATTGGGGCGATACCCATATGGCCGATGCTCTGGGGCCGCCGGTGTTGCATGTGCACAAGGGCTGCGGTCAGGTGATGAAGCCGGTCACTACCTGCTCCTGCTGTGGCGAGCCCGTGCAGGCGCGGGATATCGAGGTCCGGGTATCCGAGCATTGGTCCGCCAGCGAGATATTGCCGAATGAAGCTCAACGCGGTGGCTGAAAGGCGGCGCGGGCAGCTGCGGCCTGAGCGCGCCAGGCACAGCCGGGCAGGTGATCATTGATCAGCCCCATGGCCTGCATAAAGGCGTACAGGGTGGTCGGGCCAACAAACTTCCAGCCACGCTTTTTCAGGGCTTTCGACAGTGCCACGGATTCTGCCGAGGTGGTCACCGACTGGGGTTCGGGCAGGCTCGCCGGGTCGGGCTCGAAGCGCCAGATAAAAGCGGCCAGTGAGCCAGCCTCGTCAATCAATGCTTGGGCGCAGCGGGCGTTATTGATGACTGCCTCGATCTTGCCACGGTGGCGAATAATCCCTGCATCTTGCAGCAGGCGATCAGTCTCGGCGGGTCCAAATTGGGCGACGCGGTCGATGGCGAAATCAGCAAAGGCGGCGCGCAGATTGTTGCGCTTTGCAAGGATGGTGCGCCAGCTGAGGCCAGCCTGAAAACCTTCCAGGCTGATTTTCTCGAACAGCCGCTGGTCATCGGCAACCGGATAGCCCCACTCGTTATCGTGGTAGGGCAAAAAGTCGGAGGTGCTGACACACCAGCCGCAACGGGGTTGGCCGTCATGAGCATGATAGAGAGTCACGGCAAGTCCTTGATAAAGGGTTACGAACAGGCAGTGTAGCTGCCACAGCGGGGGTCAGAACAGGCGGCTGATCAGTGCAGTGACCGCCGTTTCCACCCGCAGGATGCGCTCTCCCAGATGTACAGGCTTGAGGCCGGCGGCCTGCAGCTTATCCACTTCATAGGGAATCCAGCCGCCTTCGGGGCCAATGGCGAGCAGGCAGTCTTGTTGCACGTCACGTGGACAGGCCTCTGCTGTGCCTGGGTGGGCAACCAGGCTTAAACGGTCATGGGCTAGCGCTGGCAGTTGGTCTTCAGCAAAAGGCTTGAAGCGTTTCTCGATGCGTACCACGGGTAGTCGGGTGTCGCGCGCCTGTTCCAGGCCCAGCAAGAGATTCTCACGCACGGCGTCGGGTTGTAGAAAGGGAGTTTGCCAGAAGCTTTTTTCGACCCGGTAACTGTTCAGCAAGATGATCTCGGCAACCCCGAGGCTGGCGCAATGCTGCAGGATACGGCGGAACATTTTGGGCCGTGGCATGGCCAGCAGCAGAGTAAGCGGGAGTTTGGCTGGTGGTGGCTGATTGAGTTGTACCTGCAGGCGGGCCTGATCAGCTGTCAGCTCGAGCAGGTCACCGCTGCCCATCAGGCCGTCGATCTGACCAACACGCATCTGGTCGCCGACGCTTGCCTGGTGCACCTCGTGCAGGTGTTGCACGCGTCGGCCGCGCAGCACCACCTGGTCAGCCGCAATAAAGTCATCCGCCTCAAGCAGCAGCAGATTCATTCCTGCTCCGTGGCCTTGGCATCCTCATCGGTGGGCTTTTTCACCGGTTTGATCAGCAGGCTGAACAGGATGCCGACTTCATAGAGCAGCCACATCGGTAAAGCCAGTAGTGTTTGCGAAATCACATCCGGCGGCGTCAGCACCATACCGGTGACAAAGCAGCCGACCAACACATAGGGGCGGATGCGGCGCAGCTTGGCGACATCGACCACTCCGGCCAAGACCAGCAGCACGGTGGCAACGGGTATTTCAAAGGCAAAACCAAAGGCGAGGAACAGCGTCAGGACGAAGTCCAGGTACTTGTTGATATCAGTCATCACCGCCACGCCTGCGGGTGCGGTACTGGTGAAGAAACCGAAAATCAGCGGGAATACGACAAAATAGGCAAAGGCCATCCCGGCATAGAACAGAAAGATACTGGAGGCCAATAAAGGGACGGCAATACGCTTTTCGTGCTTGTACAGGCCGGGGGCAATAAAGCTCCACAATTGATGCAACACAAAGGGCATGGCCAGAAACAGCGCCGAGACCAGAGCCAATTTGAAGGGGGTCAGGAAAGGCGATGCCACATCGGTGGCGATCATACTGGTGCCTTCCGGCAGGAACACCCTTAAGGGCTCGGAAATAAAGACGTAGAGGTCGTTAGCGAAATAGAACAGTCCGGCAAAGATCAGCATCCAGACCAGTACGACACGCAGCAGGCGCGAACGTAACTCGGTCAGGTGGGCGACCAGCGGCATATCTTCCGCGAGGCCTGAACGGTCAGCCTTTTTTTTCATTGCCAGCCTGAGTGTCATCGGTTGCAGTGGGTGTCTGGTCAGCGCTTGCCGAGCCGTCTGTGAGTTCTGACGGGCTGTCGGCGGCCTGCTCAGCCGTGTTGTTGTCGCTTGCAGACGAGTCTACCGGGGTGCTGGAAGCGTCGGTGTTGCCGCGCTTGCGCACGTTACTGGCTGGTTTGGGTGCGGGTTGATCCAACGCTTCGGCGCGCTTGGCCGCTTCGCCAGCTTCGCGTTCCTGTTTTTCCAGGTTGGCCAGAATCTGCTCGTTGTGCAGTTGCTGGCGAATCTCGTCAGCACCGATTTCTTTCTCGATCTGCTTTTTCACGTCGGCAAAGCCACGTTTGATGCGGCCGAGGGTTAGCCCAACGGTGCGCACGGCAACGGGCAGGCGCTCGGGACCGAGCACCAACAGGGCAATGATTGCCACTGCCAGCATTTCGATAAAGCCGATGTCAAACATGGGGTATCAGTCTCGGGGTTGGGAGTCCTGACGTTTTTCCTGGGCGCTTACGTCCAGGGTCTCACCCTTGTCATCCAGTTCAGGCTTGGGCTTGTCTTCTTCTTCCTTGACTGACTTGCGGAAGCCTTTGATGGCTTCACCCAGGTCGCCGCCCACGCCTTTCAGACGCTTGGTACCAAACAACAGAATGACGATGACCAATACGATCGCCAATTGCCAGATGCTAATTCCGCCAAAACCCATGCTGTCCTCCAGGGCTGCTGCCCGTTACTGTTGGCGGGACGCCTTTTCTGCCAGACCGGATAGGTCGAAGCGGCGTTCCAGTTCGTTCAGAATATCATCCGGGCCCAAGCCCAGGTGACTGAGCATGACCAGGCTGTGAAACCACAGATCGGCTGTCTCGTAAATCAGGTCCGACTTGTCGGCGCTGTCAGCGCAATCCTTGGCCGCGAGCAAGGTTTCCGTACACTCTTCGCCGACCTTTTCCAGGATCTTGTTCAAGCCCTTGGCATGCAAGCTGGCAACGTAGGACGAATCAGCCGGGGCCGCTTTGCGTTGTTCCAGTACTGCTGCCAGGCGGTGCAAGGTATCACTCATGGGGCGCCTCATAGATGCGTGCCGGATCTTTCAACACCGGGTCAACAGTGTGCCAGGCACCATCGCGATAAACTCGGTAGAAACAACTTTGTCGACCAGTATGGCAGGCAATATCGCCGCGCTGTTCAACCTGCAGGGTAACCACATCGGCATCACAGTCCAGACGCAGTTCATGCAACTGCTGCACATGGCCTGACTCCTCGCCCTTGCGCCAGAGTTTATTGCGCGAACGTGACCAATAGATTGCACGGCCTTCCATGACGGTCAATTTCAGGGCTTCGCGGTTCATCCAGGCGACCATCAGAATGCGTTGGCTATGAACGTCCTGCGCAATGGCAGGAATCAGTCCGTCGCTATTCCATTTAATGGCGTCAAGCCAGTCGGTACTTTCAATCGTGTCTGTCATGAATTCAGTGTGCCAGTTTTTGGTGCGTCTGCGCTATATTGACCGCACTCACTGCCGGTCAGGGCGCAGTATCAGCCAGGCGCCTAGCGCCAGGCTTAACCAATGCAAGGGTTGTGCCTGCATCCAGGTGTTGGGTTCCGCTCCCAGGCTGGCAGCCGTAGTTGCCACCAGTGCCAGGCCAAGTAAGCGCAGTGGCCAGGGGCTGCGCGTGGGCGGCTTACTCTGCTCTGCTTTGCTGTGCTTGTCCAGCAACAGGCGTGCATTCTCGAGCATGCCGGGTACCTGTTCCAGTTGCAGGTTGAGTTTGCGCAATTGTGCCTGTGGCATGGCCCGTTCACGCATCCAGCGTTCCAGGTAGGGCTGGCCGGTGCTCCATAGGTCGAGGTCGGGATACAGTTGGCGCCCCAACCCTTCGATGTTCAGCAGGGTTTTTTGCAGCAGAACCAGTTGTGGCTGCACTTCCATATTGAAGCGTCGCGCGGTCTGGAACAGACGCAGCAGCAGCTGACCAAAGGAAATGTCCTTCAATGGGCGCTCGAAGATCGGTTCGCATACACTGCGGATGGCAGCTTCAAACTCGTTTATGCGCGTATCCGCTGGCACCCAACCAGAGTCGATATGCAGTTGGGCTACGCGGCGATAGTCGCGTTGGAAAAATGCCATCAGGTTGCGCGCCAGGTAGTCTTGATCTTCCGGATTGAGGCTACCGACGATACCAAAATCGATGGCAATGTACTGCGGCTCCCAGGGATGCTTGCGGGCAACAAAAATATTGCCGGGGTGCATGTCAGCATGAAAGAAGCTGTCCCGGAACACCTGGGTGAAAAAAATCTCCACGCCACGCTCGGCCAGTTTCTTCATATCAGTGCGCTGGTCCCGCAAAGCGGCCAGATCTGTCACCTGAATGCCTTCAATACGCTCCATCACCAATACTTTGTGACGGCACCAGTCCCAGTAGACCTGGGGGACATAAAGCAGTGGTGAGTCGGCAAAGTTGCGTCGCAGCTGTGAGGCGTTGGCGGCTTCGCGGTGCAGGTCAAGTTCGTCAAAAATGGTTTTTTCGTAATCACTGACCACCTCTACCGGGCGCAGGCGACGACCTTCGGCAGAGACGCGAGCGAGCAGGCGTGCAGCAAGAAAAAGCCACTGGATATCCTGATGGATGGTCTCGCCAATACCGGGGCGAATCACCTTGACCACCACCTCGGTACCGTCATGCAGGCAGGCGCTATGTACTTGAGCGACCGAGGCAGAGGCCAGGGGCTGGTGGTCAAAGCGGCTGAACACCTGTTCAATGGACTGGCCGAGTTGCTGTTCGATACGGGCGCGGGCCGCGTCCGAGGGAAACGGCGGTACCTTGTCTTGCAGGTGGGCAAGCTCCAGGGCGATGTCATCGGGTAACAGGTCACGTCGGGTCGACAGAATCTGGCCAAACTTGATGAATACTGGACCGAGGTCTTCGCAGGCCCGGCGCAGCCGCTCGCCGCGATTCAGCTCGCGGGGGGCCGGCCGCAAACGCCAAGGGCCGAGCAGTAGCATCAGGCGAGCCAGCCAGGGCAGCGGCAGCTCCGTCAGCAACTGGTCAAGCCGGTAGCGGGTAAAGATATGCAGGATGCGAAACAGGCGCAAAATGGCGGTAAAGTTCATGCGTCGCGGTCTTCCGGATCTGTTTCCAGGTGTTGAATGCGGGCTTCCAGGCGATCCAGCTGCAGGCGTAGGGCGTGAATTTGCTCAGCGCTGTAGGTAGCTTCATTGTTGCCCACCAGATGGCGGCCTTCCTCCGTCAGGTACTCCCCCAGGCTCTGGCTCAGGCTGCGGCCAGTAGTCTGACCCCACTGCCAACCCTTGTGCAGCGTGCTGCCGATCAGATGCGCAGGCACCGGCCCAAGCCAGCGCGCCAGTTCTGCTTCACCGTCCAGGTGCAGGTCGGCAATGATGCGCTGCAAGCTGATCAGTACCTGACTGTCGCCGCTCAGTTGCAACGCCGGGTCTTGCAAGAGCTGTTGGCGCTCGCTGCTGAAAGCCAGGCGCATCAGCAGGCTGCTGGGTGCCTGCAGGCTGCAATCGGGTTCCAGCTCGCTATAAGCTAGCAGCTGAACGCCGTGGGCATCGGGTAATAGATAGAGCTGCCAGTGCGGCTCAGTGGCCTGTACGAACAGTACCTTGCCTTGTAATTGGCCCAGCCGTTGACCGGTTAATGGGTCGCGACTGACCGCAGCAGCAATGCTGCGCTCGGCGCCGGCTAGCAATGCTTGCGGCAACATCAGGGTTTGATGCCCCGATGCAAGGCGACAATGCCGCCAGTCATGTTGTGGTAGCTGACGCGAGCAAAGCCGGCCTGCTCAAGCATGGCCTTGAGTGTTTCCTGGTCCGGGTGCATGCGGATAGATTCGGCCAGATAGCGATAGCTCTCGGCGTCTTGGGTGACCAGCTTGCCCATAAAGGGCAGCAGCTTGAACGAGTACTGGTCATAGGCGGTGGACAGCAGCTTGTTACCGGGTTTGGAAAACTCCAGCACCAGCAAGCGGCCACCGGGCTTGAGTACGCGCAACATGGACTCCAGTGCGCGCTCTTTGTTGGTCACATTGCGCAAACCAAAGGCAATGGTGATGCAATCAAAGTGGTTGTCGGGGAAGGGCAGGGTCTCGGCATCGGCCTGGACGAAACGCACATTGCCGGCAATGCCTTGGTCGAGCAGCCGGTCGCGGCCAACCTTGAGCATGGAGGCGTTGATATCCGCCAGGACCACTTCACCGTCAGGACCGACCAGGCGCGAGAATTTGCGCGTCAGGTCGCCGGTACCACCGGCAATATCCAGTACCCGGTTGCCGCTGCGCACGCCCGAGAGTTCAATGGTGAAACGTTTCCACAAGCGGTGAATGCCGGCTGACATGAGATCATTCATCAGGTCATATTTGGCCGCAACAGAGTGGAAAACTTCAGCAACCTTGTGCACCTTCTCGGCCTCGGGCACGGTCTGGTAACCAAAGTGGGTGGTGCTTTGCTCTTGGTGCTTGTCGCTCATCGCGGGCCTCGGGGCTGGTCAAACATTTACCCCATTCTACCCGTTTTTTCCCCGCTGGCGGGGTTTTCGACCATCAGGGGATGACCTCTGACCGGCTTTGCGGCATCCTTATCGGACTTTACGGTTATTTAAACAAGAGAGAGTGCCATGTCTACCGTCGACGTTACCCGTGATCATCAACTGGGCAAGGAAGTTGCGCGTGAGCGCGCCCAGAAACTGGCTGACAAGCTGGCGCAGAAACTGGATGCCAAATGTGCCTGGCAGGGTGATGAGCTGACCTTCAAGCGTAGCGGTGCGGACGGCAGCATTCTGGTCAGCGATGACCAGGTGCGGGTCACGGTCAAGCTGGGGTTGATGTTGAAACCCATGGCCGGCATGGTCAAAGGCGAGATTGAGAAGGCGTTGGACAAGTATTTGGCGTGAGGTGAATGTAGGTAAACACTGATTTTGGCACAAAGCTAAGGCAGCCTGGTTGGCACTGACTGGTGCTGGACCGTTAGATGCCATGGATGGCATCTACGAGCTCCCATGGAAGGGTTCACGGCGTGTCCAGCACCAGTCAGTGCCAGCTAGGCTGATACACTGAAACCCTTTTAATCAGTGTTTTCCGGGCGTGAGCGGGCGGCATTGCCAGCTACCTACCACAGACACGCTACGAGCCGTCCCTGGGGCTCGTCGATGCACTGGCAGAAAATTGCT
>REBY01000067.1 GCA_007692485.1 Pseudomonadaceae bacterium | reverse complement strand
TTCCGTACTTCCCGAGAAAAGTCATCTAAGACTCCTTTTTTCATGGATGTACCGCGTGTGACGGGTGGCTGTCATAAAAGTTCCAACTTTTTTTTAATCGGCTGGACTCAGTGATTGTGCGCTGAGATGATGGCGCGCCCTGAGCGGAGACCCCAGCCATGAACGAGTTGCCCCACTGCCCTGCTTGTGGATCGGAATTCACCTATGAAGACGGTATGCAGTTTGTTTGCCCTGAATGCGCGCATGAATGGACCGCGGCAGAAACCGACGCCGCCATGCAGGCATCTCAGGTAACCGACGCCAATGGCAACCCATTGGTAGATGGCGACAGCGTCACTGTGGTCAAGGACTTGAAGGTCAAAGGTTCTTCTCTGGTGGTCAAGGTTGGCACCAAGGTAAAAAATATCCGTCTGGTCGAGGGCGATCATGATATTGATTGCCGCATCGAGGGTATCGGTGCCATGAAGCTTAAATCCGCTTTCGTGAAAAAAAGCTGACCGCGACTCAACCAGCCCAACAGCAAAAAGCCGGCGCACCGCCGGCTTTTTGTCTCTTTTCAGTGCAACTTTAACGGGGCATAATAAATTTGGCGTTCGGGAATCATGCCTATAACAAGACAAATGCGTGCTGACTGTTTCAGCAACCCTGTTTCTGGCTGACTGCCGAGCACAAGGGGAAGCTGCTGGGCAGTCCCGAAAAGGATTTGATTATGTGTCGCTGGTTGATGCTGTGCTGCTTGCTTGTCTCAAGTGTTCAGGCCTCGGAACTCGATCGCCTGAATTTCATCACTGAAGAGTACCCGCCCTTCAATCATGTTGCTGACGAGCAACTCAAAGGTAGCTCGGTCGACATTCTCGATGCCATCCTGCAGCATAACAAAAGCCGGTTGAATCGCAGTGACGTTCGCGTCCTGCCTTGGGCCAGAGGCTACGACACCACGCTTGAATACCCCAATACAGTGCTGTTTTCCACCACCCGCAGCCGAAACCGTGACAGCCTGTTCGCGTGGGTTGGCCCTTTGGCTGCCGGCCGGGTTGTGCTGCTTGCGCGCAGAGACAAAGGCATACGTATTGATGCTCTCAGCGATCTCATTGAAGGAGGTTACAGCGTCGTTGCCCTGCGTGAGGATATTGGCGCCCAGGCCCTGCAAGAAGGTGGCGTACCTGACAACCAGGTACGCATGGCCGTCAACAATGTCAGCGCCATGCATATGTTGGCAATGGGTCGGGTTGACCTTTGGGCATATGGTGAAGAAGTCGCTGAATGGTTGTTGCAGGAAAACGGCCATAATGTCGCGGATTTCGAATCCGTTTTGCTGTTGACTGAAGACCCACTCTACTTCGCCATCAACCGACAAACCGACGCTCAACTGATCCAGTTGATGCAAGATACCCTCGACCAGTTACGGGCCGAGGGCAGCCTGCCCCGGCTTGACTAGGAGATGCCCATGCCATGCCGTTTGAAACTGGCCTGCACTCTGCTCGCATTCGCGCTGCTTGGGCTACCGGTACACAGCAACGCTGCCAGTGATACCCCCGTACTGACCTTTACCACCGAAGAATACCCCCCGTTCAACTTCCTTAACGCTGCAGGTGAAATTGATGGCACCTCTACCCGACTGCTGCGGCACGCATTGAGCGAACTGGACGCTGAGGTCGAGTTTCGGCTCTTACCCTGGGCAAGGGCCTACACAGAAGCGCGTTTACGCGAGGACCACTGCGTCTATTCAACCAACCTGACCAGCGAGCGTAGCCCGCTGTTTCAATGGGTCGGGCCGCTGGAGCATAGCGACTGGAGCGCTTTTGCGCTGCGCGACAGTCATCTGCAGCTGAACAGCCTGGAAGAACTCAAGGCCTTCAAGGTCGGTAGTGCGCATGAAGACGCTGTAGGGATTTACGTCAGTGAGCAAGGCGTCCCGGTCATCAATGCATCCCGTGACGGCGAAAACATCAATCGACTCAAAGCCGGGATGATTGATGTCTGGGTGACCAGTTCGCCATTGGCATCTCAGATGGCGGCCGAGCAAGGCGTGGTTCTCGACAACCTGTTCACCTTTAATCAGACCCAGCTGTTTCTGGCCTGTCACCCTTCTGTGAGCCCAAGCTTTCTTGCCCGCTTGCAAGCTGCCGTTGATCAGGTGCGCGACAGTGATGAGTTTATTGCCGAGCGGGCCAGCATGCTGGAGCCAGGCGAATGACACAGATGGTCAACACCGACGTGCCACGGTGGTCGAGCATCACCACCAAGCAGGCGATTTTTACCTTTGTCATTGCCCTTGCTCTGAGCATTATTGCTGGCCTGATTGAGCTGGCCGAAGATGCCCGGGTCTTGCGTGAAGAAACCCGCGAACAGACCTTGCGCTTGATCAGCCTGGTCGAGGGATCAGCAGCGGAAGCCGCCTTTCAGTTAAACCCCGATCTGGCCAACCAGGTCGCCAACGGATTATTCAATGGGGGCAATATTCGCTACCTGGTGCTCAAAGATGATTTTGGCCGTGTCATGGTGGAGCAAGGCACCTCAGAGCCGGAACGGGTTGGCGCCCTGCTGCAGCGTTTGTTTGGCGATATCACCGACTACCGTCAAACCCTGCTCTACAACCCTGGCGCCGGTGCCGACCCACAACAGGTTGGTGAAATCGCCATGACGCTATCCGTTGCCAGTATTGGTCAATCCTATGTTGAACGCGGCTTGTTGATTTTTATGCTGGGTACGATCAAAGCCCTGGGGATTGCCTTACTGGTCGTGCTGACGTTTCATTTATTGATTACCCGCCCACTGCTGCGGGTCTACAACGCCATCGCCGCAGTCAACCCCCGGCAGCCGGGTGATTGGCCCAAGCCTGAGCTCCCGGTCCATCGCAACGATGAACTAGGCCGCTTGGTCAACGGGTTGAACAACCTGATGCAGGCCTTTCAGCAGGGCCTGGACCAGCGTGATGAGCTACACCAGATATCGACCATAGACGGGCTGACCGGCATCGCCAACCGACGCCGGTTTGATGAGTTCGTCCACCAGCAATGGCAACATGCCCTGCGCACCCAGGAACCATTGGCGATCATTTTCATCGATATTGACTATTTCAAGCCCTACAACGACAACTATGGCCATGCCAGCGGTGATGACACCTTGCGTGCAGTTGGCCGCACCCTGGCCGCGGCCATGCCGCGCACTACTGATCTGGTCGCCCGCTATGGCGGTGAAGAGTTTGTTTGTGTGCTGCCGCATACTGATAGCGAGGGCGCGCAGGCTGTTGCGGAGAAATTACGTCAAGGGATCCAGGCCCTGGACATTCCCCACGCCTATTCCGGCGTGGCACAGCAAATCACCATCAGCATTGGTGTGGCCAGCACTACGCCCGGTAGCCAGAGCAGCATTGAAGACATCAGCGAATTGCTCTGCCTGGCTGACAGCCGCCTCTACCTGGCCAAAGAACAAGGCCGTAATCGGGTAGTCGCTACCAACCACAGTTATGATCACATTGATTGACTTGCTCAAGGACGTGCGCAATTGCACGCTCTGTGCTGAGCAATTGCCCTTGGGGCCTCGCCCGGTTGTTCAAGCGAGTAGTCCTGCACGCATTCTGATTGCCGGGCAGGCACCAGGGCGTAAGGTGCATGCCGCGGGCATTCCCTTTGCCGATGCCAGTGGCGAACGATTGCGTACCTGGCTAGGTATTGATCGTGACACCTTTTACGACGCCAGCCGCATCGCGATACTTCCCATGGGCTTTTGTTACCCGGGCACGGGGAAAAGCGGTGACTTGCCACCACGCCCTGAGTGCGCCGATACCTGGCGTCAACGCTTACTGAACGAGCTGCCTGACGTGCAACTGACCCTTGCCATTGGTCAATACGCCCAGGCCTGGCACCTGCCGGATGCGCCGCGCCAGGTCACTGCCACCGTCCAGCAGTGGCAAACCTGGTGGCCCCACACCCTGCCCCTGCCCCACCCCAGCCCACGCAACAATCTTTGGCTACGGCGCAACCCATGGTTTGAAGACGAGATTATCCCGGTATTGCAGGAAAGAGTGCGCGTCTTGCTGGATGCCTGAATTAAGATGCCCATGTCAGGCATTACCGGAGCATTAACGACCGCTCGGACACGGCATGCCGTGTCCCTACGAACGGGTGGGATCGGTGGGGCTGGTGGGGTGTTGGAGACGGTGTGCCATGTCCCAACGCCAAGGTTACAACCGCGCAGAGCCCCGTCCACGCACATATACCAATTTCCCCGCGTAGGGACACAGCATGCTGTGCCCGCTGGGTGACGAGTGCACAAATTGAACCTTGTGACCAGGACACGGCATGCCGTGTCCCTACGATGGGGTGAGACAGGTGTGGGTATGTTGCCGGGCGTAGGGGCACAGCATGCTGTGCCCGCAGCGGTGGATCAGGCGCGGCATGACTTAATCATGCGCAACCATAATCAACTCATCAACATCGAAGCCGAGCTCGTCGGCCCGGTTGACGAAGCGTTCGATCACAGCCTCCTCGACGTCGGGACTGCGCGCAAGCAACCACAGGTAATTGTTGGTTGGGCCGCTGACGAAGGCATATTCATAGTTCTCATCCAACTCGAAGATACCGTAGGCGCCATAAAACGGCCCGAAAAAAGATACCCGCAAAAAGCCAACATCCGGCTCGCCAACGAAGTAGGCTTTGCCCTCAGCCTCTGACCACTCCCCCTCAGCGGCATTGTAACCACGGTTGAGTACCCGCACACCGCCGTCATCGCGCATGCTGTACTCAGCCGTCACCCTGCTCAAGCCGCGTTCAAAGGAATGATCCAGACGGGCAATTTCGTACCAGGTGCCCAGGTAACGCTCAAGCTCGAAGTTCTCGACCGGAGTAACCTGCGTCGGCAAGCGCACACAACCGCTGAGCACTAAGACGGCCACAAGCAGGGTTACCCACGTGCGGCATTTGAATAATAAATCCATTTCAATATTCCCTGATGTGGCGAACGGTTCAACGCAGTTTTTCGCGCCCGTGTGGCAAGCGCAAATCCATGCCCTCCCCCAGCGGCACGATACGCGGCGGGTTGATCATGTCATGACTGTAGTAGTAATGCTGCTTGATGTGGTGAAAATCGACCGTCTCGGCGACGCCGGGCCACTGGTACAGCTCACGGGTGTAGCCGGCCAGATTGGGGTAGTCTTCGATACGACGGATGTTGCATTTAAAGTGGCCGTGATACACCGGATCAAAGCGCACCAGAGTCGTGAACAGGCGCCAGTCGGCTTCGCTAGTCTGCTGGCCGGCCAGATAACGTCGCTCCCCAAGCAGCTCTTCGAGCCAATCAAGCGCAGCAAAAAGCGCAGTGCAGGCTGTCTCATAAGCCGTCTGACTGGTGGCAAAGCCGGACTTGTAGACGCCATTGTTTACCTCGTCATATACCCGAGCATTGATCCGGTCGATCTCACTGCGCAACTCGGCAGGATAAAAGTCTTCGCTATTGCCGGTCAGGTCATTAAAGGCGCTATTGAAGATCCGCAATATGTCTGCCGATTCGTTGCTGACGATTGTTTCTTCCTGCTTGTCCCACAGCACAGGCACCGTTACTCGGCCCGTGTAATCCTGCTTGGCCCGGGTGTACAGTTGGTGATGTCGGGTGAAGCCGTAGAGTGGTTCAGGCTCGTCATAAACCCAGCCCTCGTCGAGCATGTGCGGGTGAACAGCAGTCACCGCAATATGTTCTTCAAGGCCCTTCAGTGTGCGTAAAATAAGCGTACGGTGAGCCCAAGGACAGGCTAGGGAAACGTAAAGATGGTAGCGACCCGATTCCGGCGTGAACCGACCGCCCGCCTCGACCTGGTCGCGAAAACCGGCATCTTCACGTACAAAGGCACCGTCATTGCTGTCAGTGTCATACCACTCATCGCGCCAGATCCCTTCAACCAAACGTCCCATTGCGCAGCTCCTGAAGACTTGAGAATCAATAATTTAGATCGCTACTCTGGCAGCTGCCCCGGGATTTGACCAGACACCGAAAAACCTTGCGGCAATTTTTCCTGATTGCGCGTATACTATGCAGTCTTCTTATCCCCAAGGTTTACTTCTCGTATGTCCGATACCGCTCCGGCGGCACCGCAATTCGCCGATCTCGGCTTGCCTGCACCGCTCCTCGAGGCCCTTAACAGCCTCGGCTATGAAACACCCACGCCTATCCAGGCGGAAGCTATTCCCACCCTGCTGAATGGTCACGATCTGCTCGGCCTGGCGCAAACCGGTACCGGTAAAACGGCCGCTTTTGCTCTGCCACTGCTAGCATCGATCGATGTCAGTCAGCGGGTAACCCAGGCTCTGGTCATTACCCCGACCCGCGAACTGGCCCTGCAAGTTGCTGAAGCGCTGCAGCGCTACGCACAACACATGCGTGGCTTCTCCGTTCTTGCCATGTATGGCGGCTCGCCTTTTGGCCCGCAATTCAAGGCCCTGGAGCGCGGCGCTCACGTCGTTGTGGCGACACCAGGGCGGTTGACCGACCACCTGCGTCGCGGCACGCTGAAGTTGCAGGAACTAAAATACCTGGTGCTCGACGAAGCCGATGAAATGCTCAAAATGGGTTTTGCCGACGATCTTGAGCTGGTTTTCCAGGAGTCACCTGACAACTGCCAGAAGGCGCTGTTCTCCGCGACCATGCCGGCAGGCGTGCGCAACGTCGCACGCAACCACCTGCGTGAGCCGAAAGAAATTCGCTTGCACAGCGGATCGAAGACCAGCCTGGACACCATCACCCAAAAAGTGTGGGAAGTGGCTAACCATCACAAGCTGGATGCAATTACCCGGTTGCTGGAAGTCGAGCCGGTCGAGGCCATGATCGTCTTCGTGCGCACCAAGACCGCCAGCCTGGAATTGGCTGAACGCCTGGAAGCCCGCGGCTTTGCGGCAGCAGCGCTGAACGGCGACCTGAGCCAGCAGGTACGTGAGCAAGTGGTTGATCGTCTCAAGCGTGGCCAACTGGATATCGTTGTGGCTACCGACGTGGCTGCCCGTGGTCTGGACGTGGAACGCATCACCCATGTACTTAACTATGACCTGCCGCACGATAGCGAATCCTACGTGCACCGCATCGGCCGGACCGGTCGGGCTGGCCGTCAGGGCACTGCGATCCTGTTCGCTACGCCGCGTGAGCGCCGTCTGCTGCACGCACTGGAAAAAGCGACCGGGCAAAAGATTGAAGCCCAGGCTTTGCCCAGTGCCGATGCGGTTCAGTCAGGTCGCCTGACCAAGCTGGCTACCCGCTTGAACGTCGCCAGCGAGCAAAGTACTGCCGCACGTGACAAGCTGGTCGCTGACCTGATCGAGCTGACCAATATGGAAGCCACTGAACTGGCGTCGGCTCTGCTGGCTTTGCTACCCAGTGCCAAAACCCTGCTCGAGCCGGTCAAAGATCTGCCTCAGGCGCCACCACGCCAGGAGCGTCACGCAGACAGCGATAGCGGTCTGGTGCGTTACAAGGTTCAGGGTGGTCGCAGCAATGGTCTGATGCCCAAGCCGCTGGTGGACGCACTGGTGCGTCACGCTGGCGTCCAACGTCAGCAGATTGGCCATATCAAGCTGTTCAGTGAGCACTCGGGTGTTTATCTGCCGCAGCTGGATGACGCTACGCTGGCACGTGTTGCCAGTGTTGAAGTCAATGGCGTCGCGCTGCAGATTCGCCCATGGCCATTGCCGCCGGGTGAAGTGGACCGCAACCTGAAGCCACGCCCCAAGCGTGACTTCAAGAGCAAGCCGCGCACTGGCAGCAAGCCGCGTAGCTGAGGTTTGCATGCAGTGGATTGATATCGGCGTCAACCTGACCGACAAGGCCTTCGCAAAAGACCGCGAAGCCGTGTTGCAACGGGGATGGGACGCCGGTATCAGCCATATGCTATTGACCACCACCAGCCTCGAACAAGCCCCCGATGTTTTCCAGCTTTGCCATGCCGACCCGCAGCGTCTGTTTGCCACCGCCGGCATGCACCCGCACGCGGCGCGTGACTGGAACACGGATAGCCAGGCACAACTACGTCAGCTAGCAACGGACCCCTCGGTCCGGGCGATAGGCGAATGCGGCCTGGATTTTAATCGAGACTTCTCACCAAGACCTAAGCAAATCAAAGTGTTAGAAGAGCAACTTGAGCTTGCAGTTGAGCTTGAGCTGCCCGTTTTCTTGCATGAACGCGAGGCTGACGACATCTTGATCGACCTGCTGCAGGATTACCGGGACCGTTTACCGGCCGCCGTCGTGCACTGTTTTACCGCCGGACGCGAGGCGCTATACGCCTACCTTGATCTGGATTTACATATCGGCATCACGGGCTGGATCTGCGATGAACGCCGTGGTCAGCACTTGCACCCGCTGGTCAAGGATATTCCTCGTGGCCGCTTGATGATTGAAACCGACGCCCCCTGGTTGCTGCCACGCAGCCTGTCGCCCAAACCCAAAAACCGCCGCAATGA
The DNA here is from genome assembly GCA_007692485.1 of Pseudomonadaceae bacterium. GTDB lineage: Bacteria > Pseudomonadota > Gammaproteobacteria > Pseudomonadales > Pseudomonadaceae > Halopseudomonas. The sequence goes on along the minus strand of REBY01000067.1, from coordinate 7,355 downwards.
ACCGGCTTTCATCACCGAAGTGGGCCGCGTATTGGCTGACTGCCGGGATGAATCAATCACCGACCTGGCAGCGCATACCAGCGCTACCGCACGGGATTTTTTCCGCATCTAATCGCACTTTTTTCTGCACACAAGATGTGTTGCCGCCTTACTCTCTCCCGCCTTGCTTTCCTGGTCTATAGTCAATTGAGCTGACGTTACATGCAGCCTTCCCGATGACCCTGCAAGCGGATGTTTTTGCGTATGCTCCACGAGCACAATAATAATCAGCAACACACTCTTGGCATCGCGCTCTGGCCGTTGATGTTGTTAACGGCCTTTATCGTCTTGCTCAGCGGCATCAGCCTGGCGGCCCTGCAATACCATCAACACAGTCGCAGCATTCTGGCCTCCGGCGATACGTTGTTCGGCCATATCAGCGGACGTGTACAAGGTAAACTCAACCAGACCTATCTGCCGCCCCGTCACGCGCTCAACTTACTGGCGCTAGATCCACTGGTCGATACTGTCAGCCTTGAGCAGCGACAACCACACTTACCACGCCTGGCCCGCGTGTTATCCGACAACCCGCAGTTGAACTCGCTGTACATCGGCTGGGACTCGGGCGATTACATGATGCTACGCCCCTTGCGCACCAGCGAATTACGCGAACGCTTCCAGGCACCGGCTGCAGCCCTGTGGATGGTCTGGCACATCAGCGCAGGGCAGCTACCGCCGCGCGTCGATCACCTGTTCCTGGACAACGACTTGCAACAGCTGACTAGCCAACAGCCTTTGTTTGACGGCTTTGACCCGAGAAACCGCCCCTGGTATCAGCAAGCCAAAAGTAGTGACGCGCAAATCATTACCACGCCCTATGTCTTCTTCTCCACCAACGAGTTTGGCACCACCCTGGCGCGCCAGGCCGGGGAGAATGCGGTACTGGGCGCAGATCTGACCCTCAGCCAGCTGTCACGCAGCCTGGCCAATATGGAGCTGACACCCTCCAGCGAGCGCTTGCTGTATGCCAGTGACGGCACCGTGATTGCCTACCATGACCCGCAACGCCTGGTGGGCTCGCGCCAAGGCGACCCAGGCCGCTTACGTACCTTTAATGAGCTTGGCAGCACCCTGCTGGCTGCACTCTCCAAGGATGGCTACCAGATTCAGCGACAAACCAGCTTGCACCTTGAAGGCCGCCAATGGCGCGTATTACAACAACAGCTGGATGTTGCCGGCGCGCCTGACACCTACCTGGCGCTGGTAGTACCCGAAGACGAGCTGCTGGAAGATGCCTATCGGATTCGCCGCGAGAGTGTCTTGATTATTTTGCTATTCGGCTTGCTGGTGTTACCACTGAGCTTTTTGCTCATGCGCTCACGCATCCATAGCCAGGCGTAAACGCCTGAGATATAGTCAGAGCATAAGTGCTGCATTGGAGCCGCCTGGAATGCCTATTACCCGCACCCTTTTGCGTTGTCTGTTACCCATGGCCGGATTGCTAATACTGGCCCCCAGTCTTTCTGCGGACAATCGTCCGCTACAACTGCCGGCCAGTATTAGCCAGGCCTTGAGCAACGCCCAGATTCCAACCAACGCCATGTCACTGGCGATCATTCCGCTGGAAGGTCAGGGGCTGGCCCAGTTCGTCAATGCCGAGCAGGCCGTCAATCCAGCATCGACCATGAAGCTACTGACCACCTATGCCGCGCTTGAGCTGCTGGGGCCAGACTATCAGTGGCATACCGAGTTGTTCAGCAATGGTGACATCAGCAACGGTGTACTGAACGGAGACTTGATCTTCCGTACGGGTGGTGATCCCAAGTTGACCCAGGAGCGCCTCTGGCTGCTGCTGCGCGAATTGCGGGCTAACGGTATTGTCGAGGTGCGAGGCGACCTGGTTCTGCAACCGGCGGATATACGCATGCCGGCCGACGCCATCCCCTTCCCCGATGATGGTAATGATGACAGCCGCCCCTATCTGGTCGAGCCTGATCCCTTGATCAGCAACTTGAAGCTGTTCAACTTGAGCACCTTTGCCGAGTCCGAAGGTGTTCGTACCCATCTTGAGCCGGCGCTGCCGGAAGTCCATATCGATAACCAGGTACGTAAGCTGCCAGCAGTCAGCAGCTGCCCATGGCCAAACGTTACCTATAACCTGGATGACCAAGGTTCGCATGCGACCTTGACGTTAACCGGTGCCCTGCATGAAGGCTGCAGTGCACAACGCTACTTCTCAGCCCTGGACGCGCCCACCTACACAGCCAGCCTGGTGCGTACTACCTGGCATGAAATGGGCGGCAAGATCACCGGTATCAATCGTATCGGCACCCTGCCCTCTGGCGCGCGCCGCTTGGCGCGCAACACCTCACCGGATCTGGTCAGCGTTGTGCGTGATATCAACAAGTTCAGCAACAACACCATGGCGCGACAGCTGCTGCTGACCATTGGCCGTGAACACCGTACAGCGGCGGATGCGGATGATCACAAGGCCGCAGTTCGGGTCATTGAGAACTGGTTGGTGGGCAAGGGTATTCAGCCGAACGGCCTGGTCATCGACAACGGCTCCGGGCTGTCACGCATCGAGCGTATGACTGCGCGTGATATGGCCTTGATGCTGGAAGCCGCCTGGCAGAGCCCTTTCGCAGCCGAATTCATCTCTTCCATGCCGTTGGCAGCGATGGACGGCACCATGCGTCGACGCCTGCATAACACACCGCTGGTTGGTGAAGCGCATATCAAGACAGGCTCACTGCGCAATGTGCGTGCAATTGCCGGCATTACCCGCGACGGCAATGGCAAAAGCTGGGCAGTCACCGCCATTGTCAATCATGGCGCCGCTGGCGGTAGCCGCCAGGCACTGGACCTGGTACTACAGGATGTGCATCGACGCACAGCGACGGATATGGCCCGGCAGTAATTGCCGGGCTGCAAGACTCAATACGGTGCTTGCAGGTTGAATGTCAGCCGGTCGTTGTCTTCGACCGGACTTGGGATCACATCCACAGCCACACTCAACTCATGCTCGCCGCCACCGGTCATCACCCCTTTCAGCGGGGTCACATCCGCATAATCCCGCCCCCAGCCCAACACGATATAACGCTCATCCGGCAGGCAGCCGTTGGTTGGGTCAATTTCCAACCACCCCCAGCCAGGCACATAAACAGCCAACCAGGCATGCGTAGCGTCGGCCCCGAGCAGCTTCTCCTGCCCTGGCGGCGGCAAGGTCTCCATATAGCCGCTGACATAACGTGCGGCCAGACCTAACGAACGCAGGCAGCCTATCGCCAAATGCGCAAAGTCCTGACAAACACCGCGACGGTTAGCCAAGACCTCCTCTACTGGCGTCGCCACTGTGGTGAAGTCCGGGTCGTAGGTGAAATCGGAGAAAATCTGCTGATTCAGCGTACTGACGGCATCAACCAGATTGCAGCCGGGGGTGAAACTTTGACGGGCATAGTTGGCCAGGCTGTCATGTTGCTGAACAAAGGCTGAATCCAGAGCGAACAAGCGTGCTTCCAGAGTATCGGCATTACTGCAGGACAGATCATGCTGTAAAGCCTGTACGGCTTGCTCCCAGGGCATGCTGGAAAAAATATCCTGGGCTGGCCGCTGGCGGGTCTCGACATTACAGGTCAAGGTTACCTGCAAGTTGCTGTGTAATTGCTCTACGGAAAAATACACGACCCGATTGCCGAAAAAGTCTGTCCGTTCACGTTGGCGTACCGGCACGGGGTCAATACTGATCTGTGTCTTGCCCACCCATTGCCAAGGCAGTTCACGCGGCAGCATGCGCGCCTCGTTATGACTCAGGCTGACCTGGCCGCTGTATTCGTAACTGGTGGTATGGCGCAATTGATATTTCATGCTCAGTTACCGTATTGCATGGTGACCAGCTGACGCGGCAGCTCGACATGACTGAAATGACTGTGTGATACCGCATTGGACAACTCAGCCATCGGACGAATCAGCCGGTCGAGCAACTCAGTCAAAGCCGCACGAGCTTCGGCCGAGTGTTCCAGATCGCCTAGGGTGTTGATGTCTACCAGATGCAGGCTACTGCTGGCTTCAATGATCAAACGTGTCTCCAGGTTACGGTAGGGAGAACTACCGGGGCTAGGCAAGCGCTCGATCTGCCGCCCGAGCCGCTTGAGCATATAGCCGACTGAGCGCGGGTTGGTTTCATCAAACAGCAATAAGTCGAGAATCGCCGAGGGATGCAACTGCGAACGGTAGCGACGGCGGTACACGGTAAAGTTATCTGTAGTCGCCAGCACCACCTCCCAGAGCGGTATGCCCGGTTGGTTGGCTGTCAGCAACGCTAATTTGAGCAATTCGAGGCTACTGAGTGTGCGCTCGATAAAGCGGCCAATATCGAGAAAGCGCCAGCCGTAATGGTGTGGCATGGTTTCGTTGCACAAGCCAAAGAAAGCCGCCAGATCCAGCACCATGGCTTCCAGATGACGCTGCCCCACCACAATACCCCGTGTGCGCGACAGGTTATTGAAACGCTGACGCATGCCGTTGACCGCGCGCCAGGTGTCGTCACCCAAATGATCCCGTACCGAGCGGCTATTGCGCACAAAATGACCAAATAGTTCCGGTAAACCATCCGGCTGATCGTCATTGAACAGCTGCAACAAGCGGTCACGAAAGGCAATGTAATCCCGGGAAAAGCGCATATTGGCAATCGGCAGTTCATCTTCATCGATATCCGCCGGCAAGCCGCTTTCCGCATCAATGGGTATTTCCAGCGCAGTCAGCAAATCGGGCAGAATATGCACCCCCGCCTCCAGGCGATCCTCCTGCAGTAGCCGCGCAAGGGATTCACGCAACAGCCTTGAGCGCGTATCCAGACGCTCACCGTAGCGTCCCATCCAGAACAGGCTTTCTGCTACCCGGCAGGGTAGATCCTTACCGTCGCGGGTAACCACAATAGGCCCCTGCGCCTGGCGCAGCAGGCTGATATGCGGCTGCGGCACCGGCGCCAACACCCAGACATCCTTGACCATGCGACTTTGCATCAATGGAGACCCGGGTTCACCCACCCACGCCAGGCCACCCGGCATTACCCGATAGTTACGCTGCCCCACCGGTTTACTGAGATCTTCCGGCTCCACCAGGGTAAAGCAGCGCAAGGTAGTATGCTGCTCTTCCAGCCGTCGCGTTTGCGGATTGAAACCGGCAGTCACCGCCGTTTCAAGCGGACGCTGGGCGGTAAACAGGTGCCCTCGTCGCTCCAGGTCAAGTCTCAAACGTTGTACCGCAGCAGAATCCAGCTGTGCCGGATACAGCGTTACCCCAGGCTGGGTAATGTCGCGCAAGACCCAATCGTCCAGTGCATGCAGGACTTCATTACGCGCCAGGGCGTCACCGCACCAACGCGTATCCCGGCACGGTAGTAACAGGGTCTCACCGAGCAAGCGTTGACACAGCCCCGGCAGAAAAGCCGCCAGCGCCGGATGTTCCAGTACACCGGTACCCAGTGCGTTGGCGATGCGGACTTCACCGTTGCGCACAGCCTGCAAAAGCCCCGGCACCCCGAGCAGCGAATCCGGCCGCAATTCCAGTGGATCGCACCAGGGATCATTGATCATGCGCACAATGACATCAACCTGAGTCAGGCCGCCGAGAGTACGCATCTGCACCTGGCCACCACGAACCACCAGATCAGCGCCTTCGACCAGGGAGAAGTTCATGTAATTGGCCAGCCAGGCATGTTCGAAATAGCCGGGGCTACCCGGCCCTGGCGACAACAGAACAATATTCGGGTTTTCTTTTTGCCCATTGGCCAGACTTGCCAGGCAGCGGTGCTCAGCTTGCAGAAAACCTGCCAGGCGCTTGATCGGCGCATCACGATAAATGCCTGGCAAAGCCCGCGCCAGGGTAATGCGATTTTCCAGCGCGTAACCAGCACCTGCCGGTGACTGGGTCCAGTCGCCGAGTACCTGCCATTGGCCATTGGCATCACGGGTCAAGTCAACACCGTGGCGAATCAGCAAGGGTCGTTCCTGCTGCGGCGGGTCATCGGCGGCAGAGAACAAAAAACCGGGGTGGGTATAGACCAGCTCAGGGGGTAGCAAGCCTTCGCGAATGACCCGCCGCTCGCCATAGAGGTCATCCACCAGATGTTCGAGCAATCGACTGCGCTGGGTCAGACCCGCTTCCAGGCTTTCCCACTCCGGAGTGCTAATAACAAAAGGCAGACAGTCCAGTTGCCAGGAACGCAGCTGACCCGGGTGATCCTCGTAGGGATTGAAGGTCACACCATTTTCATGCAACAGGTTCTGCGCTTCTTCCGAGCGCAAGGCCAACGTTTCTGGTCCCAGTTGGGCAAACTCGTCCAGCAGCTTCTGCCAATGCGCGCGCAATTGCCCGCGACTGTCCTGAACCTCGCTGAATTGCGTGGCTGCAGGCAAGCCGTCAAGCAGGGACTGAATGGCAGTTGGAGCGGCGCTGCTGGGGTGCATAGAGATTACCTGCGAGCGCCCGACAGGCGCCCGCTTAATGGTGACAAAGTCGTATTATAAACCAGTTGGCGGCACCCCGGCGCGGCGTAAATCCAAGGTATGCGGGTATTCCTGACCGGGAGCCTGGGCAATGCGCTCCATCGGCCCTTGGGTATGCCCGTACGCCCAGAAGCGGGCCATCCGCCGCGATTCGGCTTCATTGGCGTTGATCGGGAAGCTTTCGAAGTTGCGACCGGCGGGATGCACCACATGATAGGTGCAGCCACCCAGGGAGCGCTCATTCCAGCGATCGACCAGATCAAATACCAAAGGCGCGTGCACCGGAATCATCGGGTGCAGGGCCGAGGACGGTTGCCAGGCACGGTAGCGGACACCCGCGACGGCCTCTCCCGGCACGCCAGTGGCTTGCAGAGGCACTTTAAAGCCATTACAGGTCAGTACATGCCGGGACGGATTGAAGTCCTGTACGGTGACCTGCAAGCGCTCAACCGAGGAATCCACATAACGTGCGACACCACCACCACTACTCTCTTCACCCAATACGTGCCAGGGCTCGATTGCTTGATGCAAATTGATGGTCACACCGTCGTACTGCACCTCACCCAACTGCGGAAAACGAAACTCCAGGTGCGGACGGAACCATTCGGCCGAAAAAGCAAAACCATGGCTGCGCAAATCTTCGATCACCTCGACCAGGTCGCGCCAGAGATAATGCGGCAGCATCCAGCGGTCATGCAATGCGGTTCCCCAGCGCGTCAATGGTTTGCGATAGGGCTTCGCCCAAAAACGCGCTACCAGGGCACGGATCAGCAACTGCTGCATTAAACTCATTTCTGCATGCGGGGGCATTTCGAAGCCACGCAGCTCCAGCAAGCCAAGGCGCCCGGTGGCCGTATCTGGCGAATA
>REBY01000043.1 GCA_007692485.1 Pseudomonadaceae bacterium | reverse complement strand
CAGAATGGTTTTCTCCACCGAGGTCAACTGGCCTTCGATGGCCTTGTAGATAGGCACGAATTCGCTGATAACCAGCACAAAGATGTCTTCGGCATGATTCATGGTGTAAAGGATCTGTTCCGGCGACAGGCGGATATTGATGGTGTGCATCACCGCCCCCAGCATGGGTACAGCAAACATCAGTTCCAGATAGCGATGGCTGTCCCAATCCATGACCGCAACCGTATCGCCAGCTTTAACCCCAGCCTTGGTCAGCGCATTGGCAACCTGGCAGATGCGCTGATTAAAGGTGGTGTAGTCGTAGCGGCTGATATCACGGTAAACGATCTCCTGGCTACTTTCATAGCGGCGCCCAGACAGCAGCAGGCTTTTGATCAATAGGGGCGTGGAATGGGCTTCATCTGTGGGTTTGAGTACGCGTGTCTTGAGCATCGTGACCTACCTGTTGTTGAGATTGTTGGGTCGAGCAAGCGCTTTGCTTACTATAGCCGCTGTCGCTTAACGCAGGGCTTTAAACGGCCTAAAGTACACCAGATTGCTACCCCTGTTTAGGGGGTGATTAAAATCAAACCTAAGATATAGTGTACAATTTATGACCGTAACCAACATAAAAGTCATGTATCAGGAGTATCAGCATGTCGGATAACGATATCGTTATTGTCAGTGGTGCGCGCACCCCCATGGGTGGTTTTCAAGGCAGCCTGGCGGCTCTCAGCGCCGTGGAACTGGGCGCCGTCGCCATGCGCGAAGCCATTACCCGCGCCGGTATCGAAGCTGGCGACGTGCAAGAAGTGATTATGGGCTGCGTTCTGCCCGCCGGCCTCAAGCAAGGCCCAGCACGCCAGGCCAGCTTGCAAGCCGGTATGCCGGCCAGTACTGGCTGTACGACCATCAACAAACTCTGTGGTTCTGGTATGAAAGCCGTGATGCTGGCGCATGACAGCCTGAAAGCTGGCAGCAACCAGATCATGTTAGTTGGTGGTATGGAGAGCATGTCCAATGCGCCCTACCTGATGGAAAAAGCGCGCGGCGGTCTGCGCATGGGTCATGGCGAAATCAAGGACCACATGTTTTTTGATGGCCTGGAAGACGCTGCGACCGGCCGCCTGATGGGCTCCTTCGCTCAAGACACCGCAGAGCAGCAGGGTATCAGCCGTGAAGACATGGATGCGTACGCTATCGAATCGCTCAAGCGCGCTCAAGCCGCCATTGAAAACGGCAACCTGGACAGCGAGATTGTTCCGGTCACGGTCAGCACCCGCAAGGGCGAAGTCGTGGTCAAGGATGATGAGCAGCCACACAAGGCCAACCTGGACAAGATTCCCGGCCTGAAACCTGCGTTTAAGAAGGACGGCAGCATTACCGCCGCCAACGCCAGCTCGATTTCCGATGGTGCCAGTGCACTGGTGCTGATGACGGCCGCTGAAGCCGACAAGCGCGGGCTCAAACCACTGGCGCGCATCGTCGGCCATGCGACCCAGAGTCAGGACCCGAGTGAATTCACCCTGGCCCCGGTCGGAGCGATGCGCAACCTGTTCAACAAGACCGGTTGGAGCAAGGACGATGTAGACCTGTTCGAAATCAATGAAGCTTTTGCCATGGTCACCATGCTTGCCATGCGTGAACACGGCCTCGACCATAACAAGGTCAACATTTACGGCGGGGCTTGCGCTCAGGGCCACCCGGTAGGCTCAACCGGCTCACGCATTATTGTCACCCTGTTGAACGCCTTACGGAAAACCGGTGGCAAGCGCGGTGTTGCTTCCCTGTGTATTGGCGGTGGTGAAGCAACCGCAGTGGCAGTGGAACTGCTCTAACCCTCCCGAGCATAGTCGCAGAAGGCATTGATCACGGCTTTCTGCGGCTATTTCAGCGCCTCGTAACCGCCCCATCAGCCTGATGAATTGACGCTCGTCAGCCGAGCGACAAAAAAATTCCCACAAGGGCAGCCGAACACGGGATCGGCCGCTATAATGCGCGCACGTTACATGTTTGTGACGTTTTTCATGAACCCGGCCAGTCTGTTCACAGCACCCATAACAGCCTGGTTGTAGCCATGCACAGCACAAAGCGGTGATCCATGACGTATACGTTGTTTGACTTTCTGCAACTGGTCGGTTCGCTGGGGATTTTTATCTTCGGCATGAAGATTTTCAGTGAAGGCCTGCAAAAGATTGCCGGCGGGCGACTGAAAGCCATCCTCAGTGGCATGACGCGTAATCGACTGACTGGTGTGCTGACTGGCTTTGGTACGACGGCTATTACCCAATCATCAACCACCACCACAGTCATGGCCGTCAGCTTTGTTAACGCAGGCTTATTGACCTTTGTGCAGTCAACTGGCGTCATCATGGGCGCCAATATTGGCACCACTATTACCGCCTGGCTGGTGGCTCTCTTCGGCTTCAAATTCCAGATCACCCCGATCGCCATTGCGTTGATCGGGGTATTTTTTGTCTTCCTGTTTTCCAGCAACAGCCGTATGCGTAATATCGCCGAGTCCATGGTTGGCTTCGGTATTCTGTTTATCGGCCTGGAATTCATCAAGGGCGCCGTGCCGGACATCAACACCAATCCGGAAATCTTCGCTTTCCTGGATACCTTCACCGACTATGGCTACGCCTCATTACTCTTGTTCGTGTTTGTCGGTACGCTACTGACCCTGTTGACACAATCGTCCTCTGCCGCGACGGCCATTACCCTGGTGATGCTATTTGAGGGCTGGATTTCTTTCCCGATTGCCGCCGCCATGATTCTGGGTGAAAACGTGGGCACTACGGTGACCGCCAACATTGCTGCATTAGTGGGTAACGTACACGCCAAGCGAGCGGCAAGATTCCATTTTTTCTTCAATATTATCGGTGTCACCTGGATGCTGATAGTCATCTACCCCATGCTGCACCTGATGGACAGCATCGTGCAGCTATTCACCGAGACGCCAATATCGGTGATGGAGGGGGCGGCTGAGTCGCGCCCCAATGCCACCCTCGCGCTCTCCTTATTCCATACCACTTTTAACGTACTCAACGTCGTGCTGTTGTTTGCTTTTGTGCCCTACCTGGTGCGCTTTGTCGAATACGTTCAGCCTGATCGTGGCCCAAAAGACGAAGACGAATTCCACCTGCGCTATATCAGTACCGGGGTTATGACCTCGCCTCTGCTGGCCATTGAGCAGGTGCAAAACGAGCTGCAACAGTTCACCGGTATTATCGAAGAAATGCATGACAAGGTTCATGAGCTGCTGTTTGATCCCAAAGCGGACCATGAGAAGCTCAAAGAGCGCATTCACAAACTGGAACAGGATACTGATTTGCTGGAGATCGAGATCTCCGACTTCCTGGTGCGTATCAGCGAACATACCAACATGGAACATGGGTTGACCGAACGCATGCGCTTTATGCAGATGATGATCAACGATCTGGAGCGGATTGCCGACATCTATTACCAAATCTCCAAGCTGTTCGTGAAAATGCATGACGGCCAACTGAACTGGCCGACTGAAGCCGAGGCAGAAATGGTCGAGATGATGGGCGCGCTGCGCGCTGCCATCCAGAACATGCACAAGAATGCGAGCAAAAACCCGAACACCGTTAACCTCGATCACGCCATCGAGCTGGAAGATGCCGTGGATGACCTGCGCGACAAGTTCCGCGACACCCATTATGCGCGACTGGAAAGCGGCGCCTATTCAACCCGTGCCGGCGTGGTCTTTATTGATGTGCTTAATCGTCTTGAACGCATCGGTGATCACGTGCTCAACGTCAACGAGTCGGCTTCAGGCCGGCGCCTGAAAGCCATGCGTATTCAGGGCAAGATCTGAGCGCAAGGGGTTCCCGGGCTGCCGCACTGGCAGCCCGGGCGCCTTCCAGCCTGGCCATACGCTGACTTATTGCCCGCCATTCATCCGGCAAGCGGTGCTTGCCTTGTTCGAACGACTGTTTGACACTAAGTGCCCTTTTTTCCTCTGCCCAGAATCAGGAGATTTCCATGAGCGATATCCGTTTTGACGACAAGGTCGTCATCGTTACCGGTGCCGGTGGTGGTATTGGCCGTGCCCACGCCCTGCTGTTCGCCAAGCATGGCGCCAAGGTCATCGTTAATGATCTGGGTGGCAGCGCCCAGGGTGAAGGCGCCAACAGCGAAGCCGCTCTGAAAGTAGTAGAAGAGATCAAGGCTGCTGGCGGCACTGCTATCGCCAACCCGGAAAATGTGATCAACGGTGACCGTATCGTCGAATGCGCCATGGACAACTTTGGCCGTATCGACGTAGTTGTCAACAACGCCGGTATCCTGCGCGACAAGAGCTTCGCCAAGATGACCGACGACGACTGGGACCTGATCTACAAGGTTCACGTTGAAGGTGCATACAAAACCACCAAAGCTGCCTGGCCGCACATGAAGGATAACAACTTCGGTCGCATTATCTTCACCTCTTCAACCTCAGGCATCTACGGTAACTTCGGTCAGGCCAACTACGGCATGGCCAAGCTGGGCTTGTATGGCTTCACCCGCACCCTGGCCATCGAAGGTCGCAAAAACAACATCTTCGTCAATGCCATTGCCCCAACTGGTGGCACGCGCATGACTGAAGGCCTGTTCCCGGCTGGCGCTTTTGACAAGCTCAAGCCTGAGCTGGTCAGCCCCTTGGTGGCCTACCTGTGCTCACCCGATTGCCAGGAAACCGGCAGCCTGTTCGAGGTCGGTGGCGGCTGGATGGGTAAAGTCCGCTGGGAGCGCTCACTGGGTATCGGCTTCAACCCGGATGAAGGCTTCACCCCGGAAGATGTGGCGGCCAACTTCGAGAAATTGTGCAGCTTTGAAGGTGCCGTGCACCCGAAAGACAATATCGAAGCGCTGAAAGAACTGATGGAAAATATCCAGAAGTTCGCTTAAACCAAGCTGTAAGCACAGTGTAAAAAAGCCCGCCTCGATCACTATCGGGGCGGGCTTTTTATTATCTAAGCTTAGCGCTTGCTGCTGTCCGAAGCGCCACGTGCTTTAGACATAAAACGCTTCCAGCGGCGGAAAGCCATTGAATTCGATCGAACTATAGCTGGTGGTATAAGCCCCGGTCGACAGCCAGCACAGGCGATCACCAATAGCCAGATTCAGTGGCAAGCCGTATTTGTAGCTTTCATACATAATGTCGGCACTGTCGCAGGTCGGTCCGGCGAGCACCACCTCTTCCAGCTCGCCTTTCTTATCCGTCCAGATCGGGAACTTGATCGACTCGTCCATGGTTTCCACCAGACCACTGAACTTGCCAACATCGGTAAAGACCCAGCGCTCCAAGGCGGTGTGTGACTTACGTGACACCAGAACCACTTCACTGAACAGAATGCCGGCATTGGCAATCAGCGAACGACCCGGCTCAAGGATGATTTCCGGCAGGTCGTCACCAAAGTCTTCCTGCAGAAAGCGGGTAATTTCTTCCGCGTAGGTCTGCATGGTATTGGTCTTGGTCAGATAGTTGGCCGGAAAACCGCCACCCATATTGATCATCTTCAGGGAGATGCCATCTTCCTCTTTCAAGCGCTCGAAGATCACCTTGACCTTGGCAATGGCCGCATCCCAGGCACCGATGTCGCGCTGCTGCGAACCGACATGGAAAGACACGCCGTGCGGCTCCAGGCCCAGTTCCCGGGCCAGCACCAGCAGGTCCATGGCCATATCAGTCTGACAACCAAACTTGCGGGACAGCGGCCAATCGGCGGTGGTTGAGCCTTCAGTCAGAATACGCACATAGACTTTGGATCCCGGTGCGGCCTTGGCAATATTGCGCAGATCGGCTTCGGAGTCGGTGGCATACAGACGCACGCCCTTTTCGTAAAAAGTGCGTATGTGTCGGGACTTCTTGATGGTATTGCCAAAGCTGATCTGTTCCGGCTTGACGCCCAGCGCCATGACCTTTTCCAGCTCATAAATAGAAGCGATATCGAAATTCGCGCCCTTGTCTTTCAGCAAACCCAGCACTTCATTGGCCGGGTTAGCCTTGACCGCGTAATACACACGGGCAAAGGGAAAGCCCTCTACCAGTTCATCATAGGCACGTTCAATGGTCTTGAGGTCGACCACCAGAAAGGGGGTCTCATGCTGTTCAGCAACCGCTTGCATGCGGTTGAAGGTTTCGCGATCGAAGTAATCGTCCAGTTTGACGGTCATGGCATCGGCTCCAAAGCAACAAATTTTGAATCGGGCCGCGTGAGGACATGATGATCAGATGCAGAGCGGACAAGCCCTCATGGCTGCTACAAGTATAGCCGCAGCACAATGACAACTCGTTTACCGACGGCAGCAACGCTCAGCCAACACACAACCCGGGGGTGCGAACGTCTGATCAGTATCCCCACTTTGGTTCGCCTACTTCCCAAGGCGTGCGCCGAAAGCAATAAGTCTGCGGCCACTGCAGTCTTGCTGTCTCGTCGTCAGTACTTGAGCCGTATGGATCGTGCCAGCCTCAACGTTCGAGGCGAACCATAAGACCAAGCGACCCTGGGGTCAATAGGGGGCGAAAAAAATGCACCAAAAGCACAGAGAGAGGGCCAGCTCGTGCACCATTGCGGCGCAACGCAGCCCATATAATATCCGCCTGACGATGCATACTTACTGCGTAAAAACCTACCCAACGCATTGAAATAATTAACAAATAACACCAAAGCCTAGCACCTGGGTGCATTCTGGCACGATCCCTGAATACAGTCATGTATACAAGATGGCATGCAACCGCCAACAGGGAAGAATCACCATGACCCGGATCGTCAATAGCTCTGCCAACACATACATCCCCACCGACTCGCCAGCAACGCGCGAGTCCTTCTCACCAGCACCCGTTCTTAAGGCTTCCCGCCATGTTTGATGCCGTATTGATTGCCAACCGCGGCGAAATCGCCGTGCGTATTGCCCGCACCCTTAAACAGATGGGCATTCGCTCCATTGCCGTGTATTCCGATGCTGACCGTAACAGCGCACATGTCAGCGCTTGCGACAGCGCTGTCGCTCTGGGCGGCCAAAGCGCGGCTGACAGCTACTTGCGCGCTGACCTGATTCTGGCTGCGGCCAAAGAAACCGGTGCTCAGGCCATCATCCCTGGCTATGGCTTTCTGTCAGAGAATGCTGACTTTTCTGACCAGTGCGAAGCAGCCGGTATCGCCTTCTGCGGCCCCACCGGGGAGCAGATTCGCCAATTTGGCCTCAAGCACACCTCACGCGAGGTCGCCGAAGCGGCCGGAGTCCCCTTGATTCCCGGCACGCCGCTACTCAACTCGCTGGATGAAGCAAAAATAGCCGCAGCAAAACTGGGCTACCCGGTGATGTTGAAGAGTACTGCCGGGGGCGGTGGTATCGGCTTGACCCGCTGCGATGATGAGCCGGCACTACTTGAGGCCTATGACAGCGTCAAACGCCTGGGGCAGAACTTTTTCAGTGACAGCGGCGTATTTCTGGAAGTCTTTATCGCTGATGCACGGCATGTTGAAGTACAGATTTTTGGCGATGGCAACGGCCAGGTTATCGCGCTAGGTGAGCGGGACTGCTCCTTGCAGCGACGCAACCAGAAAGTGGTTGAGGAAACCCCAGCGCCCAATCTGCCAGCCACCACCCGACAAGCCTTGCTGGATTCCTCGGTTAGCCTGGGTCAGGCGGTCAACTACCGCAGTGCCGGCACCATCGAGTACATCTACGATGGCCAACGCGATGCTTTCTACTTTCTCGAGGTCAACAGCCGCCTGCAAGTGGAGCACCCGATCACGGAGCTCTGCACCGGCGTTGATCTGGTCGAGTGGATGATACTCACCGCCGCCGGCCAACCACCCGCGCTGGACCAGCAAGCTATTCAGCCCAAGGGCGCGGCCATCGAAGTACGCCTGTATGCCGAAGACCCTGTGCGCGATTTCCAGCCCTCGCCCGGGGTACTGACCGAGGTCGTCTTCCCTCAGGACGCGCGCATTGATACCTGGGTAGCCAGCGGCACTGAAGTAACGCCTTATTACGACCCGATGATTGCCAAGATCATTGTCTACGGCGCCGATCGTGTCGACGCCATCAGCAAGATGGTTGCCGCGCTGAATGACACCCGAATAGCCGGCATTGCCAGCAACCTGGACTATCTGCGCCAGATCGTCGCCAGCGACTTCTTCGCGGCTGGCGAGGTGGCGACCAACCGACTAGCTAGCTTTGACTACGCCCCACCGGTGATCGAAGTGCTCTATCCCGGCACCTACTCCAGCGTACAGGACTATCCGGGGCGCAGCGGTTTCTGGAGCATCGGCGTGCCGCCATCCGGCCCCATGGATGACTACGCCTTCAGACTGGCCAATCGTATTGTCGGTAACCACGAGCAGGCTGCCGGGTTGGAGTTCACCCTGATCGGTCCCAAGCTGCGCTTCCATCAGGACGCGCTGATTGCGCTGACCGGCGCCAGCTCCGCCGCCACGCTCGATGGTGAGCCGGTAATTTTCTGGGCACCCGTCGCGGTCAAAGCCGGCCAAGTACTGGATGTTGGCAAGGCTGAAACCGGTTGCCGCGGTTATCTGGCGGTACGCAACGGCATTGACGTCCCCGTATACCTGGGCAGCCGCTCAACCTTTGCGCTGGGCCAGTTTGGCGGCCATGCCGGGCGTACGCTGCGTGCCACCGACATGCTACCCATCAGTAACCCGGCGATCGCGGCCTGCACAACACCGGCGCCCGCCTTCACTCCGGCCAGCGCGCCTGCTGGGCTGATTCCTGACTACCCGCAGGAATGGGAGATCGGCGTACTCTATGGCCCGCATGGCGCACCCGATTTCTTTACCGATGATGCCATCGAGATGTTCTTCAGCACCGCCTGGGAAGTGCACTACAACTCCAATCGTCTGGGGATCCGGCTTAATGGCCCCAAGCCAACCTGGACACGCAGTGATGGCGGTGAGGCCGGCCTGCACCCGTCCAATATCCACGACACCGAATACGCCGTGGGTTCGATCAATTTCACCGGCGATATGCCCGTCATTCTGACCAAGGACGGCCCCAGCCTGGGTGGCTTCGTTTGCCCGGTGACCATCGTCAAGGCCGAGCTGTGGAAGGTTGGCCAAGTAAAACCTGGCGACCGTATCCGTTTCAAACGCCTGAGCTTTGATACGGCACTGACCATGGAACACGCTCAGGATCAGGCCATGCTCGACCTGCTGGTGCCTGCTGCTATCAGCCCCCAGCCTGAACCCGCACGTGAACACGATCTTTCCGCATGCATTCTCGCCAGTTTGCCAGAACAGGCTGAACGTCCACTGGTGACTTATCGCCAGGCCGGCGACAAATATATCCTGCTCGAGTACGGCCCCAATGTGCTCGACCTGGCACTGCGCCTGCGGGTGCATGCGCTGATGGAAGCGCTTAAAGCCCAGCCGATCGCCGGCATTATCGAACTCTCACCCGGCGTACGCTCGTTGCAAATCAACTATGACAGCCGGGTGCTGCATCAAGACGCACTGGTCAGTCAATTGCTGGATCTGGAGCTGCAACTACCTGATGCACGCCAACTGCGGGTACCCAGCCGTATCCTGCACCTGCCAATGGCGTTCGAGGATTCCGCCACGCTGGATGCCGTGTCCCGCTACCGTCAGTCCGTCCGCGATACCGCCCCCTGGCTGCCGAGCAATACCGAGTTTATGCGTCGGATCAACGGCCTGGAGAGTATCGAGCAGGTTCGTGAGGTGCTGTTCAACGCCAGCTATATGGTCCTTGGTCTCGGGGATGTTTACCTGGGCGCGCCTTGCGCGGTGCCCATCGACCCGCGCCACCGCATGCTGACGTCGAAATACAACCCGGCACGTACCTATACCGCCGAGGGCACCGTCGGCATTGGCGGCGTGTATATGTGCATCTACGGCATGGACTCACCTGGCGGCTACCAGCTGGTCGGGCGCACCCTGCCGATCTGGAACAAGTTTCTCAAAAGCCCGGTGTTCGTCAATGGTGAGCCCTGGCTGCTCAAGTTCTTCGACCAAGTGCGCTATTACCCGGTCAGCGAAGCTGAGCTGGACGTTCAGCGCGAAGCCTTCCGTGAAGGCCGCCTGAACATAACGATTGAAGACAGCTATTTCGACCTTGGCGAACACCAGGCTTTTCTTGCCGACAATGCTGCTGACATTGAACAATTCAAAATCCGCCAACAAGCCGCTTTTACCGCCGAGGTTGCGCTCTGGCAAGCCGATGAAGAGGCGCAAGTCGATGCTGCCCTGCAGGCCAAGCCCAGCCAGGGACCTATCGAGGTGGACGGCCATGCCGTGACCGCCGATATCAGCGGCAGTATCTGGAAACTGCTGGTCGAGCCCGGCCAGCAGGTCGAGGCCGAGCAGCCGCTGATCATCGTCGAAGCCATGAAAATGGAATTTGCCATTCATGCCGACCGCGCTGCCAAAGTCAGCGCTATTCATTGCCAACCGGGCATGCAGGTCAATGCCGGTGATCTTTTACTGGTACTGCAAGAATGAAACAGACCCGAAGCCTGCGCCCCAGTGATATTGCCTCGGTGAAACCCGCCAGTGGCAAACGCCAAAGCCTGACCGAGCGCATTTACCAGGAATTGAAAGAGCGTATTTTCGACTTTCAGCTGTTACCCGGCGATCGCTTCAGCGAAAACGAAGTGGCCGAAAGCATGCAAGTCAGCCGTACCCCCGTGCGTGAGGCCTTGACTCGCTTGCAACGTGAAGGCTTTGTCGAGGTGTCCTTTCGCAGTGGCTGGCAGGTCAAACCCTTCGATTTTGAACAGTACGAACAGCTCTATGACGTCCGCATCGTGCTGGAAATGGCGGCGGTAAAACGCTTGTGCGAAATGGAGCCAGCACCTGATCTGGAACAATTGAAGGCTAACTGGCTGGTACCCGAAGCCCAGCGCCTGGACCACGGCCCAACCGTGTGCGCCATGGACGAACGCTTTCATGAACAACTGGTAGAAGCCACCGGCAACCGTGAAATGGCGCGTATTCACCACGATGTGACCGAACGCCTGCGTATTGTCCGGCGTATCGACTTCACCAAACGCCCACGCATCGAAGCAACCTACCGTGAGCACGGTGAAATCCTGCGCACCATCATCAAGCGCCGCGCTGATGAAGCTCAGCTATTGCTGAAAACCCACATCGAAGAAAGCAAAGCTGAAGTGCGCAAGATCACTTTGCACATGATCTTCGAGGCCCGGCAAAACCCGCATAACAGCTTGTTGGCCGACGATGCCAGCAACTGAGACATGGCCTGCCTATGCAGCAGGCTGGCAACCGCAGGCAGTGATGCCCGCAGCACATAACAGGGAGGTAACTGTGCACCCAGACACCCGCAGCTTGAAGACTTTTTTTACCCCGGTTGAACCCGCTCACATTTTGGAGATTGACCCATGCAACTGAAAAAAATTGTCAAACAGGCCAGCGCGATCGGCCTTGCTTGCGGCCTGGCTGTCAGCAGCCTGACCGCACTGGCAGACACCATCAAGGTCGGCGTACTGCACTCCCTGTCCGGCACCATGGCCATTTCGGAAACCACGCTGAAAGACACCATCGAAATGTTGGTGGAAGAGCAGAACAAGAAAGGCGGCTTGCTCGGTAAGCAACTGGAAGCCGTCGTGGTTGACCCGGCATCCGATTGGCCGCTGTTCGCCGAGCGAACCCGCGAGCTGATCGAGCAACACAATGTCGACGCCATCTTCGGCTGCTGGACCTCGGTATCGCGCAAGGCGGTACTGCCAGTGATCGAAGAGCTCAACGGCCTGCTGTTCTACCCGGTGCAATTCGAGGGTGAAGAGTCCTCACGCAACGTGTTCTACACCGGCGCGGCACCGAACCAGCAAGCCATTCCCGCCGTGGATTATCTGCGCGAAGAAATGGGCGTCGAGCGCTGGGTACTGGCCGGTACTGACTATGTCTACCCGCGTACCACCAACCGTATTCTGGAAGCCTACCTCAAGGCCAATGGTGTGGCTGAAAGCGACATCATGATCAACTACACCCCCTTCGGTCACTCCGACTGGCAAAACATCGTTGCTGAAATCAAGCGCTTTGGCGGCACAGGCAAGAAAACCGCCGTGGTTTCCACCATCAATGGTGATGCTAACGTGCCCTTCTACCGCGAGCTGGGTAACCAGGGTGTGTCTTCTGAAGACATTCCAGTGATTGCTTTCTCCGTTGGCGAGGAAGAGCTCTCAGGTATGGATACCCGTCCACTGGTCGGCCATCTGGCTGCCTGGAACTACTTCATGAGCGAAGAAACCGCCGAGAACGAAGCCTTTATCGAGACGTGGCACGCGTTCATCGGTGACACCGATCGCGTCACCAACGACCCGATGGAAGCCCATTACATTGGTTTCAACATGTGGGTGAAAGCGGTCGAGAAAGCCGGCACTACCGATAGCGATGCAGTGATCGATGCCATTGTTGGCGTTGAAGTGCCCAACCTGACCGGTGGTGTCAGCACCATGCTGCCCAACCACTACATCACCAAACCGGTACTCATTGGTGAAATCCAGGAAGATGGCCAGTTCCTGACTGTTTCACAAACCGATGAGCTGGTTCCTGGCGAGTCCTGGTCGCGTTATCTGGAAGGTAGCAAGGACCTGATTGCCGATTGGACCGATCCGATCAACTGCGGAAACTTCAATACCGTGACCGAAACCTGCCTGGGTAGCGAAGCCCAGCGTTAAGCACCACCGCCTTGCTTCGACCGCCGACACGGCGGAGCAAGGACCCTTTAATAGCTCCGCCCTGCCGGAGCTTTCAGCGCACGAGAAGCCGTTATGACCAGACACCACCCGACGGATGCCCTGTCGCCTGACTCAGCCGACGGTGCCCCGCTGAGCCAGCGCCTAGCCGCTTTGCTACTCTGCCTGTTGCTGGGCCTGGCGCTCAGTTGGTCGGCCGTTGCCGATGATGCCGACGACGCGCCCGCCGCAGAGCCTGATTTTGCCAGCCTGGTAGAACAACTGCCGCAGGGTAATCTACCGCAGCGGGCCCGGACGGTTGCCGCCCTGATCGAACTGGAGCACGAGGAGCGGCTGATCGAGGTGCTGTCGGCCTTGCAGGAAGGCAATTTGCACGCCACCCGCGACAACCCACCGATTGTGGTGATTCGCGACGGCAGCGTACTGGTTGAAGCCATCAGCGGCGATACGATCGATGAGCCTGAAGGGCTTCGTCGCGTACCCATCAACAATAGCCTGCGCAGTGAATTGCGCAGCGTACTCGCCCGGCTGAACCTCAACCATGAAAGCCCCCAGGTTCGCTACAACGCAGTGCGCCGCTTTATTCGTGACGGCGTCGATGCCGCCAGTACCAGCCTGCTGGTAGAGCGTCAGGCTATTGAAGACAGCATGCTGGTCAATAATGCCATCGACACGGCATTTGCTCTGTTTCAACTTCAGGGCGTGGACCGCGACCAACGTCTGGACGCCATCAACATCCTTAGCGGCTCGCTGGAACGGGAAGCGCGTAACGCCCTGCGCGGGATTGCCGAGAACGATATAGATCCGGAGCTGCGCCGCGCGGCGCAAGAAGCGCTGGACTCAATCCAGACCAAACTGAGCTTCTACCGCTTTATCGAGAATTTGTTTTTTGGTCTCAGTCTGGGGTCGGTATTACTGCTGGCGGCCATCGGGCTGGCGATCACCTTCGGGGTCATGGGCGTAATCAATATGGCCCATGGCGAACTCATCATGATCGGTGCTTATACCACCTGGGGCGTCCAGGTGTTGTTCCCCGGTCTGATTGAATGGAGTTTGCTGATCGCGATACCCGCTGCCTTCGTGGTCGCAGGTAGCGTGGGCATCCTGATCGAACGCGGGGTGATCCGCTTCCTCTATGGCCGTCCACTGGAAACCCTGCTGGCCACCTTTGGTATCAGTCTGATCTTGCAGCAGGCCGTACGCAGCCTGTTCAGCCCGTTGAACCGTTCGGTGACCTCGCCGGAGTGGATTAGCGGCACCCTGACCATCAACCCGGTACTGTCGATCACCTACACCCGGCTCTACATCCTGATCTTCGGGCTGATGGTGTTCTTTGCCCTCTTACTGGTGATGAAGCGCACCAGCCTCGGCCTCAAGGTGCGCGCTGTATCGCAGAACCGTGCCATGGCGCGCGCCGTGGGCGTGCGCTCGAGCTGGGTGGATGCCCTGACCTTTGGCCTGGGTTCCGGTATCGCCGGGATTGCCGGGGTCGCCCTGTCACAGATTACCAACGTCGGCCCCAACCTGGGCCAAGCCTACATCATTGATTCCTTCATGGTGGTGGTCTTCGGTGGCGTCGGCAATCTCTGGGGCACGCTGGTCAGCGCCATGAGCCTGGGTCTGATCAACAACTTCCTCGAACCCTATGCCGGAGCCATGTTGGCTAAGGTACTGGTACTGGTGATGCTGATCCTGTTCATCCAGAAGAAACCCAAGGGCCTGTTCCCACAGAAAGGCCGTGCAGCGGCTGACTGAGCCACCGTACCAAGGAATGAGAGAACGCTATGCTGACTCAACGTTTATTACTCAGTGATCGCGGTGGCATGATTGTGCTTGGCCTGGTGGTCCTGATGGCCATCGTGGTGCCGATCTGCAATCTGGCGCTGCCCACTGATTCACCCTTTTATGTTTCCAACTTCACCGTGGCGCTGCTGGGCAAGTTCCTTTGTTTTGCCCTGTTGGCACTGTCGGTCGATCTGATCTGGGGCTATGCCGGCATACTGTCGTTGGGCCACGGGGCCTTTTTCAGTCTCGGTGGCTATGGCATGGGCATGTATCTGATGCGCCAGATTGGTGACCGCGGCGTCTACGGCCATCCGGAACTGATGGACTTCATGGTCATCCTCAACTGGGAAACCTTGCCCTGGTACTGGCAGGGTTTTGACATGTTCTGGTTTGCCGCGCTGATGATCCTGCTGATCCCCGGCTTGCTAGCGCTGGTGTTCGGCTGGCTGGCCTTCCGCTCACGGGTTACCGGGGTGTATTTCGCGATTATTACCCAGGCGCTGACCTTTGCCCTGATGCTGGCTTTTTTCCGCAACGAGATGGGCTTGGGCGGCAATAACGGGCTCAACGACTTCAAGGAAATCCTTGGCTTTGACCTTGGCGCGAAGAGCACCCGCAATGGTCTCTTCATTGCCTCGGCGATCGCACTGGTACTGGGTTATCTGGCCTGCCGCTATATCGTCACCTCACGCATGGGGCGGGTGATCATCGCCATCCGCGATGCAGAAAGCCGTACCCGTTTCAGCGGCTACCAGGTCGAATACTACAAACTCTGGTTGTTTGTATTTTCCGCCATGCTGGCCGCCGTGGCTGGGGCACTCTATGTACCCCAGGTTGGCATCATCAATCCCGGTGAGTTTTCGCCACTGAACTCCATCGAGATGGTCGTCTGGGTGGCTGCCGGTGGCCGTGGCACGCTGTTTGGCGCGATTGTCGGTGCTTTCGCGGTCAACTATGCGAAGACCTTTTTCACCACCTTCTCGCCGGAAACCTGGCTGTTCATTCTGGGCGCTCTGTTCGTGTTGGTTACCCTGCTGCTGCCGCGTGGCATTGTCGGCCTGCTCGATCGCTTCACCCGCAAGGGAGACAAGTCATGAAAACACTGGAGCAATTGCGCGACACCTGGCGTCGCGACCAGGTCTTCGATTTCCTGCTGCCAACGCCCGAATACGACCAGGTAGTGGATACCCGCCACGGGCCCATCCTTTACGTCGAGGATGTCAGCGTCAGCTTTGACGGTTTCAAGGCGCTGAACAATCTCAACCTCTATATCAACGATGGCGAGCTGCGCTGCATCATCGGTCCCAACGGGGCCGGCAAGACCACCATGATGG
>REBY01000146.1 GCA_007692485.1 Pseudomonadaceae bacterium | reverse complement strand
CCGTAACCTTGAACTCCCCTTACTGGAGCAAGGCATTCGCGACAAAAAAACCATCAATCAACGCATTGAAAAAGTGCTGCGCGACGTCGGACTCTGGCAGGAAGTAGCCAGCCGCCTGCATAGCCCAGCAACTCGATTATCCGGTGGTCAGCAACAACGGCTGTGCATTGCCAGAGCCTTGATACTGGAGCCTGAGATACTACTGATGGACGAGCCTTGTAGCGCTCTGGACCCCATCTCATCTGCGGTCGTGGAAGAGCTCATTCTAAGCCTCAAAGGCCGCTATACGGTCATCATAGTCACTCATAACCTGGCCCAGGCACGGCGCATCGCCAATTATGCCGCCTTTTTCTGGGTAACCGAGCGAAGCGGAAAACTGATTGAGTTCAATCGCTGCCAGCGTCTTTTTGAAGCACCAACCAACCCACTGACCGAAGCCTATATCGCTGGCATCAAAGGCTAGTAAGGGGAGAGTTCATCGACGCTTTCCTGAGCAACCAAAAGCACAGAGCGGTGACTTGAGCGCTGACACAGCCACGCTGCTGCGTCAGCGTCAAGAAAGGTAAACTGCCATGGCAGGCAGTGCTTACATCCCCGTGACCCATTGCGGCAAGATCTGCAAGGCCCAGGTTTCCAGGGTCTTATCGAAACCGGTCAATACCATCACACCGAGAATCAACAGCAACCAACCGAGTATCCGCTTGCTGCGCTGGCCGCTCGCCAGCAGGCCGGGGCGCATGCGCTTGAGCAGGCTGGTTGACAGCCAGGCAGCAACCAATAGCGAGCCTGCGGTACCTATGCCAAAAAACAGCATTACCACAAAGGCCAGGCTCAGATCCTGCCCCATGGAGGCCAGGGCAATCGCTGCGCCCAGGGTCGGACCAATACAGGGCAACCAGACCAGCCCGAGCAAGGCACCAATGCCAAACTGCCCAACCGCTGACTCCTGGCCACCCGCCGGCAAATTGAACCGGCTGGTCAGGCGAGACAGTGCAAAGCTGACCCGCTCGCCAACCCGCGACGAAATCAGCATCACCGCGACCAATACCAGCATCACCGCCGCCACG
This sequence comes from Pseudomonadaceae bacterium, assembly GCA_007692485.1. Lineage (GTDB taxonomy): Bacteria > Pseudomonadota > Gammaproteobacteria > Pseudomonadales > Pseudomonadaceae > Halopseudomonas. The sequence continues at coordinate 2,390 of REBY01000146.1, read as the reverse complement.
TAACGGAAGGCATCTGGATCCAGACCAATGTTCAACAGCACCAAGGTCAGGAAGGTCCCCGCCACGGCAAAGGACGTGGCCAAACCCAAGGCCAGAAAGACCGGCCCCATGCGACCGCTATTGGCTGCTGACGACATAATCACCGGCACCAGCGGCCAGACACAGGGGGACAGAATCCCCACTATGCCGGCCAGAAAAGCCAGCGGAATGGAAGCCAGCTCCATTCCCATCAGGCACCGCCCAGAACTTGGGTCAGCTGATCAGCAATCACGTCATAGCGCGTCTCGCCGACACTGAACCACTGCTGGTCTTCACCGCGGTAGAGCACCAGGGTCGACTGACGCGGCGCACGGAAGTGGCGGACCCACTTCTTGTCGTCATCAAAATCGACTTCCAGGATAGTCAGCTGAGCATCCGGGTTTTCGGCCTGAAACTGCTTCAGAATTTCCTGCTGAGCCTTGCAGGTTGAACACCAAGTGGCATAGACATCAATCAAGAACACTTCACCACCATCGCGCAACTCGTTGTAACGCTCTTCGTTAAAGGCTTCCTTTTCCAAGGCATGGGCCCAAAAAGCGGTCATGGCCAAACTGGTGGCCAACACTACATTCATTATCTGTTTCATGGTCTACCTCGATATAACGGGTTGTTGGTTAGTCTTGCTGGTATATCTCAGCTACTGGCGGTGTCCGCCAGCCCTGCATCATCCACATCAGGGCGGATGAAATCGCGAAAGCGTTCCAGGCCGTTTTCGGCAATCTGTAACGCGGCCGTATCAGCGGCCAATGGGGTCTGATAACTCACCTGCGCGACCGGCTCAGCGATGGCTACCTGGCTGATAAACAAACCGGCACCAGCAAACAGAACACAGGTCATAGCGGTTACTTTTTTCATGGTTTACTCCTTTTTGGGCACGAATCTCTCCAGCACAAAGTCTTTTCAGCTCCGCGCATTACAGAGAGGTGGTACTGCAGTGAATTAAGCGGTTGGGCCGTCGACAGTGATCGGCACCTCGTTTTCACGGTTATTAGCCAGCATTAATAATCGCTGGCCAAGGCAAAGAAATGGTTCTGCTCGGACCAAACTTCGATCGATAAACCTGGCGTTTTTTCCAACTCGCTGGCGACACCACTCAAGGACTCACTGGCGGCGGTAACAAAGAGCGACTTTTCCGTGCCGTCGCTATCCAGGTAAACGTGTATCGCCGGCTTGCCCGCCAATGAACACATACGCGCGCCAACCACCTTGCCGTAGAGCTCAATGGCTTGTGGCAGCGCAAAACCCAGGCCGAAACTTTCCAGCTCACTGACCAGGCTGACCAGATCACGAGCGGCTAAATCATCGGGTTTTCCCGCCAAATGATTCTTGGCAATATCCGCCCGAAGCCAGTCGGCCATTTCATTGGAAGGGTTGTGCGGCAGCAGGGCAGTAAAGGCCAGAGCCACCATCAGCAGCATCGCGGTCGCCCAGGGCAAAGGCGACTGCCAATGCCAACGGCGCTGGGCACGACCGGCCTGAACCAGAGCGTCAACATCGTCAGCTGACAAGCGACGGTTCTGGTAGTAACGCCTGAGCTGGCTATCCAGATCATCTTGCATGGGGTTTACCTCGTAGTTCTGGTTCACTGAATGCCGAGTGCTCGGCCGCCAGCAAGTGACGCATCTTTTCCTTAGCCCGGTGAATCAGGCTGAGGACGGTGCCGCGCGGGCGCCCGGTCATACGGGCGATCTCGGTCACGGTGTAGCCCTCGACACTACTGAGAAACAAGGCTTCACGTTCCGGCGCACGCAACTGGGCCAGGCACTCAGTCAGTTCGCGGGCATGAATTTCGCGATCCAGACTTACTTCCTGCGCCAGATGGGCATCATCCTGAGTATCCATGGGCTCCAACACCATCAACTGATCACGCCGGTACTGGTCGATAAAGAGGTTGCGTATGGTGCGAAACAAACGAGCCTTGGTTATGATCGGCAGCCACTGCGCATTCAGCCGCAGCCAGGCTTCGTGCACAAGGTCATGGGCATCGTTAGGCTGCCCCCGCAGTGCAACGGCGTAGCGGTAACCGGCCTGTAGCAATTGTTCTGTGTTGTTGGGCGACACAGGGTATCCTTGAGCGTGACTTAATGACGTTCTTTACTCTTATAACGAATGACGCCGTCATTTGATTGCAATAAAACTGACTTTTTATTTCCAATGCCTGCATACATTCACCCTCTTGGGGTCCACAACTGCGCAGCCATACGCCTTTCAGGTCACGCTGTTGAGCCTTGAACTCTGGCACATCCTGCTGATCGCCGCTGGCGGTTTTGCCGGCGGCTTGCTCAATGCTTTGGCCGGCGGCGGCACCTTTCTGTCCTTCCCGGCCCTGTTGCTCGCCGGGGTCAGCCCGG
>REBY01000101.1 GCA_007692485.1 Pseudomonadaceae bacterium | reverse complement strand
CGCGGTTGCTTGTCCTTGTCGACGATCAGCGCACGTACCCCCTCAATAAAATCACCTTTGGTGAACCACTGGCGGATCAGGTGCATCTCCAGTTCGGCGCAATAGGCCAGGCTATGGCCGCGACCACGGCGAATTAGCTCCAGGCTGACCGCCATGGCAATGGGGGAGCGGGTATGCAGCAGGTCGACTAGCTCCGCCGCCCAGGCCGCTTCTGCGTTATCTTCGGCTGATTGCAAGCTGGCAATAATGCCCGGCACATCCGCTGCGGCAAAGTGGTGGTCAATCGCCGCTTGCCACTGGGGCAGGGTGGCGGCAGCTTCCGGTTGCTGGATATAGGCAGCCAGCAGGCTGTCGAGTTCGCCGCGTGCATCGGTGCCCCAGTCATGCTGGTGCAGCTGCTCCAAAAAGGCGGGCAGATCAGCGTGGCGGACTGCGTGATCGGCCAAACCGGCATAGAGCGCATCCGCCGGAGCCAGATGCACACCAGCCACAGCCAGGTATTCACCCAGACGCCCGGGCAGGCGCGGCAGAAAATAGCTGGCGCAGACATCCGGGAAATACCCGATCGCCACTTCCGGCATGCCCAGCCTGGCGCGTTCGGTCACCAGCCGGTGCGAGCAACCCTGCGCCAGGCCCATGCCACCACCGAGCACAAAGCCATCCAGCAGGCCGATAACCGGTTTCGGGTAATGGTGAATAAACTGATCGAGGACGTATTCCTCCTCGAGAAAATCGAAATGCCCATGCTCGCCAGCATGAAAACTGTCATAGAGTGAGCGGATATCACCGCCGGCACAAAAGGCTTTGTGACCGCTGGCACGCAGCACGACCACACGAATGGTCGGGTCTTCCGCCCAGGCGGACAACTGCTGTTGCAGCAGACGAATCATCTCCAGCGTCAGGGTGTTCAGTTGCGCCGGGCGGTTCAGAATCAAATGGCCAATCTGGCCATGTACTTCACTGAGAACGGGGCTGGTATCAGTCACAACATTCGCCTTTTTTCCAATCAGCCGAATATTTCAGCATAGCTAACCAAGGTAGTGCCAGTTTTTTGCAACATCGTTGATTAACCTATTGCGGATAGTCCCTGCCCAGAGTACAAATCGCGATCCCCTAGAAAAATGAGGATTGCGATGAAATGAGCCAGGACACGCCCTGTCTGAACTGCGGTGCTTGCTGCGCCACATTCAGGGTATCGTTTTATTGGGGGGAAACGGATAGCGCCCCCGACGGCCACGTACCGGCCGCACTGACAGAACAGATCTCCCCCCACTTGAGCTGCATGCAAGGCACCAACCAACGCAACCCCCGCTGTGTCGGCCTGATGGGCGATATCGGTCAGGCTGTGCGCTGCACGGTGTATGAGCAACGCTCCAGTACTTGCCGCAGCTTCAGTTGGCATGGCGAAAACGGTCAGCCCAACGACGACTGTCAGCGCGCCAGAGCCAGACATGGCTTGCCCCCGCTGCCTTTCACCTCGCCGGAACCCAGCCGCATTCCGGTGATTGCGGCCTGAGATACCTCCTGCGAGCGGCTAACCATGCCGCTCGCAGTTCGGTTCAGCGGCAATTCCCCGCACGCCGAAACCCCGCCGCTTCCGCCTCCGCCGCACTGGCAAACTCCACCACATTCTGTGGGCTGATCTGGTTATAGCTCGGACAGCCTTGCGGTAAGTGATAGACCTTACTGTTGCGATTGCCGCGCACAATAACGCTAACTTCTGACTGGCTTTCGGCTGGCTCCGGCAGCCAGCTGACAACGCCATCAGCTGTATTACGATACCCGATATTCCAGACGCGCTCACCGCTGACAAAAGGGTTGCCATGCCCCATCACGGCTGCAATGCGCCGGTCACGCTCGCGCTCCCAGTCAGACACCGGCACCTGCTGATCCCAGCTCATCAAAATCTGTTGCTGCCGGAGCGCCATGGGCAGGTCATAGCGGTCATGCATATAGAAATAGATACGCGCAATCTGGCCTTTCACCGCGTCTGGCGGTTCCGCAATCCGGTTCTGGAAGTCCACCTGCATGGCACAGGCGCCATAAGTTTGCGCAGCGCCACGAATGGGCGCAAAGCGGTAGTTGGAGCGGTCCGCATTGACCTCGCCAATGGCTGGCGACAGGTTGTGCAGGTCCGCTTCCATCACATTGAACACCGGATCGTTCGCCTTGCAGTTGCTGCGCCCGCCATCCTGCCAGCACTGCCGCGCCCGGCCAAAATTCGACGCCGGCACCACATGCTCCCACTCAATACGATGGGCACGCACTTCCTGGCGTCGGATCTGATAGCCACAGCTGTCCAGATCGACGCGCCCGCCGGAACGCCCCATCCACTCCCACTGGCAGCCGCAGTAAAAAGTCCCCACCGTATGCCGATCAAAATATACCTGTTGCCGGCCCTGGGTCTTGGCTTGCTCGAAACTCAGTGGCGTCGCTGCCAGTGCCGCACTCAGCAACAAGCCAAAGGCCACCAAGCCGGACTGCGCCAGCCAACCACGTACCTGTCTGATCACCGTACTGCACTCATCGACAACGCGTGCAGCGCCCATCCCGGGCTACAGCACAACCAATGAAAAACGGCGGGGCAGGGCTCCTGCCCGTCACCGGCTATATCGCCGGCAAGCCCCCTCGATACTGCTGCGGAGTATAAGCCAGCGCACAGGGGCGGGCTATGTTGCTGGTATCGTTTAGACTGTCAATATCAACCCGCAGCAACACAGGACGCCCATGAACATCCATTATATCCACGGCTTTGCCAGCGCCTTTGATCCCAACTCCGCGAAGATCAAGGTCTTGGGCAAACTGGGCCCGGTCAGCGGCCAGAATCTGGATTACACCCTGCATACGGAACAGTTGATCGACAAGGCCCTTGAGCAAGGCTCCTGGCGCAGCTTGGAGCTGATTGCTGGCACTTCCATGGGTGGCTGGTTGGCTGCTGTGCTTGGCACTCGCTTGGACATCCCCTTTGTTGCCATCAACCCCTCCGTTCAGCCGCACCTTACCTTGGGTAAATACATCGGACAGGGCGTGGATTTTCAAGGCCAGCCCTATGCGCTGACCGCCGCAGTAGTAGAAAGCTATTTTGACCTGCCGACAGGTGGCAAAGGCCTGATTCTGCTCGACGAAGGCGATGACGTCATTGATGCCCGCGCCACCCAAGCCGCCCTGCAAGATCATTACCCGGTGATATGCTTCCCGGGTGGTAACCACCGCTTTGCCCATATGGCCGAGGCATTGCCGATGATTGAGGCGTTTGTTCAGGCGGACTGACCCGCTTGCAAGAACCGCCGGATCACTTTTAACTGGGGCCTATCAACAGCCATCACAGCGCAGGATAAACCCCATGCAGCACCACTGGTTGATCGGCATCGACCTCGGCGGCACCAAAACCGAAGTCATCCTGCTCGATGAGCATTCCAACGAACACTTTCGCAAGCGCCTCGCCACACCGGCAGGC
>REBY01000187.1 GCA_007692485.1 Pseudomonadaceae bacterium | reverse complement strand
GCCGCCCCAGGCTAGCCCACAAAGGGGTATTAACCCGATACAGTGGATCAATCGGAATCAATGGGGTCAGAGTAAATTGATCCGGACGGTTCCGATCGGAAACGCAGATCTGCGGGGATCAATTTACTCTGACCCCATTGATCCGCCTGGGAAGGACGAGGTCCTCCTCGTCCGGCAATAGTTAGCTATTGTCACATGGCTGACGGTTTACCCGGCGCAAGTGCACTATCATGCTCGACAGACCAATAACGAATGCAACGAGAGGCACCCATGCAAACATCACCCCGCATCGGAATCATCGGCACCGGCGCTATCGGCGGCTTTTACGGCCTGATGCTGGCCAAAGCCGGTTTTGACGTTCACTTTCTGTTGCGCAGCGAATACGATGCCGTCGCTGAACACGGCTTGTTCGTTCACAGCCCGGTACACGGTGATCTGCACCTGCACCCGGTGCAGGCCTACCGTGACGTCGCTGAGATGCCCGCTTGTGACTGGCTGCTGGTCGGGGCCAAGTCCACCAGCAACCCGACACTGGCGCCGGTGATCAGCGCGGCTGCCGCCGAGGGCGCCAAAGTGGTTCTGCTGCAGAACGGTCTGAACAATGAAGCCAGCATGCGCCAACTGCTGCCAGACCACCTGCACCTGATGGGCGGGCTGTGTTACGTCAGCCTGTTCCGTACCGAGCCAGGTCACATTACCCACGGCGCCAACGGCCTGATCGACTTTGGCTACCATTCGGGTCCGACTTCAGACGAGGAGGGCGTGCAGGCGATGGTGGGTGAGCTCGCCGAGATGCTGAAAACTGCCGGCATTCCCACGCGGATCCTGCCTAACGTGGATGCCGCCCGCTGGCAGAAACTGATCTGGAACGGCCCCTTCAACGGCGCTTCGGTGGTACTCAATGCCGGCACTGATGCCATGCTCAAAGACCCCGGCAGCCGTCAGTTGATTACCGATTTTATGGCCGAAATCACTTCGGCTGCCGCCGCCTGCGGTCACCCGATCCCTGAAGGCTTTGCCGATAATCTGTTAGCAGCCACCGCCAAAATGCCGGATTATTACCCGAGCATGTACCAGGACTGGAAGCACAAGCGCCCGATGGAGCTGGACAGCCTGTATGCTGAGCCTATTGCACTGGCCAAAGCCGCCGGTGCCGAGATGCCGAAAACCGAAGTACTGCTGAACATGCTGCGCTTTATTCAGGCCCGTCGCCTGGCTGAAGACTGACGCAGCCGAGGCCCGCATAAGGAGAGCACATGCCCGCACAACTGGGGGATAAACTGGTCATCGCGATCTCATCCCGCGCCCTATTTGACCTGAGCGACAGTCATCAGGTTTTTGAGCAGGAAGGGTTGGAAGCCTACCGGCAATACCAGATTGCCCGCGAAGACCAGCCCCTCGAGCGTGGCGAAGCCTTTGCCCTGGTGCAGAAACTGCTGCATATCAATACCTTGCTTGAGGGCGACAGCCGTGTAGAAGTGGTGCTGCTGTCGCGCAATAGCGCGGATACCGGCCTGCGGGTGTTCAACTCTATTCAGCATTATGGCCTCAGCATTACCCGCGCAGCCTTCGCCGGCGGTCGTTCGCCCTTTGGATATATTCCGGCCTTTGGCTGCCATCTGTTTTTGTCGACCCATGCCGATGACGTGCGTAGCACGCTGGACGCCGGCTTTGCCGCCGCAACCATTCTGGCCTCTGGCATTCGCCGTGAAAGTGGTGATGAGCTACGTATCGCCTTTGATGGCGATGCTGTGTTGTTCTCCGATGAATCAGAGCAGATCTTCCAGCGCGAAGGCCTTGCTGCCTTTCAAGCGCGGGAACAAGAAAATGCCCGCCAACCGCTGGCTGGCGGCCCGTTCAAGTCCTTCCTTGCTGCGCTGAGCAAGATTCAGGCGGAATTCCCTGAAGTCGCCGACGCCTGCCCGATCCGCACTGCACTGGTCACCGCCCGCAGCGCCCCCGCGCATGAGCGCGTCATTCGCACCCTGCGTGACTGGGATATCCGCCTCGACGAATCCCTGTTCCTCGGCGGCATGGACAAATCCGCCTTCCTCCGCGCCTTCGGCGCCGACCTGTTCTTCGACGACCAGGAAGGCCACTGCCAACGCGCCAGCGGCGTAGTCCCCACCGGCCACGTCCCCCACGGCATCAGCAACCAAGGATCAATGGGGTCAGAGTAAATTGATCCTCCCCAGGAAAACCAGTCTGTGCCTCTCCTGGGAAGGACGACATCCTCGTCGTCCACTGGTGGCCGGGGATCAATTGACTCTGACCCCATTGATCGGGTTCTGGCTTTTCTGCATAAACAATCTAAGATAAAAGCTCATACTGTGCTTTATGGTTATAAAGCTGGTCTGGTGTTTCTCAGACCACAGGGGGAATATCGATGAAGCTTCAGCAATTGCGTTACATCTGGGAAGTGGCGCACCACGACCTCAACGTCTCCGCCACGGCGCAAAGTCTGTTTACTTCGCAGCCGGGCATCAGCAAACAGATTCGCTTGCTGGAAGACGAACTGGGGGTCGAGGTTTTCTCCCGCAGTGGTAAACATCTGACCCGGGTTACGCCGGCAGGGGAGCGGATCATCGCTACCGCCGGTGAGATTCTGCGCAAGGTCGACAGCATCAAGCAGATTTCCCAGGAGTTCAGTAATGAACGCAAAGGTACGCTGACGCTGGCGACTACCCATACCCAGGCTCGCTATGCCTTGCCGCCGGTGATTCGCGGCTTTATCGAACGTTACCCTGATGTCTCGCTGCATATGCACCAGGGCACTCCGGTGCAGATCTGCGAAATGACGGTGGATGGCACAGCGGACTTCGCTATTGCCACCGAGGCCCTGGAACTGTTTTCCGACCTGGTGATGATGCCGTGCTACCGCTGGAATCGCTGCGTCATCGTCCCGCGTGATCATCCCCTGACCCAGCTACCGGAACTGACCCTGGAAGCTCTGGCTGACCATCCACTGGTGACTTACGTGTTCGGCTTTACCGGCCGCTCGAAACTGGATGAGGCTTTCAGCCATCGCGGCCTGGCACCCAAAGTCGTGTTTACCGCTGCGGATGCTGACGTGATCAAGACTTACGTGCGGCTCGGGCTGGGGGTGGGTATCGTTGCGCATATGGCGCTAGACCCTGATACCGACAAGGACTTGGTTGCTATTGATGCGAGTAAGCTCTTTGAGTCCAGCGTCACCAAGATCGGCATTCGCAAAGGTACTTTCCTGCGTGGCTTTATGTATGACTTTATCCAGGCCTTCGCCCCGCACCTGACGCGCGATATCGTCGATGCCGCCCTGACCGCACACACTCGGCAAGAGCTGGATGATCTCTTCACAGACATAGAGCTCCCCGTACACTGACCCAAGTCTGGAAGGACGACGTCCCCGTCGTCCAGCAGCCTCTATGGTCGAGCGGGAGCTCGACCTTCCAAGGAACACCCAGCCCATGCATCCTGGGAGGGACGACGTCCCCGTCGTCCAGCGGTCGCTATTGTCGA
>REBY01000053.1 GCA_007692485.1 Pseudomonadaceae bacterium | reverse complement strand
GGCAATGCCTCGCAATCCGCCGGTGCCACCGCGCATGGCGGTCTGTTGATTATCGACGGCGATGCTGGCGCGCGTTGCGGTATCTCGCTCAAGGGCGCCGATATTGTGGTCGGCGGCAGTATCGGCCATATGAGCTGCTTTATGGCCCAAGCCGGGCGTGTGGTGGTGCTTGGCGATGCCGGTGATGCCCTGGGTGATTCGCTGTATGAAACCCGCATCTACGTGCGCGGCACGGTCAAGTCGCTGGGTTCGGATTGCGTGGAGAAACCCATGCGTGCCGAGCACCTGGAAGAACTCTCCGAGCTGCTGCATCGCGCCGGCTATGACGCCGATCCGGCCAGCTTCAAACGCTACGGCTCGGGCCGTGAACTCTACAACTTCAAGGTCGATAACGCGGCAGCCTATTGAGCGCCCGTCTGAGGAAGAATCCATGACAGACAAACATCCCCCGGTCCTGCGCGAGTCAGCCACCTTTGACCGCCTGACCATTCAGGAAATCCAGCGCGCCGCCGAAACCGGTATCTACGACATTCGCGGTGGCGGAGCCAAGCGCAAGGTACCCCACTTCGACGACTTGTTGTTGCTCGGTGCCAGCATGTCGCGCTACCCGCTGGAGGGCTATCGGGAAAAATGCGGTACCAATGTGGTACTGGGTACCCGCTTTGCCAAGAAACCGATTCATCTGGATATTCCGGTGACCATTGCCGGTATGAGTTTTGGTGCCTTGTCGGCCCAGGCCAAGGAGGCCCTTGGTCGCGGCGCCAGTAGCGTTGGCACCAGCACGACCACCGGCGACGGCGGCATGACCCCGGAAGAACGCGGTCAGTCGCGACATCTGGTCTATCAGTATCTGCCCTCGCGCTATGGCATGAACCCGGATGACCTGCGCAAAGCCGATGCCATTGAAATTGTGCTGGGCCAGGGTGCCAAGCCGGGCGGCGGCGGCATGTTGCTGGGCATGAAAGTGACCGAGCGGGTGGCGGGTATGCGTACCCTGCCGATTGGCGTCGATCAGCGCAGTGCCTGCCGGCATCCGGACTGGACCGGCCCGGATGATCTGGCGATCAAGATTGCCGAGCTGCGCGAGATTACCGACTGGGAAAAACCCATCTACGTGAAGATTGGTGCCAGCCGGCCCTATTACGACGTCAAGTTGGCGGTCAAGGCGGGTGCCGATGTGATCGTGCTCGATGGCATGCAGGGCGGTACAGCGGCGACCCAGGATGTCTTTATCGAGCACGTCGGCATTCCGATTCTCTGTGCCATCCCACAGGCGGTGCAGGCGCTGCAGGAAATGGACATGCACCGGCAAGTGCAGCTGATTGTCTCTGGCGGCATTCGCAGTGGCGCCGATGTGGCCAAGGCCATGGCGCTGGGCGCTGATGCCGTGGCCATTGGTACTGCCGCGCTGATCGCGCTGGGCGACAACCATCCGCGTTGGGATGCCGAACTGCGTGAGCTGGGTTCAGCCGCGGGTTACTACGATGACTGGCAGAATGGCCAGGACCCGGCCGGCATCACCACCCAGGACCCGGAGTTGTCCAAGCGACTGGACCCGGTCGAGGGTGGTCGCCGGCTGGCAAACTACCTGCGGGTGATGGTGCTGGAGGCGCAGACCATGGCCCGCGCCTGTGGCAAATCGCATCTGCTCAATCTGGACCCGGAAGACCTGGTGGCACTCACCGTGGAATCCGCCGCCATGGCGCGGGTACCTCTGGCCGGTACCCAGTGGGTGCCGGGCCAGTCGGGGTATTGAGCGATGACCGAGGTGGCCAACCCATTGCAAGTCGCGCGGCTGCTGGATGGCCGCGCCCTGGCAGCGCAGATCCGTAGCGAGCTGACGGCCAGCATTTGCCAACGCCAGGCGGCGGGTCTGCCACAACCCGGCCTGGCGGTGATTCTGGTCGGTGATGATCCGGCGTCTCAGGTCTATGTGCAGCACAAGATCCGCGCCTGTGCCGAGATCGGAGTGCAGTCTTTTTGTCATCGCTTGCCTGCAGATACCTGTCAGGCTGACCTGCTGGCGCTGATCCGGCAGCTGAATGCCGATGCGGTGGTACACGGCATCCTGTTGCAGCTGCCGTTACCTGCCGGCCTGGATGGCCGGGCGCTGTTGCAGGAAATTGCGCCGCACAAGGATGTCGACGGCTTTCATCCGCAGAACCTGGGTTTGCTGGCCGCCGGTCTGCCCGACTTGCGTCCCTGCACGCCCAAGGGCTGCATGCGTTTGCTGGACTACGCTGGGGTCGACTGTCGTGGCCAGCAGGCGCTGGTGATCGGTGCTTCCGCCATTGTCGGTCGGCCGATGGCGCTGGAACTGCTGCGCGCCGAGGCCACGGTGACCATAGCGCACAAGGCCACGCGGGATCTGCCGGCACTGGTTGCCCAGGCGGATATTCTGGTCGTCGCCACCGGCGTGCCGGGACTGATCAAGGGGGAGTGGATCAAGCCCGGTGCCGTGGTAATGGATGTTGGCATCAACCGGCTGGCGGATGGGCGTCTGGTCGGTGATGTGGACTTCGCTGGCGCCAGTCAGCGGGCAGCCTGGATCAGTCCGGTTCCGGGAGGGGTGGGACCAATGACGATTGCCTGTCTGCTGGAGAATACACTGCAGGCGATTGATCAAGCGGTGGCACACCGACCAGGTACTGCAGCTCACCGTTAGCGCGTAGTTGCTCGATAGCGACGACCAAAGGTTCAACCCGGCTGGCTGGTACGTTCTGGCGGTGCCGGTAAAGATAGGCCATCTGTTTTTCGGAGTGGAGTTCGAGTCGCCAGTCTTCACGTGACAGCGCAAGGTCCTTAAGGGTGTGATACACCAACTGTTCACTGCTGATCATGGCATGCAAACGTCCGGCTTTCAGCATCATCACGCCTTGTTCCAGGCTGCTAACCGGTACTTTGATGATCGAGCGGTTGGCTTCGAAAGCGGCGCCGTAAAAGGTGCCACGAATAAAGCCGACCGACTCGCCGGCCAGCCCGTCGAGGCTGAGCTCATCCTTACGAGCTTGCGGTGCCATAAGGAAAAAGCGCGATTGCAGCACGTGCGTGCTGCGCTCGGCAAAATTGTCGACTGCCGGGTTGGCAAACAGAATACTGACATCACCCAAACCCTGTTCAAGCTCCAGCAGAACGCGCTGATGCGGCAGCAGGCGCAGCTCCATACTTTGGCCGGTCATTGCCTCCAGCTCCCTGAACAGATCAACCAACAGGCCCTGCAACTGGTCTTCATCATTCCGGTAGGACCAGGGCCAGACATCGGCCACCAGGACCTGTAGAGGTGGCGCCTGGGTAGCCGCAAAGGGGCTGGCCGGCAACAACAGGCAGGCAATCAGGAGCCAGCGGAAATAACGACCGGTGGATTTCACGTATGCAGCTCCAGGAACCAATAATCAGTCAATCAATTATAGCCCAGTGCTGCCTTTATGATGTTAAAAATGCCGCACTAACCAGGCGTTTTGTAGCAGGATATGGTCATATAATGCCCGGCTGCGTTCAGCCAGCGCGCTATCGTCTTTCCAGGCATCAGGACGGTCAAAAGCGTCGCCGCTGCGATAGGCGTAGCCGGCGGCGGTCAGATACCAGCCGATACTGGCTGTGCTGTGGCTGCTGTCGGTAATCTTGCCGTCAGCCAGGGCCAGCTGCCGAACGACCAGGCCGTCAGCATCGCTTTGATAGTCCTGCGCGCCCCGCAACAGTTGGTCGGAGAAGTCTGCAATCAGGGCTTTCAGTTCCGGCTGGTCGTTAACAAAACCACTGGTTCCTTCATTTTCACGCAAGGTACCAAAGCCGCCGGTCAGGTGGTTGAGGAAGCGCCACTGGCTGGCGGTATCGATTACATCGCTGGTGGCAATCACCCCATCCGGGGTAAAGCTGAAACTAGTGGCGACTCCCCAGTCCTGCACGACCTCGCCACTGTTCATCAGGCCACTCAACATCGTTGCTTTGCGCTCAAACAGGGCTTTGGCGCTGGCTTGATCGTCCTCGTCACCAAAGATATACAAGAGTTCATAGAGCCCCTTGTGACCCCGCATCAGGCTGCCAAAGTCAGCGAGGCTATAGTCGGCGCGCCCCTCCTCGGCATAGGCCGAGAGGTCATCAGACCAGTGCTGGTCGAGCGTTGCTGTGAGGCTGCGGCCTAGCTCAAGCAGTTCGGCCTGGCTGATGCCCAACCGCTGCTCCATGCGTTCTTCGCTCAGCCGGCCCATGTCATCGCTGCCGCCCGGCTTGTGCCAGCGCACCCAGGCGTAGATCAGGCCATGTAGTGCATCCAGTCCCTGTGCCAGGGAAGCGAGATTTTTATTGCCGTCAGTATCGACAAAGTACGCGTCCTGATAATGCTGCTCGAGCAACTGGCGCATCAGATTGCCCAGATAGCCGACCGGTGTGTAGGTAATGGCATCGTCAAGGTCGTAGTCTGCCCAGCGCCCACCGCTGTGGTGCATCTGATAGGTAAAGGTCGCCTTGGCCAGGTCAGCCAAGGCGAGCGGTTCGTTAGCCTGCCATTGGCCATCGCTGACCCGCATGCTGCTGTAGGCGCCAGAGTCGACAAAATGGATGGCTTCATTCTGCAACTGTAGCCAGATCTCGCCTTGCCGCTGCATGGCTCGCTCAGGAAGTTGATCGGCATAATCCGAATGGCCCATTTCACTGCTGCGCATGATGCGACCCACGCTGGACACGGCATGCTGAGCAGCGGCGTAATCGGACAGGCGCACATGGCTTTGATAGAGCAAAGCCTCGCCCTCTTGGCTGACCTGCGCCGGGACGATGACTTCAAGGCCCTCAGCGTCGGGTACAGGCTGCAAACTGGCATGGGCAGACAACGTCACAAAAAGGCCGGCGGCAACGGCGTTGGCCAGCATGGGTAAGGTGCGCTTGTGTTGGGGCATGACAGTTCCTTGGCTGTAAACGGCATGGCCGGTGCAGGTAGGCTTACCGAGTCACTGTGGTGGTGGTTAAAACCATGCTATAGGCATGGCTACTAACAGTTCAACCTTTGAAACCTGCTGTTACCTCTGTCCAACCAGGTAATCAGCGCCAGGTTGACCAGTAGTATCAGCAAGGCTGCACCGATGACCGCCGGCCAGCCGGCCCATTGCCAGAAAGGTTGCAGGTAATAGATACCCACTGCTGCACCCAGGTAATAACACACTGAATACAGCGAAGTGGCACTGGCCTTGGCCCCTTCGGCGTGCTGGTTGACCCAGGCATTGGCCAGCGAATGGGTGAGGAAAAAACCGAACGAATTGATCACTAGCCCAAGCAGGATCAGCACCAGCTGGCCGCTCAGGGTGAGCAGACAGCCGAACATGAAAATCACCACCCCCAGCGCCATGCCCCCAGTTTGGCTACGTGCAGAAAAACGCGCTGATAGGGCCGCTGACAGCGTGCCGCCCAGATAGGTTAGAAACAACAGCCCGAGCGCGGTGGCGCCAAGCTGCCAGGGCGCGCCGCTGAGGCGGAAAGTAAGGAAGGTATACAGATTAACGAAAACCAGAAAGTTCAGCCCGCCCACCAGCATCGCCGGCCATAGCAGGGGGTGGCGCAGGTGACGGGCAAAGTTGCCGAGCACGTTGCGCAGCGCCAGGGTCTGGGGCTGGAAATTGCCGGGTGCCGGCAACAGCCAGGCAATCAGCAGAACGCCTAGCAGGCTGGCGCCGCCGACCAGCAGGAACATGCCATGCAACCCAACCAGATCAGCCAGTGCGCCACCCACCACCCGGCCACCGGCGCCGCCGAGGGTATTGCCGCTGATATACAGACCAACAGCGCCGATCAGCGCACTGCGGCTGACGGTATCACCCAGGTAAGCCACTGCCGTGGCCGGCAATACCGCCAGCGCCACGCCAAGCAGGGCGCGCAGCATCAACAGGCTGTGATAGCTGTTGGTCCAGGCCATGGCCAGGGTCAGCAGGGCGGTGGCCAGCAGGCCACACAGCAACAGGTTGCGCCGCCCCCAGGCATCCGACAGCGGACCGAGAAACAGCAGCGAGAGGCCCAGCGTCAGGCTGGTCAGGTTAAAGGCGTTGGCCGCCTGCAGCACCGATACCTGGTAGTGCTCGGCAATCAGCGGCAGCAGCGGATGAATCGCATAGAGGTTGGCGAAGATCACCAGCGAGGCCAGCAACAGCGCCAGGCACACCCGCCGATAGGCGGGCGTGCCAGCGTCAATCAGTGGTGGGTTGGTTGCTGGCATCGCTGTCTTCATCCAGGCTGATCAGGGTCTGGCCTTCGGTGACCATGGCGCCTTCCTGGCAGATTACCGCGCTCACTACACCATCGGCCGGTGCGCGCAGGCTGTGCTCCATCTTCATCGCTTCCAGTACCAGCAGCGCTTGTCCGGTGGTCACTGCGTCGCCCACCTGGACCAGAAGTCGAACCACACTGGCATTCATGGGTGCGTTCAAGTCGCCGGCCGGTGCGGCCTGTGCGCGACTGGCCAGTGGGTCGCGCTGCTGCACTGCCAGCCAGTCACCATCCCAGGGTACAAACACCTGATCGCCGCAGCGGTAATGTCGCCCGGCGGCGGGCAAGTCGCTCAGTGTAAAGCAGCCGCTCTCCTGTTGCTCGCCCTGCTGCAGGGTCAGGCGGATATTTGCCGGCAGGCCCAGTTGCCAGCCGTTGCGCAGCGCCCAGGGTGATTGCGGATCATCCTGGCGTGGGTGCTCAGGCAGACTCTGCAGCCAGGCGCTGGCGGCCTGGGCCCAGAAAGCGCTATCCAGGGGTGCCAGTGGCGCCAGCAAGGCCGCCTGGTGGTCGGGAATAAAGCCGGTATCCACGTCGGCGGCAGCAAAGGCCGGGTGCGCCAGTAGTTGTTTGAGTAGGCGCAGGTTGCTTTTCAAACCGCCAACGGCGGTTTCGTCGAGCATGGCCAGCAGGCGCAAACGTGCCTGGTCGCGGTTGTCGCCCCAGGCAATCAGCTTGGCCAGCATGGGGTCGTACCAAGGCGAAATCAGCTCGCCTTCGCGGACGCCACTGTCCACCCGCCTTCCCGGCCCAGGTGATGGCTCGCGGTATAGCGTCAGGCAGCCACTGGCGGGCAGAAAATCCTGCTGCGGGTCTTCGGCATACAGGCGTACTTCCATGGCATGGCCACGGCAGGGTATCTCGGCCTGCTGCAGCGGGAAGGGTTCGCCGGCGGCAATGCGCAACTGCCAGGCGACCAGATCCAGCCCGGTAATGGCTTCGGTGACCGGGTGCTCGACCTGCAGCCGGGTATTCATTTCCATAAAGTAGAAGTGCCCGTCCGGGTCGAGCAGAAACTCGATGGTGCCGGCGCCGACATAGTCGATGGCCTGAGCCGCGCGCACGGCCGCTTCACCCATCTGCCGGCGCAGCTCAGCGGAGAGTCCGGGGGCCGGCGCTTCTTCCAGTACCTTCTGGTGACGCCGTTGGATCGAGCAGTCGCGGTCATGCAGGTAGCAGCAATGGCCCTGCTGGTCGGCAAGAACCTGCACTTCAATATGCCGGGTGCGTTCCAGGTATTTTTCCAGCAGCAGTTGCGGATCACCAAAGGCGCTTTGCGCTTCACGTTGCGCCGAGGCCAGGGCGTCATCCAGCTCAGCATCAGCCCTGACCACTTTCATACCCTTGCCGCCACCCCCGGCGCTGGCCTTGAGCAGCAGAGGGTAACCGATCTGCTGTGCGGCGGCGCGCAAGCTCGCGGTGTCCTGCGCAGCGCCGTGATAGCCGGGTACCAGTGGCACCCCGGCCTCGGCCATCAAGGCTTTGGCTGAGGATTTGCTGCCCATGGCGGCAATGGCTGTCGCCGAGGGGCCGACAAAGGTCAGCCCGGCCTGTTCGCAGGCAGCGGCAAAATCGGCGTTTTCCGCCAGAAAGCCATAGCCCGGATGCACTGCCTGTGCGCCGCTGGCCTTGGCGGCAGCGATTAATTTGTCGATATCCAGATAGCTATCCGCCGGGCGGCTGCCGCTCAGCGCCACGGTGCGGTCGGCCAGGCGAACATGTTGTGCGTCGCGGTCAGTCTCGCTGTATACCGCCACGCTGGTGATGCCCATGGCCCGCGCCGAGCGAATGATACGGCAGGCAATTTCACCGCGGTTGGCAATCAGCAGGGTATCGAACATGACCTGAGGCATGGCTTAGTGCTCCGCTTTGGTTGGGTCAAGGCCGGCACGCCAGCCGGGCTCACGCTTGTCGAGAAAGGCATTCAGCCCTTCCTGGCCCTCGGGGCTGACCCGGATGCGGGCAATCGCCGCTTCGGTATAGCGTCTGAGCGCCGGGGTCAGTTCACCATGTTTGACTTCCTGCAGCAGGCCCTTGGTGGCCCGCATGGCAGCCGGGCTGTTGCTCAGCAGTCTGGCACTCCAGTTATCCACCGCCTGACCCAATTCCGCTGCCGGGTAGGCCGCATGCAGCAAGCCCATGGCGGTGGCTTGCTCGCCACTGAAGGGCTCTGCAGTCAGCGCATAACGCCTGGCCTGGCGCTCACCCATGGCTTTGACCACAAAGGGGCTGATCACCGCGGGGGTCAGGCCGATGCGCACTTCCGACAAACAGAACTGGCTTTCGACGCTGCCAATGGCCATATCACAGCAACTGATCAGGCCCAGCGCACCGCCATAGGCCGCACCTTGCACCACCGCCAGCGTGGGGATCGGCATCTGGTAGAGGTTGGCCATAACCTCGGCCAGCTCACGCGCATCTTGCAGGTTGGCGTTATAGTCCAGCTGCGCGGCAGCGCGCATCCACTCCAGATCAGCGCCGGCAGAAAAGTGCTTGCCGTGCCCGCGCAGCAACATAAAACGCACCGCCTTGTGTTCCTTGACCGCATCCAGCGCCTGCAAGAGTTCGCTGATCATGGTCGCATTGAAGGCGTTATTTTTTTCTGGCCGGTTCAGCCACAGGGTGGCGATGCCGGTGGGGCTGATGTCCAGTTGCAGGGTGCTGAAAGTGCTCATGCAGGATCTCTTCCAATAGGCGTGGGGTGCAGGACTACATGCGGAAAATGCCGAAGCGGGTGCTTTCAATCGGCGCGTTAAGTGCGGCTGACAGGGCCAGCGCCAAGGTTTGGCGGGTATCAGCGGGGTCGATAATGCCATCATCCCATAGCCGGGCACTGGAATAGGTTGCCGCAGCCTGGCGCTCGTATTGCTCGACAATCGGCTGCTTCAGCGCCGCTTCATCCTCGGCGCTGAATCCTTGCCCGCTGCGTTCGGCCTGTTCGCGTTTGACCTGTACCAGCACGTCGGCGGCCTGTTGCGCGCCCATCACGCCAATCCGCGCGTTTGGCCACATCCACAGCCAGCGCGGGTCATAGGCGCGGCCACACATACCGTAGTTACCGGCGCCAAAGCTGCCGCCGATGATGACGGTAAATTTCGGCACCCGGGCACAGGCGACGGCGGTGACCAGTTTGGCGCCATGTTTGGCAATGCCGCCCTCTTCGGCTTTTTTGCCGACCATAAAACCGGTGATGTTTTGCAGGAACAGCAGTGGAATACCGCGCTGGCAGGCCAGCTCGACAAAGTGCGCGCCCTTTTGTGCCGATTCACTGAACAACACGCCGTTATTGGCCAGAATGGCCACCGGATAGCCATGCAGATGGGCAAAGCCGCACACCAGGGTGCTGCCAAAACGCGCCTTGAATTCGTCGAACTGGCTGTCATCGACCAGGCGGGCAATCACTTCGCGCACGTCATAGGGCTGCTTGCTGTCGGTGGGGATGATGCCGTACAGCTCCTCGGCGGCGTACCGCGGCGGCTTCGGCAGCTGGCAGTGAAGCTGGCCTTGTTTGCGCCAATTCAGATTGGCTATGCAGCGCCGCGCCATGGCAAGGGCTTCGGCGTCATCAGCGGCAAAGTGGTCGGCCACGCCGGAGGTCTGGCAATGCAGCTCGGCCCCGCCTAGCTCCTCGGCGCTGACCACTTCACCCGTGGCAGCGCGCACCAGGGGCGGGCCGGCAAGGAAAATGGTCGCCTGGTTGGCGACCATGATGGTTTCGTCACTCATCGCCGGCACATAGGCGCCGCCGGCGGTGCAGGAGCCCATGACCACGGCAATCTGCGGAATACCGGCTGCACTGAGGTTGGCCTGGTTGTAGAAGATCCGCCCGAAATGCTCGCGATCAGGGAATACTTCATCCTGGCGCGGCAGGTTGGCACCGCCGGAGTCGACCAGGTAGATGCAGGGCAGGCGGTTTTCCAGCGCAATTTGCTGGGCGCGTAGATGCTTTTTCACCGTCAGCGGGTAATAGCTGCCACCCTTTACCGTGGCATCGTTGGCGACGATCATGCATTCGACGCCGCTGACCCGGCCTACCCCGGCGATCAGGCCGGCGGCCGGCACGGCTTCGTCATACACCTGCCAGGCCGCCAGTTGGCCCATTTCCAGAAAGGGTGAGCCGGGGTCGAGCAGGACCTGAACGCGCTGGCGCGGTAACAACTTGCCCTTGGCCAGATGCCGCTGCTGGGCCGTCTGGCCGCCGCCTTCGGCGATCTGGCTGAGCTGATCGCGTAGCGCCGCCACCTGCACCTGGAGGGCGCGGGCATTGGCCTGAAACTCGGCGCTGTCGGGGTTGATAGTGCTGTGCAGGTGACTCATGGGCGCTCCATCCGGGCCTGGGTATCAGCGTGTTTCGGCAAAGAGTTCGCGGCCAATCAGCATGCGGCGGATCTCGCTGGTGCCGGCGCCGATCTCATACAACTTGGCATCGCGCCACAGGCGGCCGGTCGGGTAATCATTGATATAGCCATTGCCGCCAAGAATCTGGATCGCCTCGCCGGTCAGCCAGGTGGCCTTTTCCGCCGTGTAGAGGATCACCCCGGCGCAGTCCTTGCGCACCTGGCGCAGGTGCTGTTCGCCCAGCTCATCCAGTTGTCGGCCGACGGCGTAGAGGTAGGCGCGGCAGGCCTGCAGGGTGGTGTACATGTCGGCCAGCTTGCCCTGGATCAGCTGGAATTCGCCGATACTCTGGCCGAACTGTTTGCGCTCATGCACATAGGGCAGGACGATATCCATCGCCGCCTGCATCAGGCCCAGCGGCCCGCCGCTGAGCACGGCGCGCTCGTAATCCAGCCCGCTCATCAACACCCGTGCGCCCTCGCCTTCGCCGCCCAGTACCTGATCGGCCGGCACCCGCACGTTATCGAACACCAGCTCGCCAGTGGGTGAGCCGCGCATGCCCAGCTTGTCGAGGCGCTGGGCGACGCTGAAGCCGGGCGTGTCGGTGTCGAGGATAAAGGCGGTCATACCGCGCGCGCCGGCCTGCGGGTCGGTCTTGGCGTAGACCACCAGAATATTGCAGTCGGGGCCGTTGGTGATCCACATCTTGCTGCCATTGAGCACATAGTGGTCACCATCAAGCTCGGCGCGCAGGCGCATGCTGACCACATCCGAGCCGGCTTCGGCTTCGCTCATGGCCAGCGCACCTATATGCTCGCCACTGATCAGTTTGGGCAGAAAGCGGCGCTTCTGCTCTTCACTGCCGTTGCGGTTGATCTGGTTGACACAGAGATTGGAGTGCGCGGCATAGGACAGACCAATACCACCGGCAGCGCGGGATATCTCCTCCATCGCCACCATATGCGCCAGGTAGCCCATGCCGGCGCCACCGTAACTTTCCGGCACGGTCAGCCCGAGCAGGCCCATATCGCCAAACTTGCGCCAGAGGTCAGCCGGAAACTGGTCATCGTGATCTGCCGCTTGGGCGCGCGGGGCAATTTCGGCGGCAGCAAAGGCGGCCACCGAGTCACGCAACATATCCACATCCTGGCCAAGGAAGAAATTCAAGCCGGGTAACTCAGCCATCTTCAGGTACTCCGTGGGTGTTTTTGTTGTTCTGTCGGGTGTCGGCCAGGGCGCTGTGGCAGCGCTCTTCGGCGGTATCCAGTTCAATCTGCATGGCCTGGATATCCAGCAACTGTTGTTCCAGTTGCGCCCGCCGGTCCTTGATCTTGGCCAGGAAACTGCGCAACTGGGTGCGGTTGCCTTCATTGGGGTCATACAGCTCGATCAGTTCGCGGCATTCGGCGAGGGAAAACCCCAGCCGTTTGCCGCGCAGGATCAGGGTCAGCGCGACACGGTCACGCGGCGCATAGATACGCTCCTGGCCACGCCGCTGTGGGTGCAGCATGCCTTGTTCTTCATAGAAGCGAATGGCACGCGGGGTTACGTCGAGTTCGCGGGCGAGTTCGCTGATGCTGTAGGTGCGCGGCATGGGGAATTACTGTTGCTTTACGTTTACGTAAAGGTAATTCAATCGCTGCCAGTGTCAAGCCCGCAAGCAGAGTGCCCCTTGCTTAGTGACTGCGTACGGGTTGCCAGCTTTTACTCGGCGCAGCTTCGGTCGGACGCGTCAGCGCATAATCGACAGGATTCAACGCCGGCTTGCGGTTGCTGATCAGGTCGCTGAGTAACTGTGCCGAGCCGCAGGCCATGGTCCAGCCCAGAGTGCCGTGGCCGGTATTCAACCAGAGATTTTCCAGTGGGCTGGGCCCGATGATGGGTGTGCCGTCCGGGGTCATCGGCCGAAAGCCGCACCAGAACTCGGCGTTCTGGGTGTTGCCCGCGCCGGGGAAGAGCTGATCGAGCACCATGATCAAGGTGGCTTTGCGGGCGGGCGGCAAGCGGGCATCAAAACCGGTCAACTCAGCCATGCCGCCGACGCGGATGCGCTGGGCAAAGCGGGTCACGGCGACCTTGTAGGTTTCATCCATCAAAGTCGATTGCGGCGCGGCGGCCTCGTCGGCAACCGGCAGGGTCAACGAATAGCCCTTGACCGGATAGACCGGCAAGCGCACACCGTGCGGTTGCAGCAGCGCGGGGCTATAACTGCCCAGCGCCAGCACATAGCGGTCGGCCTCGAGATAGCCGGCCTGAGTGTGAACCCCTTTGACCGCGCCAGCCTGGACATCCAGGGCGCGGATCGGGGTATTGAACAGCAAGCGTACGCCCAGTTCGCGGCAGGCCGCGGTCAGGTGCTCGGTAAACAGCTGGCAATCACCGGTTTCATCGCCGGGCAGGCGCAGGCCGCCCAGTATCCGCGGGCTGTCCAGCCCAGGCTCAACCGCTTTGCAGCCGGCTGGATCGAGCAACTCATAATGGATATCGCAGGCTGCCAGCACAGCCATATCTTTGGCCGCTGCATCCAGTTGCTGCTGGCTGCGGAATACTTGCAAGGTGCCGCCCTGCCGGCCCTCGTAGTCAATGCCGGTCGCCTGACGCAAGGCAGCCAGACAATCACGGCTATGGCTGGCCAGGCGCAACATGCGCGCCTTGTTGACGGTATAGCGGCTCTGACTGCAGTTGCGCAGCAGCTGCAACATCCAGCGGTATTGCGCCGGGTCGCTGGTCAGGCGGATAGCCAGCGGGGCATGCTTGGCCAGCAACCAACCAATGGCCTTGCGTGGCACACCGGGTGCGGCCCAGGGTGAGGAATAACCGGTCGACAGCATGCCGGCATTGGCATAGCTGGTTTCCAGTGCCGGGCCGGGTTGGCGATCGACCACGGTGACCTCATGGCCGGCTTTGGCCAGATACCAGGCACTGGTCATGCCGATGACGCCACTACCGAGAACCAGAATACGCATGACAGACTCCCGCAACTCCAAGCCCAGGGGCGATATCACTATCTTAAGCCAGAGCCGTGCGAGCTATTTCTCGTTTATTGCCCGATTTGCAGCTAGTCTTGCTGAAAAGAGTGGCCTTTACCGGAGGTCTTGATGAAAATTCGCCGCGCCGCCAGCCGCGAGCTGGACAAGATTGATCGGCACATCCTGCGCCTGCTGCAAGACGACGCGCGGCTGACCTATGTCGAGCTGGGTGAGCGTGTTGGGCTGTCGACCACACCCTGTATGGAACGGGTGCGCCGGCTGGAACGGGACAAGTACATCCTCGGTTACCACGCCCGGCTGAATCCGCAGAAGCTGCAGGCCAGCCTGCTGGTGTTTGTCGAGATTAGTCTGGCATCGAAGTCTGCGGATATTTTCGATGAATTCCGCCGCGCCGCGATCAAGCTGCCACAAGTGCTGGAATGTCATCTGGTGTCGGGGGACTTTGATTATTTGATCAAGGCGCGTATTTCGGAAATGACCGCTTATCGCCAGTTGCTCGGCGATATCCTGCTCAAACTGCCGGGTGTGCGTGAATCCAAGAGCTACATCGTGATGGAAGAGCTGAAGGAAACCCTGGCGCTGGCACTGACGGACTCGGACGAGATTGCGGTGGGCTAGGCCGCCAGGGATTTCATTGCCCCTTGGGGCCTAAAGCGAAATAAACCTTGCTATAAAGTCAAAGCCCTGTATGGTGGTGCCCAGCTTGAAAGTTAGTCTTTAGTTCAGATCTCCACTTCGTTAGTATCGTTCGCATACAAATCGTCCTGAAGTTTCTAAGTTACAGTCTCCACTCTTAGGCATTACCGGTCAGCAATGACCACAACACTATATTTATTCAGGAATTACGATTATGTCCGATACAGTTACTGGTACCGTAAAATGGTTCAACGAAGCTAAAGGCTTTGGTTTCATTCAACAAGCTTCAGGTCCTGACGTGTTCGCTCACTTCAGCGCCATTATGGGCAACGGCTTCAAGACTCTGGCTGAAGGCCAGCAAGTTGAGTTCCGTCTGACTCAAGGCCAGAAAGGCCCGCAAGCAGAGAACATCGTAGCCATCTAATTTCGCTTGCACCCGCAAGGGTGCGCGAAACGGCAACGAGAAAAAGGCTGATCAGCAATGATCAGCCTTTTTTGTGCCTGCGATTCAGTCTTGGTTATGAGCGATTGCAGGCAAGCAGGCCCTGAAGCGGGACATTAATCTTCAGGGCCTGCCAGGTTGCCGGTGTTATTGCGCCTGAATCCAGCCGTCGTCAGATTTGGCCAACATGATCATCGAGCGTTCGGTTGAGCGACCACCCAAGGGGCTGGTGGCATCGATTTCGACGTCACAGAGATAGACGTCAGTGCGTTCTTCTTCACAGCTATGGATTTTGACCGAGTGGATATCGACCTTAAGCATGTCTGACATCTCGTCACCGCCCAGTTCGCCCATGGCAGCTGACATCTTGTTGATTTCAGATTCCAGCAGC
The DNA here is from genome assembly GCA_007692485.1 of Pseudomonadaceae bacterium. Lineage (GTDB taxonomy): Bacteria > Pseudomonadota > Gammaproteobacteria > Pseudomonadales > Pseudomonadaceae > Halopseudomonas. The sequence continues at coordinate 979 of REBY01000053.1, read as the reverse complement.
GCCTGAATATCGCTTTCCGATGGCCCGCTGGAACAGGCAGCAAGCAGCAGTGTTGCTGCCAACAGCATCGGCACATATATGGTTTTTTTCATCATTCTTCCCTGTGGTTTTTATCAAGTCATGCGTAGATCTGCGGCCAGCTTAGGCTAGCGCCGGACCGGGAGCAAGCTAACCGCTGCTTGCCGCAGATAACCTACCGGGCTTGGGTCAGATAATCCGTCGTCAGGGCGGACAGGGCTTTGATGCCGGTGATCAGCGCCTGGTCATCGACGAGAAACTCCGGCGAGTGGTTAGGGGCTGCGCGGCCCTTATTTTCAGGCGGTGTGACGCCGAGGAAAAAGAACAAACCAGGCACCTGTTGGGCAAAATAGGAGAAGTCTTCCGAGCCGGTAACCAGCGGTGAAGGAACGGCCCGGTTGTCAGATGCGCGCTTTAACGTAGGCAGCATGCGCTCGGTCAGATCCGGGTCATTCACCGTGGTTGCGTAGTTGTTGATAATGGTGACTGCGGCCTCAGCGCCTGAGGCCCGCGCAGTATGTTCCACACTCTGTTTGACCTGTTGATTGACCTGCTGCTGAACATCGTCGCCAAAGGTACGGATGGTGCCGCTCATCACGACCTCATCGGGGATAATGTTATGCCGGTTACCGCCCTTGATGGTGCCTACGGTGACCACTGCTGGCGCTGGCATCAGATTGGTTTGGCGGCTGACGACGGTTTGCAGGCCATTGATGATCTGGGCGCTGGCAACGATGGGGTCAACCCCGCTCCAGGGTTGGGCACCATGGGTTTGCTTGCCCTGTACGCGAATATGCAGGTCACCACTGGCTGCCATGATCGGGCCGCCGCGATAGCCGATCACGCCAGTGGGTGCGGCGGAAGTCACATGCAAGCCAAAGATGACATCAACTGACGGGTTGCTCAGCACGCCTTTTTCGACCATCAGGCGCGCGCCAAAATGCCGTTCACCGTCGTAGAC
>REBY01000092.1 GCA_007692485.1 Pseudomonadaceae bacterium | reverse complement strand
TGGCAGTAAACCGCAGTAAAAAAATCCCGCAGCCGGTCACGGTTGCGGGATTTTTCATATTTCACACCTTGTAGTACGCCAGTAAATTGCGCAGCTTGTCCGCCAAGTGAGCCAGACTCCGGCTCGCATCCTTCGTTTGTGTCACCATTTCTGCGTTTCTCGACGCTTCATCACTGATGCGCACGATGTTGCGGTTGATATCCTCAGCCACATGGCTTTGCTGTTCAGCAGCACTGGCAATTTCGGCGGTAACCAGATTGATTTGGCTGACTGCTTTCATTACATCGCTGAAAGCTTTTCCGGCATCTTGGGCCGACTCGGCGTTATTGATCGCGAGCGTGCGGTTCTCTGCCATCATTGCCGAAGACTTCGCAACACTGTGCTGAACCCGCTCGATCATGCTGCGAATCTCTTCGGTTGATGCCTGAGTACGCCGGGCAAGCGAGCGCACTTCATCAGCCACAACGGCAAAGCCGCGACCCTGCTCACCGGCCCGTGCCGCTTCAATCGCTGCGTTCAGAGCAAGAAGGTTTGTCTGCTCGGCAATATTGACGATAACTTGCAATACCGAGCCGATGTCATCACTGGCAGAGGCGAGCTCTTCAATCGCCTCCATTGACGCAGAAATTGCTTCAGCCTGGGTCTGAATACTATTGATAGTGGTTGCCAAAGTATCCCGACCTTCAATCGCTTCAGTGCTTGCCTGGTTGGCCGCAGTGTCACCAGAAGCCGCGCTCTGCGCAACGCTTTGAGCCGTCAAGCTCATCTCATGCATGGCTGTGGCTACCATTTCAGTTTCGCGGTTCTGGGCACTGACAGATTCATTCGAACGTTCTGCTACCTGAGCCAGGTCATCTGCCCGTTGTAACAGTTCGTTCGCAGAGCTCAGTGCCTCCTTGATGGTATGTTGAATACGGTCAAGTAAACGATCAAAAGCACGGGCCATCACCCCGAACTCATCCTTATTCTTAATATTAAAGCGAGTTGTCAGATCACCGTTACCGTCAGCGATATCCTCGATGGCATGGATATTGGCTTTCAGGGGCTTGATCACCATGATATTCATCAGCAAACCGATGCACAGTGCCAACACCATGCCCGCCAGAACGATCATGAGCGCAACCGAGATGGAGCTGGCTAACACCAGTTGGCGCACTTCGTCGGTGGAGTAGGCAGTTATTACTTCATAACCCCAGGGGGTAAAGGTCTGTCGTTCCACCCGCCAGCCGTCTCCGTCTTGCTGCAAAGCTGCATTGACTTCAGCCTCGCTCAAATGACTGGAGTGCATTCTCAGATTCCCGCCGGGGTCCCGCAGCGCGACAAAACCGCTATCCAGAATACGCGCACTGGAAATAGCCTCCGACAAGGCACTCAAGTCTGCGGAATAACCAACATACCAAATACCAATCGCACTCCCTGTCGTATCTCTGATCGGTTCATAGCCTGTCAGAAAGGGCTGTCCCAGTATGTCCACCTGACCGTAAAAGGCATTACCAGACAGGATGGCTCTGATTGCGGCGCCATTCGGATCCAGTTGCGTGCCGATGGCCCGCTCCCCTTCGCGCATTACATTGGTGGATATGCGGATAAAATCATTACCCTGCCGGGTGAAGAGCGTTGCCGTACCGCCCATAATGTCAGTGACACCATCTACCAGGTCGAAGTCATTAGCTTGCGGCGTAAACCCCAAATACAGCTCAGGTGCGCTGGCTGAGCCTACCCTGACAGGCTCTCCAAGTTCCGCGCGCCCCATTGCTGTGCCGCGCTCCAACAGCAACTGCATACTATTTTTGACGCGCTCGCTCATAATCGCATCAGTCAGGCCCAGCAACCTGACCGCTTCATTTTGCCGACTGGAAGCCTCAGCAAGCGCCTGTTGATTTATCTGGTCATTCTGTTTCGCCGAGCTGAAAGCCACTGCAGCGACAATAAAAATCAGAATCAGGCATGCCAGTGTCAACACTAACTTTTTTAATAACGCCATCTGCCAGCCCTCAGCGTTCAGAATGTTTGCTTCTTCATTATGGTTGACAAATAAAATTAGGCATAACGCACACTGGCTCTTTATAACCAAACAACTACCCTGACGCCCGAGCCTGTCGAGTGCACCATTTTGGACAACCCCCATCGACTGGCCTATGATCGAGAAAATAACAATCAGGTAGTCGGGGAACAGTATGGATTTTGGGAGCACCCCGGAGGCCATCGAAAACGAGCGCAAGCGCCTGTTGCTGTATGCCTCTGCCGGCCTTGGTAGCCTCTTTCTCGGCACCTTCTGCCTGCTGTCTTTTATTCAGGGTCGCACGCTACTGGCAGTGATTCTGCTGTTGTTTCTCTGCGTTGTATTTCTTTGCGCCTTCCTGGCTCGCGTACTCAAACAAGTACAGCCGGTATGCCTGTTTCTTGGCCTGGTGCTCTACTTTCTATCCAGCTACCTGTTGCTCAGCGGCGGTGCGAGCGGCACCGGGGCTTACTGGTCCTTCGCCATCACCATGCTGATGGTGCTGCTGGTCGGGCCCAAGGTCGGGGTGCTTTATATGACCCTGTTCCTGCTGACCAACAGCCTCGCCCTGTATAGCGACCTGCCCTTTGTCTACGCTTATTCCGACATCAATGCCTCACGCATCATTGCCACATCTCTGACCCTGTACACACTGATTCTGGCCAGTGAATGGATCCGCGTCGCCTCCTACAGCGCTATTTCAACCACCTCGGAGTCGCACCGCGAGCAGGCCAATACCGATCCGCTGACGCATATCCTCAATCGCCTTGGGGTCCAATCCCAGCTTCAGTCACAGCCCCTGCAGCTGCCCTGCACCGTAGCCATCATTGATGTTGATAACTTCAAGCAGATCAATGACACCCACGGCCATGACTTTGGTGACCAGGTACTGGTGAAGCTGGCCGACACCCTGCAACGGCATACCAAAGGGGGCGATATCGTCGGCCGCTGGGGCGGGGAAGAATTCCTTGTGCTGCTGAACGACACCTCACCGGCCAGTGCCGCCGAGCTCATCCGCAAGATCAAACGCCAATTCACCAGTAACCCCTCGCTCAGCGACGGGCAGCCGATAGCGGTTTCCTTCAGCGCCGGCATTGCCAGCCTGCAGCAGATCGAGGACTTTGAAGCGGCGCTGAAACGTGCCGACCAGCGGCTTTACCAGGCCAAGGAGCAGGGCCGGGACAGGGTGGTATTCAGCAGGGGGGACGCCGTACTACCGCAATAGAGCAGGATAGCCGAAGGCAATGCCCGATGCATAACACTGGTATTGGCCCAGCGCCCTCCGTATAGTTTGTTCATCCCCTGTCAGCACAGCAGCCCCTCAAGACTCAGCCGTGAGCACAGAACAGGTAATCACACTGCCACCTGATGTTCCCAAGGAACCGGGTATAGACCAGAGCAGCGAAGCCATGCGTTTATACGAATTCATTTCCGCCAATATGGAAACCATTCTCAAGGAATGGGAAGACTTTGCCCGCGCCAACCAGCCCAGTGAAGCCAACCTGAAGTCCAGAGAGCTGCGTGACCATGCCCGAGCCATGCTGGAAAATATCGCCCGTGATTTGAGTTCAGGTCACGCCACGCCAGACCACACCCTGGATTCAGCCACCAGCCGCGACTGCGATTCCGCCGCCGAGGTGCATGCCGACGAACGCCTTGACGCCGGCTTCTCGATCAGCCTGCTCATCGCCGAATACCGGTCACTGCGTGCCAGCGTCCTGCGCTTGTGGTTCGCCGATGAGGCAGCCTTTAGCCCTGAGAATGCAGCGGACATTATTCGCTTCAACGAAGCCATCGATCACACCCTGACCGAGTCGGTTACGCGCTACTCTGATAGCGTGCTGGAAAACTCGGACTTGTTTGTCGGCATGCTCGGCCATGATCTCCGCTCACCATTGCAAGTCATCGAGTTTGGCGCAGACAAACTGAAAAAAATGGAAGACGCTCACGGCAAGGCCAACAACAAGATGGGCCCTGTCATGAGCAGCAGCGTCCAGCGCATGAAAATGATGCTCGACAACCTCATGGACTTTACTGAAACCCGCATGGGCAAGGGCGTCAAAATAAAGGTCAGCCATACCGACCTGGCGGACATTTCCAAAGGCCTGGTCGACGAGTTTCGCTCCGCACACGACGAATACCGCTTCAAGCATCATGCCTCGGGGGATTGCACCGGCAACTGGGATGCCACACGCGTCGGGCAAATCTGTCAGAACCTGATCGGCAATGCCTTGCAGCATGGTAGCGAGCAAGGCGAGATTGCCGTGATCTGTGAAGGCAGTGATGACTGCGTCGTCCTGTCGGTCAAGAACGACGGCAAGCCGATACCCGAAGCAGACCAGCAAGTGATCTTTGAACTCGCCAACCGCAAGCATTACCAGGAAGGCAACCCGAACAAGAACATGGGGCTTGGCTTGTACATCGTCAGAGAACTGGTGACTGCCCACAACGGCCACATCAGTGTCGAGTCTGCACCCGATACCGGCACCGTTTTTCGGGTCGAATTACCCAAGGCGCAAACGGATACGTCGGCAGCCTGAGCAGGCAACAACCGGGTAACAAGGATTGCTAAAACTGGAGCAATCAGTCTTTCTTGGCCTGCTTCTGGAAGGCATCACTGAAGGCCGCGGCGAGAATGCCGGTAGGCATGGCCACCAGCCCAATCCCGGCGACCGCTGTCATACCAGCAAAAAAACGGCCTATTGCGGTTATTGGCGTTACGTCGCCGTAGCCAACAGTGGTCAATGTCGCGACGCTCCACCACAAGGCACGCGGCACACTGCCGAAGGCTTCAGGCTGGCCGGCTGATTCAAAGATGAAGAGAAAGGTGCTGGAGACGAGCAGTAACACCAAGGCAACAATAGCGCTGACCATCAGCTCATACCGCCGCGCAGAAAAGGCCGACCCCAGCAGTTCCCAGGCATGGGTAAAACGCCCCAGCCGGGCAATCCTGAGCACCCGGAACAGCCGCGCAATACGCAGGTAGAAGGTATTGCCATCAATGCTGCCGAGCAAAAACGGCAGCAGCGCTAAAAGGTCAACCAGCGCCCAGAAACTGAACAAATAACGTAGGCGGCCAAAGCGCCCGGAAAATTCGGGGTTGAGCGGCGCCACGTACAGCCTGAGCCCAAACTCGATGGCAAAGATGATAAAAAACAGCCATTCAACCAGCCAGAAAAAACCAGGTGCGGCGTCCACCAGCGTCGGCTCTGTCTCCAAAATGGCAACCAATACAGCGGCCAGAATCAGCACGCAAATCACCAGATTGAACCGTGAGATGCCATGCGGGCGGGCCGTCACATCAACGGCCCGGTAAAGGCTGGACTTGGTAATCACCCGAACTCCTCATACAAACACGTGTGCACACAGTTATAGCTTGCTTTCGTCCATGGCTGGTCAGTTTTCAGCATCCTTGGCTCGAAAGCCATCACTGCGCAGGCCCCTTGCTGCGTTACATCAAGGAACTGGCTAACTCAGCAATCACCGCATATAGTCATCACCATGACATCAAACACCTACCTGCCCCATGACCAGCTAATCGACCTGCTACTCGACGTGGTGTGCGTGGTCGATAAGGATGGCCGCTTTCTGTCCGTTAGCGCGGCCAGTGAGCGGGTGTTTGGCTTCCGCCCGGATGAAATGCTCGGCCGCACCACCTTTGAGATGATGCACCCGGACGATCGTGCTGCTACCTGGGCCATTGTGGAAGGCATCAATGCGGGTACGCCGAATACCGATCACGAGAACCGCTATATTCATAAAGACGGTCACATCGTGCATATCATGTGGTCGACGCAATGGCTTGAGGATGAGCAGGTACGGGTAGGCGTGGCCCGGGATATTTCCGCGCGCAAGCGGGCTGAGGCGATGCAAGCCGCGCTGTATGCCATCTCTGAGGCGGCGCACACGGCGAGTGATTTGCAGGCCCTGTACCGACGGGTGCATGAGGTGATCAGCCAGTTGCTGCCTGCCGATAACTTCTTTGTCGCCCTGTACGACGAGACCAACGACTTACTCAGCTTCCCTTATTTTATCGATCAGTACGATACCGCGCCGGCCCCCGTACCGCTGGCGTCCAACGCCCTGACAGCCGAGGTAGTGCGCTCTGGCGAGGCGCTACTGCTAACGCCTGACACGGCGGAGCAGGTGCTGGACAGAATTGGCCCGGTGGTTGGCAAGCATGCCCTCGACTGGCTGGGTGTGCCATTGATCTCGGATACCGTCATCATTGGCGCCCTGGCGCTGCAAAGCTACTCCGGCAAAGTGCGTTACAACGAAGGCGACTTGGAGCTGCTGCAGTTTGTGTCCAGCCAGGTAGCCGCGGCGATAGGGCGCCAGCGTGCGCACTCGCGGCTGGAGTATCTGGCGCAATACGACCAACTCACCGAGTTGCCCAACCGGGCCATGTACCTGAACCGCCTGCAAGCAGCATTGCAGCGTGCCCAGCGCGATACCTTGCAGTTGGCCGTCATTTATCTGGACCTGGACAACTTCAAACAGATCAACGACACCTTCGGGCATAGCATCGGCGATCAGTTGCTGTGTGAAGTCGGCCGCCGCCTGCGCAAGTGCGTGCGCGAGTCAGACACCATTGGCCGCCTGGGTGGTGACGAGTTCGCCATTTTATTGGATGGCATCAGCAAGCAGGAAGCCGCCACCATGGTGGCAGACAAGATCCTGGCTGCCTTGAGCGACCCTTTCATTCTGGGCGGCACAAGCTTGACGACCACGCCCAGCCTGGGCATTGCCGTTTACCCTGACCACGGCGAGGATGACGAACAACTGGTGCAGCGTGCTGATGAGGCCATGTATGCGGCCAAGCGCAGCGGTGGCCAACGCTTTTCCTTGTTTGCCGATAAACCGGCCAGGGCCGCGAACGGGAAGTAATGTATCTCTGGCTGAGGTAATGGCTGTCGTTTGGGCGCGCTTGATGACTAAGCTGCTTCAAAGTCGAACGGGTGCAGGCCATCGAGATCGACTGTGTTGCGAGCCACCCACAAGTCATACATATCCTGCATTGCCAACCAGCTTTCGGGGGAGCGGCCCAGTACTTTGGCCAGCCGAAGAGCCATCTCAGGGCTGACTCCGCTACTTGCTTTCAACAACCGCGATAGGGTGGAAGGTGAAACGCCAAGGCTGGCCGCTAGCTGGCGCGAGCTGATGCCAAAAGGCTGCAAATACACGTCACTGATAAATTCACCAGGATGCGGCGGATTATGCATAGTCATCAGTGATAGTCCTCATAATCAAGTACGTGGGCGTTTCCCTCGCGAAATTCGAAAGTCATGCGCCAATTGCCGTTAACTCGAATTGACCACCGGCCTTTCTCCTTCCCCTGCAAAGGATGAAGACGGAACCCTGGTATATCCATATCCTCGACCGATACAGCCGTTTCCAGTGCAGCGAGCTGCATACGCAGCTTCCTGGCATGCTCAGCCTGTATTCCTGCTGTGCTACCTGTCGAATAAAACCGCTTCAATCCTTTGTGGCGGAATGATTTAATCATTGGTCAACTGTAGCATGATGCGCATCACGCAACAATAGTGTTTGATGCTGCGGTTCAGCACCAGCCTCGAATACTGTAGCTCGCAGCATCCCACCCTTAACCTTTCCACTGCGCCAGATAAGTCCGCGCCCGATACAGCTGTGTTTGCAACCAGTTGGGTGAGTGTCCACCTACAACCGGTTCGGCGCGGCTGATGTTCATTTCATCCAGCCGGCGGGCAGCAAATCTATGGTCTTTTTCGGCGGCGCGGCGTAGCCAGTAAATGCCCACATCACCGGCCTGATCACGGTCAACATCGGGGACGCGGCGGCTGTATAGCATCCAGCCGAGGTCATGCTGCGAGTTGTAATGGCCGGCGCGGGCGGCAAACAGGTGCCAGGCATTGGACTGGCCGGGGTTGCGGGTGAACGGCGAGCCATGCTGCCCACCTTCGTGGTAACCGCCACCCAGGCAGTTGGCGCCAACTGCCGAGCCGATGGCCGCGCTGTAATGACACAACTCAAGCACGCCCGGCCCGGTGTAGCTCTCATCAATCCCGAAGCCACCACGAATCAGCGCCATCAGCAGGTCTTGAATGGCTGCTTCATAGCCCATGGCAGCCGACTGCAGCATGGCGGCGCGCGCGTCGTCCATATTGCCAATCATTGAGTGCGCCCGGCCAAGCCAGAACCAGGCTTTGGCATCCTCCGGATAAACCGCCAGAACTTCCTGGGCATACCGCGCCGTTTCATTCCAGCGGCGCAGCTCGCCATGGTCATCGAGCAACCCCATCATGCGTTGGCGCGTTGGGTGGCTGTTCACTGCTTGCTCCCAATACGCGCGGGTGGCGCCTGGTGCAGACAGGCGTCGTGGCCGATGGAAAAACTCGTCTTCCAGATTCTGCAAGTCGTACTCATCGATACCCAGGCTGCGGGCATAGGTAATCACTTGCCTGACATCACCTTCACTACCACCCCATTGCGGCTGGGCAAAATTGGCCCGCGCACGGTGGATCGACAAATAGCGGGGTGCAATCGACTCGGCCAGAGCATAGAAATGCTCACCGAAGCCGGTACCCAAGGCAGCGTGGTTGGCACCTAGCTGGGTCATGGCTTCAACCGGCTGCGGGTCCAGCTCCAGGGCACGCTCCAATAGCCGGTTGGAAGTAATCATGCGCTCACGCATCAAGGTCATTTGCGCATGACTGACGCGGTTCAGCCGCCGGTTACTGCGAACATCCCAGGCCCCGCTGTTCCAGATCGACCCGCAGACCCAGTGGGCCAGATAGGAGTCAGGCAGCTCCTGCAGCCATTCGGCGCAGCGATCGATGCCCGCCAGGTTGGTTTCTCTCAAGCTGAAGACGAAAGGGTTGTAACGGATTGACCCCGTGCTGGCATGGGCCTCGGCCCGCTGGGCACTGAGCATGGCCTCAAGCTCGTTGAAATCACCAAAGAAGAACAGCCGACGCATGGTCACAACCTGTTCACTTTGCTCAGGCAAAGGCTGCGCGCCACTCAGTTGCGTATGCAACTCAACCTCTGGTTGCTCGATGGGCAGTGAAACGGCCGCCAAATCCAGCGCCTGATAGCTGTCAGCCGAGTGGCCGGGCTGCCACTGCACAGTAATCACACCGGTATACACCGCGATGCCAAGCCCGAGCACAATAAAAGCAATAGGTACCAGAACGTTTCTGACCAGCATGAGTGAGTTCCTTCTCTGCAGCGCCTGGCTTCCGGCCTGGCTTGGCGTAATAGTCATTGCCCGGCCGGGGGATGGCTCAGGCTATTGTGGGCACAATGCTAGCACGTGCCCTGGCGCGGTAATTATAAGCACAGACTTCTGTTTGGCGGGAGTCATTTTGTAGCGGGCACATTGCAGCGGTGTTTGGGCTGTGTTGCCCTCTCAAGCAGCGCTAGGGGCAGAGCTGACTGGGCGCTTTTAACGCTTGTATTGCGTCGGACAATAGGCCCGGCTGACGGCCGGATCACGCAGCGCACCGTGTTTGGTTTTGCGCCCGCTGACGCGCTTGCGCCAAAGCCGGAAAGAACCCGGCTTCAACTGGCTGCGCATCAGGTCAATCACCGCAGATTCGTTCAACCCGTAGAGTGCCTCAATAGCCTCGAAGGGAGTGCGATCTTCCCAGGCCATTTCGATCACACGGGAAATATCTGCATTGTTCCATTGGCGACTGACGGGCATCTGTTCGACTCCTGATTCATTGAGTAGGCGTAGTATGAACAAATGGCCGCCCGCGAAGCACTGCGCGCTTTGCAACAGGCTGTAACGGCACTGACAGGCAGGGCGCTGCAGCTGACGCTTGCCATGCGCCAGCAAACCCAGCACCCTTAGGCATCAGCGCAAGACGTAAGGACTATCAGTGACAAAGCGAACATCGGGCTGGCAGCACCTCAGCAATAACTTTCAGGTGGTCGTCAGCGTGGCTTTTCTGCTGATGACCAGCCTGCACATCCTATTTTATCCCGTCGCCAATCAATGGCAGGTCTATGGCTGGTCGTTGCTGCTGATCGGTATTCCGGCGGTGATTGTGCGCAACCTGCTACTCCAACGCTGGCCGCCCGCGCCAAGCAAACAGCCTCGCCACCCCGTGCGCATTCGCCTTGCCGAGGCGGTATGGATGCTGGTCAGCTCGATCGGCGTGCTGGCCTTTATCAATTGTGCGGGCGACTTTGCCGAACCTGAAGTGCACACCGTCAATATCCTTCACCGGGAAACCAGCGGCCCGCCGCGCTCCGGTGAAGTGCAACGCATGTACATCGTTACCCAGTCCTGGCGCAATCCCGAGCGCACCCACCGGGTCAGCGTATCGGGCGACGAATTCCACAGCGTGCCTGACCGCTCGACCCAACTGCGCATGACCGTTGGCACCGGGCTGCTGGGCTTTGATTGGGTACGCGATTACGCGCTGATTTACCACACCCCCTAAGGCCCTGCGAAATGGCTGAAATATCCCGCTGGGCGGTCTTTTCTGTTTGTTATTTTTGACATACACTCGAAATATCACACACCCCAGCCCGCAGGCCTGCACCATGTCATCTGAACTTCGTTACCCTGCCCAGCGCCCGGAATCCATGGATGCGTTCTGGATGCCCTTTACCGCCAACCGCCAGTACAAGCAGCGCCCACGCATGCTGGCGAGTGCCGAAGGCATGTATTACGTCGACGTCGATGGCCGCCAGGTACTGGACGGCACAGCCGGCCTATGGTGCTGCAATGCCGGGCACGGGCGGCGAGAAATCGCCGAAGCCGTCAGCGCGCAAATCCAGCACATGGACTTCGCGCCGACCTTCCAGATGGGCCACCCATTGCCCTTTACCCTGGCCGAGCGCCTGGTAGAGATTGCCCCACCGGGCCTGAACCGCGTGTTCTTCACCAACTCCGGCTCCGAATCCGTCGATACCGCGCTGAAAATCGCCCTGGCCTACCACCGCGCACGGGGTGACGGCAGCCGCACCCGACTGATCGGCCGCGAACTCGGCTATCACGGCGTCGGCTTTGGTGGCATATCCGTCGGCGGCATGGTCAACAACCGCAAAGCCTTTAGCGCCCAATTACCCGGCGTCGATCACCTGCCGCACACCCTCGACCTGACCCGCAACGCCTTTACCCGTGGCCTGCCACAGCATGGCGTGGAACTGGCCGACAGCCTCGAGCGGATGATTCTGCTGCACGGCGCCGACAACATCGCCGCCGTCATCGTCGAACCGCTGTCCGGCTCCGCCGGCGTCATCCTGCCGCCACTCGGCTACCTGCAACGCCTGCGTGACATCACCCGAAATAACGGCATTTTGCTTATTTTCGACGAAGTTATCACAGGTTACGGCCGTGTTGGCGAAGCCTTCGCCGCACAGCGCTGGGGTGTTACCCCGGACATCATCACCACTGCCAAAGGCCTGACCAACGGTGCCATACCCATGGGTGCCGTCTTTGTCAGTGATGCCGTACAAGACGCCTTTATGCATGGCCCGGAAAACGTGATCGAATTCTTCCACGGCTACACCTACTCCGGCCACCCGGTCGCCGCTGCTGCCGCCCTGGCTACCCTCGACATATACCAGCGCGACGGCCTGCTGACCCGCGCCCAGGACCTCGAACAATACTGGGAATACGCCCTGCACAGCCTGCGCGACCACCCCAACGTGATCGATATTCGCAACACCGGCCTGGTCGGCGCCGTGCACCTCGCCAGCCGCGACGGCGCTCCCGGCACCCGCGGCTACGACGTATTCGAGGAATGCTTCTGGCAGGGCGCCATGGTGCGCTGCACCGGCGACATCATCGCCATGTCACCGCCGCTGATTGCGGAAAAGGAACATATTGATCAACTGATTGAGACGCTTGGTAAGGTTTTGCAAAGCACCAAGTGATCAGTTCGCAAGCTTATGAATTGCGCTAATCACGGCGCATAAACTTGAACGGGCCGTGTCGGGCCTGCTGGCGGGGACCGTCGATGGCATGGACGCCATCGACGAGCTACAGGGACGTACTTGCCGCGTGCCCCCGCCAGCAGGCCCGGCATGGCCCGACGCACCAAGCTAAACCGAACAGCGCAAAGCACACGGACCATCAGGAACCAACACTATGACCCTGCAACTGACCCACTTTATCAACGGCCTGCGCACGGCCCCCAGCGCCCGCACCCAACCGGTATTTGAGCCTGCCACCGGCGAACAGCGTGGCCAGGTATCCCTGGCCAGCGCCAGCGAAGTCGACGAAGCCATCGCCCACGCCAAAGCCGCCTTCCCAGCCTGGGCTGCCACCACCCCCCTGAACCGTGCCCGCGTCCTGTTCAAATTCAAAGCCCTGCTCGAACAGCATATCGACGAGCTCGCCGAACTCATTACCCGCGAGCATGGCAAAGTGTTTGACGACGCCAAAGGCGAAGTCACCCGCGGCCTCGAAGTCGTCGAATTTGCCTGCGGCATCCCCCACCTGCTCAAAGGCGAACACACCGAACAAGTCGGCGGCGGCGTCGACGCCTGGTCCACCAACCAACCGCTGGGCGTGGTTGCCGGCATCGCCCCGTTCAACTTCCCCGCCATGGTCCCCATGTGGATGTTCCCCATCGCCCTGGCCTGCGGCAACAGCTTTATCATGAAGCCCTCGGAAAAAGACCCCAGCGTCCCCCTGCGCCTCGCCGAACTCCTCAAAGAAGCCGGCCTGCCGGATGGCATCTTCAACGTCGTCAACGGCGACAAAGAAGCGGTCGACGTTCTGCTGACACACCCCGACGTCGAAGCCGTCAGCTTCGTCGGCTCCACCCCGATCGCCGAATATATCTACGCCACCGGCAGCGCCCACGGCAAGCGGGTACAGGCCCTGGGTGGCGCCAAGAACCATATGGTCATCATGCCCGATGCCGACTTGGACCAGGCCGTCAACGCCCTGATGGGCGCCGCCTATGGCAGCGCCGGCGAACGCTGCATGGCCATCTCGGTCGCCGTCGCCGTCGGTGACGAGGTCGCCGACCAACTGGTCGCCGCCCTTGCACCGAAAGTCCGCGCGCTGAAAATTGGTGACGGCATGCGCCCCGGTATGGAAATGGGCCCGCTGGTCTCCGCCCAGCATTTGGCCAAGGTCAAAGGCTATGTCGATACCGGCGTCAGCGAAGGCGCCGACCTGGTCGTCGACGGCCGCGAGATTGGCGTACCCGGGCTGGAAGGCGGCTTCTTTATGGGCGGCTGCCTGTTCGACCGCGTCAGCGCCGAAATGACCATCTACCAGGAAGAAATCTTCGGCCCCGTACTCTGCGTCGTGCGCGTGCCGGACTACGCCAGCGCCGTCCAACTGATCAACGCCCATGAATACGGCAACGGCACGGCCATTTTCACCCGAGACGGTGACAGCGCTCGCCAGTTCTGCAATGAAATCCAGGTTGGCATGGTCGGCGTCAACGTCCCCATTCCAGTCCCCATGGCCTTCCATAGCTTTGGTGGTTGGAAACGCTCACTGTTTGGCCCGCTGCACATGCACGGCCCGGATGGCGTGCGCTTTTATACCCGCCGCAAAGCCATCACCGCGCGTTGGCCCACCGGCATCCGTGCCGGCGCGGATTTCATCATGCCCACCATGAGCTGAGACCCACCATGCCGATCAGTGACATTATCGACTTTGCCAGCGCAGACACCGCCGCCGAGCACTATCGCCCGGCGGCGGAGAAAATCCTTGCTGGCGACCCGGCCCAGTGGGTACGTAACTATTACAGCAGCCCCTGCGGCCAGTTCAGCACCGGCATCTGGGGCGCCGAGCCGGGGCACTGGCAGGTCAACTACAGCGAACAGGAATACTGCGAAATCCTCAGCGGCGAATCCATACTGCATGATGACCAGGGCAGCCAACGCCGGCTCAGCACTGGCGATCGCTTTGTGATTCCAGCTGGCTTCAGTGGTAGCTGGGAAGTGATCCAGCCTACGACAAAGATTTATGTCATTTTCGAGGCCAGCAGCGGCAACTAATTTTAGTGATCCGCTTGGTCCTAACGTGACCCGTCGGTTACATTCTTCGTCATGTAAAGCAATCCACAAGAATGCTCCCGTGTCAGCCAGCGGCCAGACACGGTATGACAGCCCCCATTACTCAGGGCGTTGCGAGCCATGCGAGGAGTTTTGCCCGATGTCATCTTTGCCAGTCATAGTCGGCTTTGGCGGTTTCAATGCCGCTGGACGCAGCTCCGGTCACCACGGCTTTCGCCGCATGGTGCTGGAATCCCTACCCGCACCCGAGCGGCAGGAAACCCTGGCCGGACTGGCCGTGTTGATGCAACTGGTCAAGGTGGTTGATGATCAGTATGTGGATGAGGAAGGCCAAGCGCTGACGCTTGCCGACATTGAAGCGCGCTTTGGTCAACAGGTCATCGACGGCACTCTGGTACGCCGGATTGAAAAGCGTCACCTGGATGTGGACGCCGCCCACTGGCAGAAAAACCTTACCGTCACCGGTGAAGCCGGCAAACCCTTCTCTTTCATGACCCTGGCCAAACAGCTGCCCGAGCCGCTGCCCACCGACTGGGTGGTCGAACCGCTGAACGACACTGACGTCATGGTCACCGTTTATGACGGCTGTGATCTCAAAGTCGACAGCTATCGCTCACTGCCGGTAAAGTCTGCCGGGCAGTTGCCGACGGGGTTTGAGCCCGGCGAGCTGTATCCCTCACGCTTTCACCCGCGCGGCCTGCAACTGACCATCACCGCCGCCAGCGACGCCCTGCACAGCAGCGGCCTGGACTGGGACAGCGTACTCGCCGAAATCGAACCCGATCAGGTTGCCGTATTCGCCAGCAGCGCCATGAGCCAGCTGGATGACAACAGCTTTGCCGGCCTGATGCAGTCGCGCCTCAAAGGCAGCCGGGTCACAGCCAAGCAGTTGCCACTGGGCCTGAACAGCATGCCGGCCGACTTTATCAATGCTTATGTGCTGGGTAGTTTTGGCACCACCGGTGCCGTCACCGGCGCCTGCGCCAGTTTTCTGTATAACCTGCAGAAGGGCATCGACATGATCGGCAGTGGGCGCGCGCGCGTGGTCCTGGTCGGCAGCGCCGAAGCACCGGTGACTCAGGAATGCATTGAAGGCTATGGCGCCATGACGGCACTAGCGACCGAAGACGGCCTGCGCGCGATTGAAGGGGCTGACGAGGTCAACTTCCGCCGTGCCAGCCGTCCCTTCGGACAGAACTGCGGCTTTACCCTGGCCGAGTCCGGCCAGTTTGTCATGCTTATGGATGATGAGCTGGCGATCAAGCTGGGCGCGGACATTCATGGCGCCGTGACCGATGTGTTTATCAATGCCGACGGTTACAAGAAATCCATTTCCGCGCCGGGCCCGGGTAACTACCTGACCATGGCCAAGGCCGTGCATAGCGCTATGCAAATCCTCGGGCCTGAACGGGTGAAACATAACAGTTTTGTCCATGCCCACGGCTCCAGCACACCGGGCAACCGCACCAGCGAATCCGAACTGCTTGACCGGGTCGCTGGCGCCTTCCATATCGATAACTGGCCGGTTGTTGCTGCCAAAGCCTTTGTGGGCCATTCACTGGCCAGCGCCAGTGGCGACCAGATAGTCTCAGCCCTGGGCAGCTTCAAGTACCAGCTATTACCCGGCATCAAAACCATCGACGCCATTGCCGCAGATGTACACCACCAGCACCTGGACTTCTGCCTCAAGGATCGGCCGGCCACCCAACCACTGGACGTCTGCTTTATCAATGCCAAAGGCTTTGGTGGCAACAACGCCAGCGCCGTGGTGTTGGCGCCGCACGTAGCCGAAAAAATGTTGGCCAAACGCTATGGCGAAGCCACCTTTGCCGATTACAGCCAACGCCGTGAAGCCACCCGCAGCAAGGCTCACGCCTATGACCAGCGGGCCCTGAAAGGTGATCTGGCCACGCTTTACCATTTCGGCAAGGGTATGCTTAACGATGCAGACCTGGAACTGAGTGACAGCGGCATTAACATGCCAGGCCATGCCAAGCCGCTCAGCTTCAAGCTGGATGAGCGGTTCAAGGATATGCTCTAGCGGAAGCAGCCCCCTCTCCTGTGCAAGTGGAACATGGGTAACACTTTAAACCGGGAACATGGGT
>REBY01000188.1 GCA_007692485.1 Pseudomonadaceae bacterium | reverse complement strand
CCGCATTGTGGGTAGCTACCGGGAAATTCCCGTGCCACGCAAAGACGGCACCTCTCTCTGGGGGCAGGCGGCGATCAGCAAGATCGAGTTTGATGACCGCATTACTTATACCGCTTTCTTCAAGAACGTTACCGAAGAAGTGGAAAAGCGCGAGAAGATGGAGATGCTGTCTCTGGTGGCTGACAAGGCCAATAGCGGCATTCTGATAACGGACGCTAACGGCAAGATCGAGTTCATTAATGCAGGCTTCGAGAAGCTCACCGGCTATAGCCTGGAAGAGTCACGCGGCAAAAAACCGGGGCCCATGCTGCAGGGCAAAGACACCAACCCGGAAACAGTTAAAAAAATCCGCTACCACCTGGACCGCCAAGAGCCGTTCTACACCGAAATCCTCAACTATCACAAAAACGGCACGCCTTACTGGGTATCCTTGTCTATTGCACCCGTCTTTGATGACCAGGGACGCGTGGAGCGCTTTATCTCGGTGGAAGCAGACATCACCGAGAGCAAACAGGCTGCCGTTGACTTTACCCGGCGACTGGAGGCCATTGAGCGCTCCATGATCACTATGGAGTTCAAGTCAGATGGTAGCTTTTTGTCTGCCAATGAGCTGTTACAAGCAAAATATGGTGATCAGGACAAGGTGGCTCAAGTTGCCAGGGCGCTCTGGGCCAAGCTGACGCCGGATAACCTGAATACGCTGCGCAGCCATGCCGAGTTCAGCAGCAGAGACTCGATTGAACTCTCTGGCATGCCGACCCTGGCGCTGGACTATCAGGTTGTTGCATTGAAAGATGTAACCGGCGAGGTACGTCGCTACGTGCTCTTTGGTATTGATATTACTGATCGCCACCTGGCGCTGAATGAAACCCAGGAAGCCATGGAATCAGTGCTTCAAGTCAGTAGCAAGATCAGTGGCATACTATCAACCATCAACAGCATTGCCGATCAAACCAACCTGTTGGCACTCAATGCTGCCATTGAGGCGGCACGTGCCGGCGAAGCGGGTCGTGGCTTTGCCGTAGTAGCCGACGAGGTAAGAACCCTGGCGAAAAAGTCCAGCGTGTCCGCTGGTGAGATCGATACCCTGGTCGCGGAAACCAACCAACGGATTGAAGCCCTGGCGGCATCACTGGCCAAAATTGACGGCTAAGACACAGCGCCAGCCTGATGCTGTCAGGCTGGCTGAGCTGTTGCGACAGATTCCCTAGACGTAGAAATCCAGCTCTTCCTGAGCCTTCAACAGATCCCGCAACGTGATCGGGTCTTCGCCGAAGAAGAAGATCAGGCCCCAATGGGTGCCGAAGGCCGAGCGGTCAGGCACGGTTTCTTCTGCCGGGGCGACCAGTTCATGTGACTCGAAATAAGGATGGTCTACCGTCTCTGCGGGCATTTCCAGCTTGCTCACGACGCGGCGACGCGGGTACACACCAAAACAGCCGGCGTAGCCCTTGGCATCCACCACTTCACGGGGGAAGAAGTTATCGACTTCCTCTTTAGTGCTTTTCGGGTCGAATACCAGCATGGACGCCTGATACGCATTGAACCCGTAAGCCCGTTCGATCAGTTCAAAAGCTTTGAAACCAGGTGGGCGATAGGCCACTTCACCAAAGTACATCTCACCATCAGCGGTGACGAAGTACTCGGGGTGAATCAAGCCGAACTGGATATCAAAGGTTTTGATCAGCAGTTCGATTTGCTTGGTAATCGCCGGGCGCCAGCTCTCAAGCTCTTCTGTGGCGGGTACGAAGACTGAGTAGCCCAGGGTCACGTATTCCGAGATGTTGAGAAACTTGATCTTGCCGTCATGAATCCAGGCCTCAACGGCAAACTCCCAACCATCGAGATGGCTTTCCATCAGCAGGGGGTATTCCTCGAGCGGAATATTGTCGATCTCTTCGATCTTGCGGATCATCCGGTGACCAAGGCAGCCGGCCTTGTCGAAGGCTTTGACGTGAATCGGGTCATCCGGGTCGCCATCGAGCTTGAGCAGCGTCTGGTTGACGCGCTTCATAAAGCGGACGATATCCTCTTTCTCATGGGCCTCTTCAAAGATCCCGACACGAATACCGCCAAGCTGGGCGCGGCGTTTCATCAGGGCCTTGTCACGGAACAGGATGGACTGGCCGTACATGCGCGGGTTCTTCATCAGGACCGAGTTGATCGCACCGGACCACTCAACGGTTTCTTCGAACAGCGGTATGGCAACATCGACGCCCTTGGCTTGCAGGACTTCGGCAATTTCCATGGAGCGATCATTCAGGCGGATAAAGTCCCAGGGGAGAAAGGGAATGTTATTCGCGGTACAAAAATCAGCGGCCCATTCCGGCGCGACAACGATATAGCGGCGGTCAAACTGTTGCGCGGCCTTGATCGCATTGACGCTCCAGCCCAGCAGGGCGATAAAGCCTTTATTCGGGTCTTTGGGCGTCTCGGTGCCTTGCACTGAGTCCATGGACTCATCGCGCCAGGCCAGTACATCTTGGGATAGTTTGGTATTACTTGTAGTCGACATGCGTCGTTAACCTGAATAGTCTCCTCAAAACAAACCCAAACCAGACCAAAGCTCACAAAGTAACTTTAGCCGCAAACAGTATTTGTGCAGAGGGGATAAAGAAAGCTGGCAATTGGGCTGTTTCAAGTGCGCCCACATTGCATGGTGAAGCCAGTCAACTGCGTCAAAAACCAAAACCGGCGTACTCCACTATAGACCAACAAGGTGTTCAACAGAAAAAAACCTGCATTTATGCGGCAATAAACCGGCAATTAGTAGCCCAGGGCTCCACGGCGCAACCAACCGTGCACGAAGGCAAGCTTGCGCTGGGCTTTTTCAGACAGCGAAAACGGGTAAAGGTCTGCCAACCCCATCGACCGGTTAATATGGTTGACTCGCGCCGCCAATGTGGCGGCTACGTGAATCAGCAGCGCTGAGTCGGGTTCTGCGTAGGGATCCCAGTTGTGCCGGGGCAGCTCCGAAGACGTCAACCCGGTCGCCACACAACTGTCAGCTATATCGGTCAGGTGTAACAGGTGCGCAGCGGTTTCAGCCCAATCCTCATGCGGGTGGGCCGATGCGTATGATGTCAGGTAGAAGAGCTCCCAGTCTTGCGGTGGGCCTTGATCAAAATGCTTCTGCAACGCCGCCGTATAGTCGGCACGTTCATCGCCAAACATCTCCCGGAAAGCGGTCAAGAAGTCTTCACGCAGGCTCAGGCGCCACCACAACATGTGGGCGATTTCGTGACGCATATGCCCGATCATCGTTCGGTACGGCTCGTGCAGTGCTTCTCGACGGGTAACGCGCACCACTGGGTCGGCCTCAGATACGCTGATGGTGACAACCCCGTCACCATGCCCCATGGCAGCAAGCGTATGCCCATCGGCGAGCATGTGAAAGGTGGGGCGCGCTCCCGGATCTTCCGGCCGGAACCAGTGCCAGCGACCAAAATTATCCAATACCCAACGCTTGGCCGCTTCGGTCACCGCCCAATTCTCCATGGCGTTGGGAAGAGCCGGGTCTGGCGCCAGCGCCGTCATCGCGCAGGATCGGCAAAAAGCGCCTTCCTCGGGCGCAATCCAGTTACAACCAATAACGTCACGGTTGGCGCAGAATGGCGGCGTTGGCAGAAAAGCCCGCGCCTGCGGATCGTAGGCGACCGGTATTCCTTCAGCCGTAGTCAGGTTATGGAACCACAGGATCCCGGCACCCACAGGGTTGGCAAAGGTCAACATAAAAACAGCGCTCCTGGCTGGCTGTGCCTTTCAGCACAAAGTGTTGCAACGGACACGCCAACCTATACCCTTTCGGACCGAATAACCAACGCTGCACGGGCACAGCGTCCATCAGGACTCAATCTGCCTTTCGCCCTTGGCCTTGCCTTGGGCTGACGCGTGTTCGATGGTGGCATTCAGCTCCGCGCCCAGCAGCAAGACAGCGGATGAGATGTAGAAAAAGAACATCAGCACAATCATGGCGCCAATACCGCCGTACAGCACATCGTAATTGCCGAAATTACTCACATACGTGCTGAGCCCCATCGAGGCCAGGATCCAGACAATGACCGCAACCACTGAGCCCGGCGTAATAAAGCGGAACTGCTGCTCGGCATCCGGCATCAGGTAATAAAGGATGGCGACAACCAGCATCAATGACAGCACGGCTAACGGCCAGCGCAGCCAGGTCCATAGGTTGGCCGCGAGCTCGCTAAGCCCAACGAAGCCGGCCAGCCACTCGATGGTCTGCGGCCCGACAACCATCAGCGAAGTAGCAAACAGCAGCAGCATGGCGGTGCCGACGGTGTACACCACGGACAACACGATGAGTTTCCAGGCCGGCCGGGATTCGGTGATGTTGTAGGCTTTGTTCATCGCGTTCATCAATGAACGAACGCCCTTGGACGCCACCGCGATAGCCACCAGTATGGCGAGGGAAAAGATGTTGTTACTGCCGTCGCGCAAATCGCTGATCACGGTATCAATCAGTTCCTGTACGGTCGTGGGCAATACCAGCAGTGTCTGTTCACGCAAGTCGTCAAAGAAATCACCCAGGTTGAGAAAGCTCAGCACGGCGATCAGAAAGAGCAGAAAGGGGAACAGCGAGAAAAGCGCCCGGTAAGCCAGGGCCGCCGCGTAGGTCGACATATCATCGTCGATGAAATTCTTGGCGGTATTTTTGATCAGCGAAAATACACTCGCCCCCTGCAGGCCCAAAATAGCCACAGCCACTCCCCGGTCGTCGCCCGTTGCATTGTCAGTCGATTACACCACGCCACGAAGCTCTTGACCAACGCAGGCTTCGGCGCTACCGCAGCGGCACCAAAGCCCGTAGCCCGATATCCGACGCCTGAGCGTCAGCCAAATACCCAGGTCAATGCCAGCCAGCCGACGACCACCAAGGGCAACCAGCGTCCGACCAGATAGATTCGCCATTCCCACCAACTGGAACCGGCGCCAAGCCCTTTGCGCAGGCGCATGGGCTTGACCAACCAGCAAAAGAAGCCGGCACCGAAAATCCCCGAGAACAGTACGACCTGGCCACCGACCAGCTGGTCGACCCAGTCCAGTATCGGCGTATCGCCTACACTGAGTTCCAGGGGTGAAAAGCTCAGTGCCGACGGCAAGCCAAAGGTAAGCATTAGTATGGCAACCAGCCCGACGGCACGCGAGTTAGTGATTTCGAATTCTTCAGCAATGGCGCTAACGATTACTTTCAACCCAGCCAGGCAGGAACTGAAGGCGGCCATAAAAAACAGCAGGAAAAACCCAATGGCAACCGGCAAGCCCCAGCTCATGTTCTCAAACACAATGGGCAACGTACTGAAAGCCAACTGACTGCCCTGCCCTGGGTCAAGACCATAAGTAAATACAAAGGGAAAAATCATCCAGCCCGCCAGCAGGGCAATCGCGGTTTCTGTAACGCCCACAATCAGGCAGGCGCGGGGTACGTGGGCCTTACTTGGAATATAGCTGCCGTAGGTAACCAGATACCCTTGACCAATCGCTAGCGTATAAAACCCTTGGGCAAAGGCCATTACCCATAGTTCCGACTGCCGCCAGGCAGAGAAGTCGGCGTATAGCAGAAATTCTTTGGCTTCCTGCCAGCCTTCCATTTGCGAGGCTGTAATAACCAGACCGATGATGATCAGCAAGAGTACCGGCATCAGAATCTTGGAGAAGGTTTCCAATGCACTAATACCCTTGATCAATACCAGGCTACTTAATGCAATAATGCCGAGAAAGTAATACACCGAGGCATAGCCGTCGGAAAAATCGCTGAAAATCTGCAAGTCATCGCGCATGGCATCCACGGCATAACCCAGCGTCCAGCCGGTTATAACCAAATAATAGCTGGAGATAATAATTGTGAGCCCGACCACGAACCAACCGTACCAAGCGCCCCAGCGGTGTACCTGCCGATAAGTGTGAACAGTATTGCCCTGTGCCAGCCGACCTGCAGCCACTTCGAGATACATGATCGGCAAGCAGACGACAAAGAGCGCAATCAGATACGCCAGGATGAAGGCGCCGCCCCCGTACTCCCCCACCATATAGGGGAAGCGCCAGAGGTTACCCAGGCCGACGGCAGCAGCAGCCATGGAGAAGATAAAAGCCGGTTCAGAAGACCATTGTCCGCGCGTTTTCGCGGTTTCCGCACCCGGGTTGGACATAGCACCTTCCTAAAGTCAGTCAATGTCGAAGCAATAACCCTAACAGCCAAGCTTGCGGAATACAGGGCCAAAGCGCAGGCTGAAAAATCCGAGCGCGGCCATTTTTCCTGGCCATCAACTTTAGCTGACCCCAATTGAATACCTAATTTTGGTGATGGCAAAATTACCCTTCATCTGGCAAGGTTAAAGCGCCAGTTAATGGTTGGAAAGTGTGTTGATCGTTCACGCAAGCCCATGACTGAATAGGGAATGAGTTATGCTCCTTAACCGATTAAAGCAATGCACCATCCTGTCCACTGGCCTTCTGCTTGCAGCCTGCGTCGGCCTGGAAACTCAACCCCAAACCCCAGCTAGCCGGCCCGCACCAGTCAGTCAGCAACAGCCAACTTCTCCTTTAAAAGCCATCGTTGCATCCGAGGCACGCTTCCAGGCGACGCTGATTGACAGTGCCGCGCTGGAGCAGCGGGATAGCAACGGAATGACGCTGCTGCACTGGGCCGCCAGCCGTGGCAACCTGGAACAAGTAGAGTCACTGATCGCTGCCGGGCTGGATATCAATGCCCGAGATACTAGTGGACGGGTGCCCTTGCACTTGGCCGCACTCGCTGGTGACCGAGACCCTGGCGGCGCCAAACTACAAGCCTTGTTGCAAGCCGGGGCTGAGATTGACGTGAGATCAACCAATGAAATCGACGCAACCCCACTGATCACTGCTAGCCGTTTCGGTAACGCCGAGCATGTCAGGCTGCTGTTGGAGGCCGGCGCCGATCCACTTGCCAGCACAGATAGCGGCATGACCAGTCTTATGCGAGCAGCCCGCTATCCGGAGAATGACCCCGGACTGGCAAAAATGCAGCGTCTGTTGATGGCCGGCAGTGATGTTAATGCGATCGCCAGCGAAAACTGGACGGTTCTACGAACCGCCGCTCGCTATAACTCTGCAGATGCCGTCAGGCTCTTGCTTGATGCCGGCAGCGATCCCAATACCTCAAATCCCGAAGGCTGGGGGGCCTTGCACATCGCCGCACGCTATGGGTCTCCCGAGATGATTGAGGCTCTGCTGGTCGCGGGCAGCATTACCAATCAAGTTACCAACGACGGGCAAACGCCACTGCACCTGGCAACACGCAACAATGCTCATGACATCACCAAGCTTCTACTCGCAGCTGGAGCCAACCCGAATATCCGCAACAATCTCGGCTGGACGCCACTGCACCGCGCCATAAGTCACGGTGAAGCACCCCACGTTGGGCTGCTGCTTGCGGGCGGTGCAGACCCGGAGCTGACAACATCCAGCAACACCACGCCATACAGCCTGACCAACAACCGCGAAGTACCTGATAGAGAGCTCAAGCAGAGCTATTTTGCGGCCATGGGTGTGGCACCTGACTCAAGTGCTCCAAGCAGCTCTGCTGCCATGCCCCTGGCCAGCGCACTGGCATCAGCGGCCATTGGCCGCCGCAGTCTGCAGGGCGCCAGCCTTGAAGATATTTCCTTCTTCGACGCCGCCCGCCTGGGAGCCGCCTTGCGCACAGGCCCAGACGGCTCGAGTGGTGAATCCACGGCCAACACACAGCCAGCGCGTCAGGCATTGACCAACTATCACACCAGCATCATGCACAGCCGGGCCGAGCTAGAGCTGAAAAAGCAAAGTCGCCGACACTAGGGAACCTCTGAGCAACTCCGTCTACCAGCTTCCGCTCCTATGCAGCATGCCTATGCGTACAGGACGGCTGTGATTTATCCTGTCGAGCCTGTTGAAAATCTTGGGCTTATCTCAACAAGCTGCTTTGCGGCACGCCCCTGAATCAGGCACTATCTAGTCTGCTTACTGCTGTCATTTCTTCAGGCGAGACACTCGCAGCCCATGGATAACCTGCTTATCACCCTTTCCGAAAGTGCCTTTGTCGGCAAGCTGATCAGCAGCATATTGCTGATCATTGGCCTGGTTGTGGTCTACCGCCTGGGCGCGGCCAGTATTCGTCGCGTCAGCTGGTCGAACCATGAATCACAGCGGCGCTGGCTGGTGATGGCGCGGAATGTGGCGGTGATTACCTGTTTATTTATGCTGATCGTGGTCTGGGCCGACCAGCTACGCACGCTGGCGCTTTCAGTGGTGGCCTTTGCTGCGGCAATCATCCTCTCGACCAAAGAGCTGTTGATGTGTTTTACCGGTGGCGCGCTGCGCTCCAGCGCCGGCATGTTTCACCTGGGTGACCGCATTGAAGTGAAAAAGCTGCGCGGTGATGTAATCGACCTGACCATGCTGACCACCACCATTCTGGAGATCGGCCCGGAGCAGTTATCCCACCAGCACACCGGGCGGGCCATTGTGCTGCCCAACTCGGTCTTTCTCAGCGAAGCGGTGATCAACGAAAGCTTTACCGAGGATTATGTATTGCATACCACCGTCGTGCCGCTGTCGCGCAAGGATGACTGGGAACGCGCCGAGCGCCATTTATTGCAGTCGGCCAATGAGGTGTGTGGTGAGTTTATTGAGGCAGCGCGCAAGCACCTGTCACGGCTCGGCCGACAACAGGGGATTGATGTACCCTCGGTGGAGCCCCGGGTGACGCTGCTGTTCCCCAAACCGGAAGAGATCAGCCTGCTGGTGCGCTTTCCGGTACCGGCACGTAAAAAGGGCCGCACCGAACAGGGCATGTTGCGCCGCTACCTGGCGCTGGAACGAGCAGCCGTGCTGGAAGAGAGCAAAGCGGAGCAACTCGACGAGCAAGCTACCGAGGCCTCACCGGAAAACACCTGATCCCCTTAGCGTTGTAGTACTTGCTGCGCCGCCTCGCGCACTGACAGGCGCAGTGTTTTGAGCACGGCACTTTCCGCCCGCCAATAATGCCAGTAGAGCGGTACATCCACCGGAGTGTCCGGCAGCACCTCAATCAGGCTACCGCTGGCCAGTTGCTGGCGGATCTGCAATTCGGGAATCAAACCAAAAGCCATGCCCTGCTCCACACACTGCACAAAGCCTTCTGAACTCGGGCAGTAGTGGCAATGCTGCGGGCTGCCCGCGCCCTGGCTGGCGAGATAATCATGTTGCAGGCGGTCATCCTGATTGAATACCAGACAGGGAGCCCGGCTCAACCAGTGTCCCTTGCTGGCCAGCGCCTGGTGATGCGCAACGAAGGCCGATGTGGCCACCGCGCGGTAACGCAACAACCCAAGAAATTCGACCCGCCCACCATTCACCGCGTCAGCACTGGCGCACAGGCAGGCCATGACTTCGCCGTTTTTCATCCGCCGCAGCCCAACAGCCTGATCTTCCACGCTCAGGTGATAACGCACGCCGGGATAGTCCGGCAGGCTCAGGGCGGCGGGCAACCAGGTCGCCAGCGAGTCGGCATTGACCGTCAGCCGGATTGGCACGGCCTCCAGCGGATCACCCAGACCCAGTTGCTGTTCCATCTGCTCTACTTGGCGCAGATGGTTGTGCAGTTGGCGACCAAAAGTGGTCGGCTGTGGTGGGCTGCTGCGTAACAAGGCGGCCTGGCCGAGCCGGCTCTCCAGCTGCTTGATACGCTGACTGACAGCGGACTGGGTAATGCACAGCCGCTGCGCTGCGCGCTCAAAGCTGCCCTCTTCAATCACCGCCGCCAGGGCAGCGAGTAAACGATAGTCCAGCATTAATTTTGCTAATCTCGCGATAGATTTATTCGTTGGATTAATTTACCCCAGACCCCAGACAATGGCGACCTGATCCGACAGGAGGCGTTATGGGGTCGTTCTTTTCCGGGCTGGGGATTACCCTGAGCCTGATCATCGCGGTAGGCGCGCAAAACACCTGGGTACTGACGCAAAGCATGTTCGGCCAGCATCGCCGACTGCTGGCGGCTATCTGCATCACTTGCGACAGCCTGCTGATCATCAGCGGCATCTTTGCGCTGGATGCGATTCAGCGCCAGCTACCGGCGCTGATACCGGTACTCACGCTGGGCGGTAGCGCCCTGCTGTTTTGGCTCGGCGGCCAGGCCGCGCTGCGCGCTTGGCGCGGCCAGGGCAGCCTGACCCTTCAGCCGTCACTTCAGGTCAGTGGCGCCGGCAAACTGGCCGCAGCGACTCTGGCGATTACCCTGCTTAACCCGCATGTGTATCTGGACACCGTAGTGCTGATCGGTGGCGTTGGTGCCCAGCAAACCAGCCCCTGGGCCTATGCGCTGGGCGCCACCCTGGGGTCTGCCATATGGTTTACCGGATTGACGGCAGGCGCTCCGCTGCTGGCTCGGCAACTGAAAACCCCACGCGCCTGGCAGGTGTTCGACAGCCTGATTGCGCTGATGCTGTTGGCATTGGCGGTATCGCTGCTGTTAAAAGCGGTTTAACGCGGCGCACCGCTTTGGTGCCAATCCATTGCTCTGCATCCCCTTTCGGGGCCGGCTTGCGCGTCTGATTAACAAGCTGACACCCATCAAGGTCTCTGTTACGCCACTCTGCAATTCTTTGGCATAAAACCTGCTTTGCTTGTTCCAGGCAAGCTCACTTGTCTGCATTATTCCGGGACGACCCGGACGGCTAGCGCCGCATTTCCATCTGGACGACCAGATCACATGGTTCTCAGCGAGGTCGCCATTGATGTCTGCATTGTCTGCGTCACGAAATGCCACCGACGCACAGTTGCCCGTCTTCAAACCCTTGTTACCGCCCAGCCGTCAGGTGCCGCAACATTGGCAAGGCCAGCACTGCGTGGCGCTGCCAGCCGCCGCTGCTCTGGCGGAGCTGGATTACGCCGCCGTCATGGCCAGTCGCGCGCAACTGCAGGGGCTGTTTGCGGCCGATGATCCCTGGCCGCCCGCCGACCTGACGCTAGCCGATGACCGCGCGGATCTGGCCTGGCATGCAACAGAATTCCAGCAGGGCAAGTCCTTTGCCTACAGCCTGCTGAGCCATGATCGCTCACGCTGCCTGGGCTGCTTGTACCTTTACCCCACTGCCAGCCCGGCCCATGGTGGCGAGGCCTATTTGTGGACCCGCACCACAGAACCTGAACCCCTGCGCCAGGCAATCGAGGCCGAGGTCATTACCTGGTTGGCCAACGATTGGCCGCTGCAGAACCTGGCCTGGCCCGGACGTTCGATGCCATTCAATCAATGGCCTTATGCGAATTACTACAGCGTTAAGCGATGACCCACAGCGCACGCAACGAATTGCACTATCACAGGAGAATGACCATGTTTATTAAACGACTCTGTCTGCTCTCAGCTTTGCTATTGAGTGTTACCAGTTTCAGTAGCGTCACCCACGCCGAACCCAAGAAGTTTTCTCTGGCCTGGTCGATCTATGTCGGCTTTATGCCCTGGCAGTACCTGGACGAGAGCGGCATCATGGACAAGTGGGCCGAGAAATACGGCATCGAAGTCGAGCTAGTACAGATCAACGACTATATCGAAGCCATCAATCTCTATACCGCCGGGCGTTTTGACGGCGCAACCATGACCAACATGGACATGCTGACGATTCCCTCTGCCGCCGGGGTCGATACCACCGCGCTGATTGTTGGCGACTTTTCCAACGGCAACGACGCCGTAGTACTGAAAAACCGTGACAGCCTGGAAGACATTGCCGGCCTGGATGTGAACCTGCTGGAACTCTCGGTTTCCCATTACACTCTGGCCCGCGCGCTGGATTCTGTTGGCCTCAGCGAGCGTGATGTCCGCGTGGTGAATACCTCGGATGTGGATATCGCCAACGCCTTCCTCGATAACCGCGTGCAGGCGGTTACCCTGTGGAACCCGCAACTGGAAACCGTGATGCAGCACCCTGACGCGGTCAAAGTCTTTGATTCCACGCAAATCCCCGGTGAAATCCTCGACATCATGGGGGTCAACTCGGCCACCCTGGCGGCCAACCCGGAGCTCGGCAAAGCCGTGACTGGCGCCTGGTTCGAGGCGGCCAGCATCTTCCTTTCGGATACCGATGAAGGCATTGCCGCGCGTGAGTTGATGGCGGCAGGTTCAGGTACGGATCTGGCCGGTTTCGAGCGCCAGCTGGAAGCCACCTACCTGTTCCCTACCCCGCAGGCAAAACTGGATTACCTGACCTCCGAGCGGCTGACCGAGACCATGGACTTTGTCACCGCCTTCTCCTTTGAGCATGGCTTGCTCGGCGATGGTGCGCCCTCGGCGGACGTCATTGGTATCGCCATGCCGGACGGTTCGGTATGGGGCAACCAGGACTTTGTGCGCATGCGCTTCAACCACGAGTTTGTGCAAATGGCGGCAGATGGCGAGCTGTGAGCCAGAACAGACGCCAGCAAATACGTCACAGGTCGCTTCATAGCGCCACATAACCGGCGGTGTCCGTTACACTGAAGGCTGGGCCGGCAATTGCTGGCCTGGCCTTTTAGTTGCTGGAGCCGCCCATGTGGAATCTGCAAAACACCTACGCCTGTCTTAATCCCGGTCTATTTGCCCATCAGGCACCGACACCGGTTACTGAACCACACTGGGTACTGACAAATCCGGCGCTGGCTGAGAGCCTGGGGTTGGACCCGGCCGCGCTTAATAGCGATGAGCTGTTGGCGGTTTGCGCGGGCAATGCCCTACCACCCAACAGCGAGCCGCTCGCGCAGGCGTATGCCGGCCACCAGTTTGGCAACTTCACGACCCTTGGCGACGGTCGTGCGGTGTTGCTGGGAGAGCAGCTGACGCCAGACGGCGCGCGTATTGACATCCAGCTTAAGGGCTCCGGGCCAACGCCCTTCTCCCGCCGTGGCGATGGTCGCGCGACCCTCAGCGCCATGCTGCGTGAATTTATCATCAGCGAGGCTATGCATGGTCTGGGCATTGCGACCACTCGCAGCCTGGCGGTAGTCGCCAGCGGCGAACCGGTCTATCGCCAGCAAGCCGAGCCCGGCGCCGTACTGGTGCGCACCGCAGCCAGCCACCTGCGCGTGGGTACCTTTGAATATGCCATTCGCCAGGGTGGCGCTGAACGTGTGCGCGAGCTGGCCGACTATTGCATCGCCCGCCATTACCCGGACTGCCAGCAGGCCGAGCAACCCTACCTGGCATTACTCGATGCGGTCATCCAGCGGCAGGCCCAGTTGATTGCCCAATGGATGCAGGTCGGTTTTATTCACGGCGTGATGAACACCGATAATATGAGCCTGTGTGGCGAAAGCATCGATTTTGGCCCCTGCGCCTTTATGGATGACTATGCTGCCAACACGGTATTCAGCTCGATCGACCAGCAAGGCCGTTATGCCTACGGTAACCAACCGGCCATCGGCCAATGGAACCTGGCCCGCTTTGCCGAGAGTCTGCTGCCACTGCTGGCCGAAGACCAGGCAGTCGCCATCAACCTGGCCCAGGATGCGCTCGGTGCCTACGTGGAGTATTACCAGCAAGCCTGGGTGCAAGGGATGGGCCGTAAGCTCGGCCTGAGTGATGCGACAGAGGCCGACCGCCCGCTGATCGAGGACTGGCTGACGCTGTTAGCGCAGGAAAAAGCTGACTTCACCAATAGCTTCCGCGCCTTGGCCGGCGATGCTGCCAGCCTGACCGAGCTGCCACCGCAGCCGTTGTTCGAGAAGGCAGCGTTTACCCAGTGGAAGCAACGCTGGCATGCCCGGCTGGCTGAACAAGCGCTGGACCGTGCTGCTGCGGTCGCATTGATGCAGGCGCACAATCCACAGGTCATTGCGCGCAACCACCAGGTAGAACATGCCCTAAAGGCCGCCAGTCAGTTCGGTGACCTGCAGCCCTGCGAGCAGTTGCTCAGCCACCTGAGCCAGCCCTTCATCTGCAAACCAGGCATGGCTGATTATTGCCGCCCGCCTAGGCCTGATGAACGCGTCCAGGCAACCTTTTGCGGCACCTGAGCGGTTCAGTAAATGACTCGTCAGGCAGTGCTGGCTGGGTTAGGGTTGCCGCATAATTAAACCGCTCTGGAGTTCTGGCTGTATGGGCAACCCTGTTGAAGCTTTCACCTTGTCGGCACTGGATGGCTATCCGCTAGCTGCCACGCTGTACCCTGCCGAGCAGGATGAGTGCCGGTTATTGATTGCCAGTGCCGCCGGCACTCCGCAAGGCTACTACCGCCGATTCGCTGAGTTTGCCCGCCAGCAGGGCTTTACTGCGCTGACTCTGGATTACCGGGGTATCGGCAAATCTCACCCAGGAGACCTGCGCGGCCAGAAGATGAGTATCATGGACTGGGCCAACCAGGATCTGGCTGCAGCGATTGACTATCTGCATGATCCCCAGCGCCCCCTGTATATGGTCGGACACTCGCTTGGCGGGCATGCTTTTGGCTTGCTACCCAACCACGCCAAGGTAGCCGGCTTGTATACCTTTGGCACTGGCGCCGGCTGGCACGGCTGGATGCCTCCGCTGGAGCGCTTGCGGGTATGGACCATGTGGCAAGTATTCGCGCCGCTAATCGCCCGCCGCAAGGGCTATCTGGCCTGGCGCTCACTGGGCATGGGTGAAGACTTGCCACTGGGTGCCTATGAGCAATGGCGCCGCTGGTGCAGCTTCCCGCGCTATTACCTGGATGACCCGTTGTTCCCCGAAGCGGCCGACCTGCTGGCACAGGTCACTTCCCCGATCATGGCAGCCAATGCGCTGGATGATGCCTGGGCCTTGCCCCGCTCACGCGATGCCTTTATGCCGGGTTATTTGAATGCACCCTGGCAAGTAGTGGATATCGATCCACAGCGCGTGAGCACACGAAAGATTGGCCATATGGGCTACTTTCGGTCGCATGCCGAACCCTTATGGGTAGATGCGCTAAACTGGTTTCGTACACTTTGAACATCATTTCGCCGGGCCTGGACTGACAGGTCTTGCTCGTCCATGCCACCAGCAATGAGTCGTCCATGCAGATAGAGCTAATTGAAATCCGCGACCATCTCAGCCGCTTTGCCCCCTTCGAGCAGCTGCCGGAAGAAACACTCGAGCAGCTCGCCAGCCAGGTTGAGATCAGTTATTTTCAGGCCGGTAGCGATATCCTCGCCTTTGATCAGCCAATTCATCACCTGCACTACGTGCGCAGCGGTGCGGTCGAGGTCTACCGGCGCAGTGGCGAACTCTATAACCGCCTGAGTGAGGGTGATATTTTTGGACAATTTGGCCTGTTGCGCAGTAACCGCGTACGTTTCCCGGCAAAGGCGCTGGAAGATTGCCTGATCTACCTGCTGCCAGAGAGTCTTTTTCAACAACTCTGCGAGCAGTTTGACAGCTTTGCCGACTTTGTCGAAGCCGAAGGCCAGAGCCGCCTGCAAAAAGCGGTCGCGGATCAGGATCAAGCGGCTGAGCGCATGCAGGTTAAGGTTAGCAAACTGCTCAGCCGCCGTGCGGTAAGTGTTTCTGCCAACGAAACGGTGCAAGCCGCAGCACAAGTTATGAGTGAGGCCGGCGTTTCTTCACTGTTGGTTATGGCCGAACACACCAATGACACCCACGCAGCCAATATGATCGGCATTATAACCGACCGTGACTTCCGCAACCGAGTGATCGCTGAGGGGCTGGGCTATGACACGCCGATCAGCCAGGTGATGACGGCCAACCCGGTCACCCTGCAAAGTACCGATTCGGTCTTTGATGCCATGTTGACCATGCTGCGCTCAAATATTCACCACCTGCCCATCATGCATCGCCAGCGGCCGGTTGGCGTTATCAGCCTGGCCGACATTACCCGTTTTGAAACCCAGAGCAGCTTGTATCTGGTCAACAATATCTTCAATTGCCAGTCAGCCAATGACTTGCAAGCCTTGCTACCGGATGTGCAGGCCACTTTTGCGCGCCTGGTCAAAGAGGGCGCAACCGCCGATATGATCGGCCGCACCATGTCGAGTATCGGGCGCAACTTCACCCAGCGTCTGATCGAGCTGGCCGAAGCGGACCTGGGCCCGCCACCCGTGCCTTACTGCTTTATGGCGCTGGGTTCCATGGCGCGCGATGAACAGTTGATTGTGACCGACCAGGACAACGCTCTGGTACTTGATGAACGCTTTGACCCTGCCCTGCATGACGCTTACTTCCTGCAGTTGGCAACCCGCGTCAGTGATGGCCTGGCGGCCTGTGGCTACAGCTACTGCAAAGGCGGCATCATGGCCACCAACCGCGACTGGCGCCAGCCGCTTAGCGTCTGGCAGGGTTACTTCAGCAACTGGATCGCCAAGCCTAACCCGCAGACACTGCTCAATAGCTGTATTTTCTTTGACCTGGATGCGGTTCATGGCGAAACCGAACTGGTTGTCCAACTGCAGCAACAGGTTGCCGAGCAGGCGAGCCAGAGCCCGGCGTTTCTCGCCAGCCTGGCGCGCAATGCGCTCAACCGCACGCCTCCGCTGGGCTTTTTCCGTACCTTTGTGATGGAAAAAGACGGTAAACAGAACAACATCATCAACCTCAAAGGACGCGGCACCGCACCGTTGACCGACCTCATCCGCGTGCATGCCCTGGCCTGCGGCTCAACCGCGCAGAACAGCAACGAGCGTCTGGATGCGATTGCGCAAACCAAGCTGCTGACCAGCGAAGCCATTGAAGGCTTGCGGGCTGCGCTGGAGTTTCTCTCCAGCGTGCGTATCCGCCACCAGGCCTGGCAGCTGGAGCATGAGGAGGATCCGAACAACTACATTGAACCCGAAGCCCTGACTGCTACCCAAAGGCACAGCCTGAAGGAAGCCTTCCAGGTGCTCAGCAACGCGCAGAAATTTTTGCGTTTTCGCTACCCCTCTGGCGGGGTGGAGCGCAGCCTGTGAGCGACACCACTACCGACTGGCCTGCACTGATGGCCGATAACGCTGCGCATGCCAGCCAGGCCGGTCGCAGCCAGCTGGTCAGCTATTACCATAGTTTCACTATTGACCCGCAGACACCCCTGTCCGAGGTGCCGCTGGTAGCCCTGGATATTGAAACCACCGGTCTTGATCCGGCGCGTGACGCCATTGTCAGTATCGGTTTGGTCAATTGCAGCCACCGTCGAGTGCGCTGCGCCGAGCACTGGTATCAGGTCGTGCGGCCGCGTCACCTGAGCATCGACAGCATCCCTTTGCACCGCATTACCCATGCCGAAGTGCGTCATGCGCCACCCTTAACAGAGGTGCTACCGGCGCTGTTGCAGCATTTGCAGGGCAAGGTCGCTCTGGTGCATTACCACCCGATCGAGCGCCAGTTTCTCAGCCATGCGGTCAAGCAATTGCTCGGACAAGGGCTGTACTTCCCGCTGATCGATACCATGCAACTGGAAGCGCGGGAGCATCCGCGCCAACCCCGTCACTGGCTCGACCGGCTCAGTGGCAAGCGCCCGCCCTCCCTGCGTCTGGCCGACAGCCGTGCGCGCTATAACCTGCCGGCCTACCAACCACACCACGCGCTGACCGATGCCATGGCCACTGCCGAACTCTTGCAAGCCCAGTGCTGCCAGCATGTGGATGCCAGCCGCCCGGTCAGCGACTTCTGGCTCTAAACGCAAACGGGGCGCTGTGGTTTCCCTCAGCGCCCCGCTGGTATTGCTTTACCTGCTATCTAGCGTGGCTCGCTCATCAAACCCTTGACGATCGAGATACAGCCCACCAGAAGCACTATGGTGAAGGGCAAGCCGGTCGATACCGCCATCGCCTGCAAGGCAATCAAGCCACCGCCCAGCAGCAGGGCAATCGCAATCACCCCTTCGATAATCACCCAGAACACCCGTTGCGGCACAGGCGCATTGACCTTGCCACCGGCAGTAATGGTATCAATCACCAGCGACCCCGAATCGGATGAGGTGATAAAGAAGATGATCACC
Organism: Pseudomonadaceae bacterium; assembly: GCA_007692485.1. GTDB lineage: Bacteria > Pseudomonadota > Gammaproteobacteria > Pseudomonadales > Pseudomonadaceae > Halopseudomonas. Next base: position 29,505 of record REBY01000188.1, on the reverse strand, counting down.
AGAATAATGCCGATGAACGAGGTTATCGCTGCCAGCGGCAATTCCGCCAACATGGCAAACAGCTGGATTTCCAGCGCCGCTTCCTGCACCCCGGTAAAGCCGCCGAGGAACTGGGTAATCGCGGTACCACCAAAGGTAGACATCCACAGTACCGAGACCACTGTTGGCACCAGAAGAACAGCAATCAGGAACTCACGCACGGTACGGCCACGGCTCACACGCGCGATAAACATACCGACGAAGGGCGACCAGCTAATCCACCAGGCCCAATAGAAGGCAGTCCAGCCCTGGCTGAAGTTGGCATCTTCACGGCCGACCGGATTCGACAAGGCGGGTAAGTACTGCAAATATGCGCCCAGATTGCTGAAAAAGCCGGTCAGAATTGCCACTGTCGGGCCAACCACAATCACAAAGCCCAGCAACAGCACTGCCAGGGTCATGTTGACCTGGGACAGACGTTTCACACCCTTTTCCAGGCCCGCCAGTACCGACAGCATGGCGATAATGGTAATCCCGATAATCAGCAACACCATACTGGCGTTACCACCACCGATTTCGAACAGGTAATTGATACCCCCGGCCGCCTGCTGTGCGCCCAGACCCAGCGAGGTTGCCAGACCGAACAGAGTGGCAAACACCGCCAGAATATCAATAACATGCCCCGGCCAGCCCCACACACGCTCACCCAGCAGCGGATAAAAGATCGAGCGGATGCTCAGCGGCAGGCCTTTGTTGAAAGAGAACAACGCCAGCGCCAGCGCCACAATGGCGTAGATCGCCCAAGGGTGCAGACCCCAATGAAAAATGGTCGAGGCCATTGCCAGGCGCGCAGCGGCACCGGCATCACCCTCAGCACCTGCCAGAGGTGACCAGTCCGTGCGGGCACCGGCTTCACCGCTGATACCACCCATGGCGGCAGAGAAATGCCCCATTGGCTCAGCTACCCCATAAAACATCAGACCGATGCCCATACCGGCGGCAAACAGCATGGAAAACCAGCCCAGGTAGGAATGGTCTGCTACGGCGTCCTTACCACCTAAGCGCACCTTACCCAGAGGCGTCACAATCAACACCAGACAAAGCACCACGAAGATATTGGCCGCGCTGATGAAAAACCAGGCCAGGTTGCCAGTCAGCCAATTTCGCACTGCGGCAAAAATGGGCTCAACCTCGTTCTGCAGTGCCAACGTCAAGATGACAAACAGCAGAATGGTGATTGCGGAAATACTGAATACCTTGCCGTGAATATCCAGCGCGATGGAAAACTGTCCCTTGATATTGTCTTGCCCGATCACATAGTCCGTGTCGATCAGGTTGGTCTCACCGGACGGTGCCGGAATCGCCGGGCCGGCATCCTGATGCGGATCCTCGGTTCCCGGTTTGATGGGATCGTTACCCATGGGTCGTGCTCCCTAGCAGAGGTTCTGCCTGCATGCAGGCATGATTTATGATGGGCTGCTTCAGGCAAAAGAGCGCCCGGCAACACTTCTAATGAAACTGGCCGCTGGCCAGTGTGCTAATAGTATGGGAACTGAAACGCGATTAAGCAAAAAAACCAGGCAATAAAATACCATGCCGTTACATGTCGGCAGACAACTTCAGGGTATAGGATCAAGCGAAGGGCAAGGGTTTAACTGGCTGATTGCAGGATAGCCACAACATCACGCTTGCTCAGGCCGTAGGACTTGATCAGCGCCTTGAGTTCGTCGTTGAACGCCAGTTCGGCATTCAGCTGATCATCCTGCTTCAGGGTTTCCAACTGAGCCAATTGATCGGCCAGTTGGCGTTCAATGGCACGAAAATCTGCGAGTTTGGACATGCGGTTCCTACACACGGTGAAATAGAAGAAGTTGAGCAGACTATTCTAACGTAAAACGACTGACAACTATCCTGTGCCTTGATTTTGACGACGAATAACCTACAAGGATGATGATGATACGTAACTGCCTCCTGGGATTCCCGCTACTGGCTTTGCTCGCTGCCTGTACCGGCAGTGACCCGGCGACCGATACGCCAGCGGTGCAAACCCGTGCCGAGCGCGAAGCGCCGCAACATATGATCAGCGCCCCTCACCCGCTGGCAGCGGCAGCCGGACGTGACATCTTGCGTCAGGGCGGCAGTGCCGTCGACGCGGCCATTGCCGCCAAGCTGGTATTGGGCCTGGTCGAGGCACCAGAAACCGGCATTGGTGGCGGTGGCTTTATGTTGCTACATGAGGCGCAAAGCGGCCAAACACGCTTTTATGATGGCCGCGAGACGGCCCCCCAGGCCGCCGGCGCTGACCGCTTCCGCTGGCCGGGAATGAACAAGCCCTTCATCGTTGCCATGGCCGGCAGCGACTCGATCGGCGTGCCTGGCCTGCTGGCCCTGATGGCGAAAGCCCATGCCGAACATGGCCAACTCCCCTGGGCCAGCCTGTTTGCCCCAGCCATCGAACTGGCTGAGCAGGGCATTGCCATGCCACCGCGCCTGCAACAGCAAATCAATCAGGACTGGTCATTACGCCTGTTCGCCGATACGCGCCAGTACTTTCGCCGCCAGGCCGCTGAAGAAGCGCCCAGGCTGCATAACCCGGAGCTGGCCGTGACCCTACGCCAGCTGGCGGATGAAGGGACCGACAGTTTTTACCACGGAGCCATCGGCGAGCAGTTTCTACAGCGCGTCCATGACGCGCGCTGGGGCCGCGGCGACATGCAGCTCAGCGACTTACATGATTATGCGGCCATCGAACGCCCGCCCGTATGTGGTGCCTACCGACAATGGACCCTGTGCGGCCCGCCCCCGCCCTCGTCAGGCGGCATTACCGTATTGCAGATACTGGGCATCCTTGAACACTTCCCGCTGCCCGACCTGAGTGCTGATGACACCCAGGCCTGGCACCTGATTGCCGAAGCCAGCCGACTGGCCTTTGCCGACCGCGAGTATTACGTGGGGGACCCGGATTTTGTTGAGGTGCCCCTGACGGATCTGCTGGACCGCGACTATCTGGCCCAGCGTGCCAACCTGATAGACCCTCAGCAGGCAAAAGATGATGTCGTGCCCGGCGTTGCCGGCATCGCCGCCGAGCTACCTGAGGCCGAACTACCGGCACCCGAACCGGAACACGGCACCTCACACCTGAGCGTGGTCGACAGTGCAGGCAATCTGGTGGCCTTTACCGGCTCCAATGAAATCCCTTTCGGCAGCCGTATGCTCAGTCAGGGTTTTGTTATCAATAGCCAACTGACTGACTTCAACTTCAATCCGCGCCTGAGTGACCGCGAGCACCCCAATGCGGTAGCTGGCGGCAAACGGCCGCGCAGCTCCATGTCACCTTTTGTCGTTTATGACGCCGACGGCGAGCCCATCATGGTAATTGGCTCACGCGGCGGCAGCCGGATTATCGGCTATGTAGTGAAAAGCCTGATCGCCACCCTCGACTGGGAGATGGAGCTGGCCGAGGCCCTGGCGTTACCGAATATGGTGGAACGACGGCGGGGCATTGAACTGGAAGCCGACACCTGGCTGGCGGATCATGCCGAGGCCTTACAAGCACTGGGCCACCGGGTGCGCCTAGAACCCATGACCAGCGGAGTACATGCCATCCAGCGCATCGACACGGGCTGGCGCGGCGCCGCCGACCCGCGGCTGGATGGTATCGTGCTCGGCGACTGACACCGGGCTGACACCCCGGTATGTTAGGATCATTGCATTGTTTTTTAAGGATTGCCCATGCCCATTGAATTCCCCATGCCGCCACGGCAGACAAATGCTGACGGTAAGCAGCGCCGGGTGGGCGTCGAGCTGGAGATGAACGGCCTGACGCTGGACCAACTGGCCCGCCTGGCCGCTGACTTTCTCGATTGCACGGTCGAACAGACCAGCCGGTATGAACGTACCCTGGTCGGCGACTCAGCCGGTGACTGGGTGGTGGAGTTCGATTTTCGTTTGCTGAAAAAACTCGGCCGCGAAGAACGTAAAAAGCATGACCTGGGCGATGAGCTGATGAATTCCGCCGAAGACGCGCTCAAATGGGTGTCCGAAGGCCTGGTACCAATGGAACTGGTCAGCCCACCGCTGCCGCTTGACCGCCTCGGCGAAGTGGATGAGCTGATTGATCACCTGCGCCGTGCCGGCGCCAAAGGGACCGGTGACCGTATTACCAACGCCTTTGGTATGCAGTTCAACCCGGAAGTGCCGGACTGCGAAGCCGACACGATCACCGCCTACATTAAAGCATTTCTTTGCCTGTATGACTGGATCAAGACCCGCGCCGATATCAATATTACCCGGCGCCTGACCAGCTATGTCGATCCCTTCCCCAAGGAGTATGTGCGCAAGGTGATCAGCGCCGATTACTGGCCACCGATCAACGACCTGATCGATGATTACCTGCGCGATAACCCGACCCGCAACCGTGCACTGGATATGCTGCCCCTGTTCAAGCATATCGATGAAAAACGGGTTCTGGCCAAGGCCGCTGACGAGCTGATCAAGGAACGTCCAACTTTTCATTATCGACTGCCCGACTGCCTGATCGACCAACCCGGTTGGGGTTTGCATGTCTCCTGGAAAGACTGGCTGCAAGTGGAGCACCTGGCTAATGACCGCCCACGCCTGCAAGCGTGCTGTGAAGCCTATGGCGAGTACTGGGAACAAGGCCTTGGCCGCTTGCTGGACAAGTGGGAACATCGCGTCAACCGCGACTGGCTGTGCGAGATCAAATGAGTAAACCCGTTGTTGCCATCACCGGCCCGCAAAAGGGCGCCTTTGGTCCACGCTTTCTGGTTGCCTGTGCCGTACGCTGGTACGGTGCAACACCCTTGCAGGTGCGCCCCAGTGATGACTGGCGGCAGCTGCGTTATGACGCTGTGGTAGTGACCGGCGGGCATGATATTGATCCGGTACTCTACGCAGCTGAACCTGAAGTGCACCCCAAATATGACCCGGAGCGCGATGCGCTGGAAGCGGCAGTGATTGATGATGCGCTGGATAACCGCTTGCCCTTGCTGGGTATTTGCCGTGGCGCGCAACTGCTCAATGCCCGGCTGGGCGGCAACCTGTTTCAGGAGCTGAAATCACACCGCAAGATGACGTCCAACCGCTGGACCATACTGCCGCTGAAAACCCTGCACGTAGACAGTAACAGCCAGTTGAGCCAGCTGATGCGCGCCGACCATTGCCGCATCAACAGCCTGCACAACCAGGCCATCGACCAGGTAGGTAAAGGATTGGTAATTACCGGGCGCGACCTCGACGGCATCGTTCAGGCCATTGAAGACCCCAACCGTCCCTTTCTGATCGGCGTGCAGTGGCATCCAGAGTTCCTTATTCTCAGCCCACGCCATCGACGCTTGTTCGGCAGGCTGATTGCTGTGGCCAAAGGCCGGATGCTGGCAAAGTCCTGATGTACAGCCTGGCCCAACCTGTCAGCCACACCCTGGATATCCGCAAAAGCCGTTTTATCGGCTGTGTAGAGCCGGTCAGCGACCGCGCTGCGGCCCAGCAACGGGTGGCTGAATTGCGCGCCGCGCACCCGGATGCGGCCCATGTGTGCTGGGCCTTGCTGGCCGGCGGGCATAGTGCGGCGGTGGATGATGGCGAGCCATCGGGTACGGCCGGGCGGCCGATGCTGGAGGTGCTGCGCCACCAGCAACTCGATGGCGTACTGGCGACCGTGGTGCGCTATTTCGGCGGTACCAAGCTGGGTGCCGGCGGGCTGGTGCGTGCCTATACCGATGCCATTGCCCAATCCCTGCTGCACGCCGAACGTATACTCCTGGTACGCCAGCGCAGCCTGCTTTGCCAACTACCCTTTGCCCAGGAAAGCACCGCCCGGCGCCTGCTGTATCAAATGGCGGGTGAGCTGCTGGCGGTCAATCACAATCACTGCGTGCAACTGGATGTTCGCCTGGATGCCGCCGCCGCAGAGGATTTTCTCGACCAGCTGCAACAGGTTTGCCGAGGTGAGCTGGTCTGGACTGACGCCGAGGGCTGACCCGCTCAGTCCAGCTTCAGGCCGCTGATGCGCCGTACCGGGGTGCGCACCGCTTCTTCAAATACACCCCCACGACTTTCCAGCAAGGTAAAGCGCTGACTGGCGCGAGTGATCGCGGTATACACCAGCTCCTTGGTCAGTACCGGGTTGCGCGCCGGCGGCAACACCAGGGCGGCATGGGCGAATTCCGAACCCTGGGACTTGTGCACCGTCATGGCAAAGACACTATCGACCTCGGGCAAGCGGCTGGGCAATACAAAGCGAATACCGCCACTGCCATCATTGCGCGCAAAGGCCACGCGCAAGGCCTGCCGCTCCGGCATCCCAGGCTGCAAGGCGGGTTCGGCAATGCGCAGGGCAATGCCGATATCGCCGTTCATCAAACCCAGCGCATAGTCATTGCGGGTAACCAACACCGGCCGGCCTTCGTACCAGCCCTGATCAGCCGGCGTCAGCCCACGGGCATGCAGCAACGTGGCTACCCGCTGGTTGATCGCCTCTACCCCCCAGTCACCCTTGCGCACCGCGCACAGCAACTGGAACTGGTCAAAGCTTGTCAGTACCCCACGTGCCCAGTCCTGCCACAGGTCACTCTCGGCGGGTGTAGCCGCCGGTGGTCGCTCTGCATCGAGCAGCTGCAGATAGTGCTGATAGCCCGGCAGCGCGTCATTACCCAGCACACAGGCAGCAAAGGCCGGGTCCTTGGGCGAACTCAGGCTGCGCTGCTGAATATCAGCAAATGCATCTGCTTGCAGCAGCTGCCGGGCTTGCTGATCCGCGCAGCGATTCACTGCCCGCGCCAGCTCGCCAATACCGCTGTCGCCACCAAAGCGGTGCGAGTAACGCAGCATGGCCGTCTGTTGCTCCAGCGCGTGCTGACTCTGCTCGCCCACTTGCAAACCCGCTGGCGCCAGCAACTGCCCACTGACCTCTTGCAGCCAACTCTGAGTAGCCGGGCTGTAAAAGCCCTGATCGGCATTACGGCACAAATCACCCAACACCGCGCCGGCTTCCACCGAGGCCAACTGGTCCTTGTCACCGAGCAGGATCAGGCGCGCATTGGCCGGCAAGGCCGCTAGTACGCAGGCCATCATTTCCAGATCAATCATTGAGGCTTCGTCGATCACCAACACATCCAGCGCCAGCGGGTTATCGCGGTGATGGCGGAAATGCCGGCTGTGCGGCAAGCTGCCCAGCAAGCGGTGCAAGGTGCCCACTGTCTTTGGAATCTCAAGCTTGACCGCCTCGTCTACCGGCAACTCACCCACCTGGCGGCCAATGGATTCGGTCAGCCGTGCAGCGGCCTTGCCCGTTGGCGCGGCGAGCCGAATGCGCAGCGGCTGCCCGGCGGCTACGGCGGGGGTTTGCAGCAACGCCAGCAAACGCACCACGGTGGTGGTTTTGCCCGTGCCAGGCCCCCCGGTAATAATACTGAAGCGGCCGCGCGCCGCCAGGGCGCAGGCGAGCAGTTGCCAGTCCGGCGCTTGCTGGCTGCCACTAAACAACCCCTGCAGGCGCTGGGCAAAATCAGCTTCGACCGGCAATGGCATCTGCAACCGCGCGCTCAGATCAGCCACCACATTGCGCTCGTACTGCCAGTAGCGGCGCAAATACAGGCGCTGGCCAACCAGCACCAGGGGGCGCACCCCGCTGTGCGGGTTGACGCTATCCACGACTGCACTGCCACTCAACGCAGCCACCCAATCGGTTACCGCAATCGACTGCAGCACCGCAGAGGGTAGCGGCGCCGTTCCGGCCTCAGCCCCTTCCGGGGGTAGCGATAGGGCAAAATCAGGCTCTTCCAGGGTGGTCCCCAAATCCAGGCAGACATGGCCGTGACCAAGCTGATGGCTGACCAGGGCAGCGGCCAACAGAACCAGTGGCGGGCAATCCGGCGCTTGCTCATAGAGAAAGCCTGCCAGCGCACGATCCAGCGGGCGCAGCCAGCCCAGTGTTTGCCAGGCATCCAGCAGCGCCAGCAACGGCTGGCTGTCTTGCAGCCAGGCAGCGGTTACCGGCGTGTCCGCCAATAAATCAAATTGCTCAGGCATGAGCGGCCTCCTGCGTCTGACCGGCAAACAGCCGGTCCAGCGCTTCAATCAATTCCCGTGACGGGCGGGCCTGCCAAAGGCCGCCGCTGTCCGCATCGACGCCACGCAGGAACCAGTACACCGCGCCGCCCATATGCCGGTCATAGTCGTAGTCCGGCAAACGGGCGCGCAACTGGCGGTGCAGGGCCAGCACATAGAATACATACTGCAGGTCGTAACGGTGTTCCTGCACGCTGCGATACATCTCAGCCGCGCTGTAGCTGCTGGCATCCGGGCCCAGCCAGTTGGATTTGTAATCCAGCACCCAATAACGCCCATCATGTTCAAACACCAGATCGATATAGCCTTTGAACAGGCCATTGAGTTGATCCGCGCCCAAGCGGGGGTAGTGCTCGGCATCCAGGGTTTCAGGACGCACCAGGGCATCAATCTGTTGCGCAGCAACGCCATGCGCAGCGAACATGAACTGCAATTCGCTCTGATACTGACCCGGTTTGAGCTCGGCCAGGCTGAAGGCTTTCCCGCTCAGGAACCAGGGGTGCTCCAGCAAACGGCCAAACCAGTCGTTCAGACAGTCACTCCACTCCCCCCAGTTGCGCCGCTGGCAACGGGGAATCAGTAGCTGTTTGCGCTTTTCTGGCTGGGCAAACGCGGCAAAGCCTTCATCCGCCGCCAGCTCCAACAGCCCATGCAGAAACACCCCTGGCTGCGGGCCACGCGGGAAGTTGTGCGGGGTCAGCCCGGTGCTTGCCGTCGGCGGCATAAACACCGCCTTGGCATCATGGTCGAGCGAGTAACTTTCCTGGCCATTGACCAGCGCGCTGTAGGAACCAACCCACCAGCGCTCGAAGGCCGGATGGCTCGGCTGGCGCTCGCTGATGGCCGCTGGCGTAACCGTATCGGGCTGATAGCAGTCGTCATTCGCCTCGGGGGCAGGCAAGACACAAAGGGCCGGAGGCTGTTGCCAGGCCTGCAGCCACTCGGTCAGTTGGGCGCTTTGTTGTAATGGCTGCCCGCCGGCCAGTAGCCAGGCCAAGGCGCTGCGGTGTAACACCGAGGACTTACGGTTACCGCTTTTCAGGTCTGCAATGCCTAACCAGCAAGCGTGCCGGGCGCGGGTCAGGGCCACATAGAGCAAGCGCAGGTCTTCACCCAGGCGCTCGACATCGGCCAGTGCGACCGCGTCTTCGTCGGGGCGCAGATGCAACTGGCGCGCGTCACCCTCATGCAGCCAGAGCGGACGTTTGCCGTCTGCCGGGCGACTGTGGGCAATAAAGGGCAAGAAAACCAGTGGGTATTCCAGGCCTTTGGATTTGTGGATGGTCACTACCTTGACCAGTTCAGCGTCACTTTCCAGCCGCAGGATCTGGTCATCCGAACTATTACCGCTGGCATCCTCGAGCAATTCGGCCAGATGACGAATCAGCGCCTGCTCACCATCCAGTTCACGGGCGGCACGCTGCAATAGCTCGGCCAAGTGCAGCAAGTTGGTCAGCCGCCGTTCACCATCGCTTTGCAGTAGCAGTCGCGCCGGCAACTGGAAGACATGCAGCAACTGCTGCAGCATGGGCAAGACACCCTGGCGCAGCCACAAGCGCCGCAAGCCATGGAACTGATCGACCCGCTGCTCCCAGTAACGCTCATCTTCGTTCAGGCGTTCCAGTTCGGCCCAGCTCAAGCCCAGGCTGGGGCTGGCGAGTGCCGCGCGCAACAGGCCATCATTACCGGGGTCAGCGCAGGCGCGCAGCCAGCGCAATACGTCGCGCGCCTCCAGGCTGGCGAATACTGAATCCTTGTCTGACAGGTAAACACTGCGTACCCCACGGGCGGCCAAGGCACGGCGAATGCATTGAGCCTCTTTACCGGTGCGAACCAGCACCGCCATATCGGCCGGCTTGACGCTGGCAAAGGGTTTGTCAGGGTGGGCAAAACCGGCAGTGCCCTGCTGGCCGGCATTGAGCATATCGACCATGGCACTGGCGCAGCGCTCGGCCATCTGTTCGCGATAGACATCGCCGCTCAAGGGCTCCTGGCTGTCCAGCTGCCAGACGCTCAGCGCCGGAGCGGGTGCGCCATCACGCTGCCAGACGTCTTTACGCCCCTGCGCCAGCACCGGCAAAAAGGGCAAGGGGTTCTCACTGCCCTGTTTGAAATGAAACGCGCCCTGAGGGTTGCTGGTTTCTGCCAGTTCGAACACCCGATTGACCGCCGCCACCATGCTCTGGCTGGAACGGTAGTTGGTATCCAGGTTCTCGTGCCGCCCAGCAGTCGCTCGCCGCGCACTGAGATAGGTGTGGATATCTGCGCCACGAAAACTGTAGATCGCCTGCTTGGGGTCGCCGATCAGCAGCAGCGCCGAGTCCTGATCATTCTCTGCCACGCGATACACCGCATTGAAAATACGGTACTGCATCGGGTCGGTATCCTGAAACTCGTCGATCAGCGCGACCGGAAACTGCTCGCGGATCACCGCCGCCAAACGGTCACCATTGTCACTCTGTAGCGCGGCATCCAGGCGCTTGAGCATGTCATCAAACCCCATTTGCGCGCGGCGGCGTTGCTCCTGTTCAAAGCGCTCGGCAATCCAGCTGGCCGCATGATTCAGGGCGGCCTCCTGGGGCGATATCAAGTCAGCCAAGGCTTGGCGCAGCTCGGGGAGCTGCCGTGGCGCCGGGTGATCGGGCGGGCTGCCGGTTTTCCAGGCTTCAGCCAGCCCCTCTTCGCTCAAGCGCTGCCAGGCCGAGTCGGTCAGCGCCAGCTTGTCCTGGTCGACATCCGCTGCCCAGGCCCGTAAAGCATCAAACCAGGGAGCAAAAAAGCGGCGTTGCAGCTTGCGACCGTCGACCTGTTTTTGCTCGACGGCCTGTTCCAGCAACTGCTGCAGCTCATTAGCCCATTGCATCCAAGGGGCTTTCAGTTCAGCCAAGGCCTGGGCTCGCTGCGCCAGGGTATCAGTTACCACAGCTTCCAGGCTGCCCTGGGGCGCAGGCAACTGATCGTCCAGCAACGCCCGCAAAGACCCGAGCAAGGCATCCGGGGTTTGCCAGTTATGCGCGACCCAGGCCAGCGCCGCACCGGTCAGTGGATAGCAGTGCTGCCGCCAGTAGTCGCGAGCGACCTCGGCACGCAGCTCGCGCTGGTCCGTTTCCAGTGTCTGCTCGAACAGGCTGCCGCTATCGAAGGCATGCTCGCGCAGCATACGCTGACACCAGCTGTGGATGGTCGACACCGCCGCCTGATCCATCCATTGGGCAGCGATGTCCAGTTTGCGCGCGCTGGCCGGCCATTGCTCAGGCGGCGTTTGCTGGCACAGGGCGGCAATGATCGGATCAGGATCAGGTAGCTCCTGGCGAAAGGCTTTGGCGGCATCGACCAGGCGGGCGCGAATACGGTCACGCAGTTCCTGGGTGGCGGCCTCGGTAAAGGTCACCACCAGAATATCCGGTGGCAGCAGCGCCCTGGGGAAGTCGTTCTCCGCCCCCTGCGCCAATACCAGCCGCAAGTACAGGGCCGAAATGGTAAAGGTTTTGCCGGTGCCGGCACTGGCTTCGATCAGCCGGCTGCCACGCAGGGGGCAGCGCAGGGCCAGCGGGGTTGCTGATGCCGTCATGCCGAGGCCTCCACGGGGCAAATAACCAATAACTCCTGCGCTTGCAGCTGCAGCAACGGCCGGTAAACCTGCTCGGACCAGTCGACAAAACCCGCCTCCAGCAAGCTGGCGAAATCCGGGAAGCTGCGCTGCAGGGCGACACTGCGATCGACTTCGCCGGCCAAGTAATCGCTGCCTTCATAACGCAGCCTGGCCTTGCCGGCATCCTCGCCCTGGAGCCAGATCATCGCGGTCTCCAGCGCCAGCGGCAGCGGCTGACAGAGCCCCTGCTGCCAGGCTTGCAACCAGGCCTGCAACACGGCCTGAGCCTCAGTAGGCGGCACGGGATGCAGCAGCAGGTTGGCATCTTCGGCGATCAGGCAGCCTTGTATCGCATGCCCGTTGGCGCAAGCCAACAAGTGACGACAAACCGCGCCGAGTACCCGCTTCCAGCGTGGCGACGGGTTCTTTGGGTTGCCATCGAGCAAGCGCCCGGTTTCCAGTTGCAGCAACATCGATCCAGCCAGGGTGGCGGATGAACGCAGCCCGCCCAACCAGTCCTGCAGTTGAACTCCCGGCGCCTCAGCGGTAACGGCCAGTGGCTGCTCAACCGGCTGGTCCCAGAGTTCCAGCAACTGGCGGTAGCGCAGCAACTGCTCAGCCAGCGGGGCTATCAATGCTTGCCGGTCAAGCTCACCAAAGCCCGCCAAGGGCAAGCTCCCGCGCTGGCTCAGGCGTTCGGATTCCTGTTGCAACACCTGCGTCCAGTCCGCGTCCAGACCACTGGCAAGGGTGCGTTGCAGCAACCACTCGCTAAGTTCGTAGCGTTGCAATCCGTCCAGCGCGAAGGCCTCGTCATCTTCACTGTGCAGCTCGGCATCGCGGAACCAGACCTTGAGTCGCTGGGCAAAGAAATGCTCGACCGGGTTACGCAAGAAACGCTGCAAGGCCATCAGATCGATCGGCTCGCTGAGGCTGGGCGGCGCCAGTGCGCTGTCAGTGACGGGCAGCAAGGGGCTGTCATGTAGCACACGCCAGTCACTGGCGTAGCTGAACAGCCGGGCATTAGAGCCATCGAAATACTCGCGGCTGAAGGGCTGCAAAGGGTGCTCGGTGGTCAGCGCCTGGAGCAGGTCGTGTTCGACATCAGCGCATTGCCAGCCGGATGCCAGGTGATCACGCAACTGGCCAATCAATACCGACGGCGGCCGTTCGCCATTGTCACGAATACTGCGCCCGACCCAGCTGATATACAGGCTGTCGCGCGCCGACAGCAGGGCTTCCAATAGCAGGTAACGATCATCCTCGCGCCGCGAGCGGTCACCGGGCCGGTAGTCGTTGGCCATCAGGTCAAAATCCAGCGGCGGTTGCGCGCGCGGGTAATCGCCATCATTCATGCCCAGCAAACAGACCTGGCGGAAGGGGATCGCACGCATCGGCATCAGCGTGCAGACATTCACCGCCCCAGCAAGAAAACGCTGGCTGAGCTGGCTCTGGCCAACACCTTGCAGCCAAGCCTCGGCCACCACATTCAGCGGCAAAGCTTCATCCAGGCTAACCTCGGCGCACAGTTCCAGCCATTGGTCGAGGCTTTCATGCAACTGGCCGAGCAAGAGCTGATCGGTTTCGCTGCTGGCAGCAAAAAAGTCGGCCAGCAGTTGGCGCAGGCGTTCACCCCACGCTTCCGGTGGGGCTGCGGAGGTCAACGCTTGCTCGTGCCGATCCAAGGCTTGCAGTAGCTGATCCAAGGGGCCGATCAGCGCAGCATCCAGCCCGCCTACTTCATCATAAGGCTCAATCTCGCCCCAGGCGCCGTGCATGCCGGTGGCATACCCGAGCAGCATACGCCGCCAACCAAAGCGCCAGCTGTTGTGCTCCATCCCGTCTGGCAGGCCGCGCGCGCTTCGCCGCTGCTGATCCAGCCCCCAGCGAATTCCGGCGCCTTCAATCCAGCGTTGCAAGGTTGGCAAGTCCGCCTCGACCAGAGTAAAGCGTTGACGCAGCGCCGGCACATCGAGCAAATCGAGCACTTCGCTAACCGGCAGACGGCTATGCGGCAATTGCAGCAAATGCTCCAAGGCAATCAAGAGCGGTTCGCGGCCACGCTGGTTCTGGTCGGCCAGGGTAAAGGGGATATAGCGCGGGTCATCCAGAGCATATTGACCGAAGACTGCCTGGATATGCGGCGCATAGGTATCCACATCCGGCACCATAACGATGACATCGCGCGGGCGCAGCGTCGGCTCACGGCCAAAGGCATCGAGCAGCTGATCATGCAGGATCTCCACCTCACGCTGCGGACTGTGAGCGATGTGCATGCTGATCGAGGCGTCATGGCTCAGTTGCGCTGGGGCCTGCGGCTGCCGCCGGATGCTGGCCAGGGGCGGCCACAGCGTGCGCGTTTCTGCCAGTGGGCGCAGCTCGAGGATATCCTGCTGCAACTGCTGCAACAGTGTTTCCCCGGCGGGCAACTCGAACAGATCAACCCGGCCACCATTGATGGCAGCAAAGCGCGCCTCATAGCTGGCACGCTCGTCATGTACATCCAGGAGATTGATATAGTCGCGGCCCTGTTTACCCCAGGCAGCCAGCAAGGGATGGGCATGCTGGTGCAAGGTGTTTTCGTCTAACTGCAACGGGCTATCAGGCTTGGCCGGCTGACGGCGGTATTGGTGCCGCAGCAGCTCACGGTCGGCAACGATATCGCCCCAATAAAACTGACAAGGGTTAAGCACCGCCAGCAGCACCTGGCTGAAGCGCCCAAGTGCAGCCAGGGCTTCAAGGGTCTGGGCCGGTAACGAGGAAATACCGAATACAATTACCCGCCGGGGCAGGCCGGCTGGTCGCTGCTGTGCACTGAGCAGCGCGTCCAGTGCGCGCGGATGCACCCCCGCTCGGCTGTTGCTCACATGCTCGCTACCCACATCGGCCAGCACTGCACGCCACAATGCCGACTGCCACAGCTCATGCTCAGCCAAGGCCCGCGCGCCATTGCGCGATAGGCGGATAACGTCCTGCCCGGCCGCCCAGTCATTCAGCCAGTCGGCGCGGTACACCTGATACTGGTCGAACAGGTCTGCCAGACGCTCGGCCAATTGGTAGCGCTTGCGGCAGTCATCATCGTCGGCCAGAAAGCGCTGCAGGGGCGCAAAGGCAGGATCATCCAGCAAGGCGGGAAGCAGGCGCAGCAAGCGCCAAGTCAGCGGCTGCTTGTCCAGCGGCGAACTGCTCGGCACGCTCTCGGCACCCAGCACATCCCGATACAGCCGCCAGAGAAACTGGGCGGGCAGCTGAACATCCAGCGCGGCGGCAATGCCACAACCGCCCTGTTCCGGATCGGCCGCCAGGGCCATTTCCAGCCACTGGGCAATGCCGTTGCTCTGCACCAGCACCACTTCATTTTCCAGCGGCGCCAAGGGGTTTTCACGCATCCAGTCGACCACCAGCTGGCGCAAGCTTTCCAGGCGGTTGCCATGCAAAATCATGAATCCGGGGCTGAGACTGGCGTCCTGCATGACTTCTCCCATGTTGGCTCTCACTGCGCTTCAGCCGCGCAGCTCATGCCACATAGTATCAGGGACCGCTGCGACAGGTGAGGTCGCAGTCAGCCATAAAAATTGGTTCGGGGAGAGATGAGGCGACACAAAACTCGACTATGGGCGTTGCCAGCCCCTTGCTCCAGACCGTCGATGTACAGGGATGTACATCGACGAGCCCCAGGGATGGCTCGTAGCGTGTCTGGAGCAAGGGGCTGGCAATGCCCATAAGCACCAAACCTGACATCACTACTTTATCAAGGACTCCGAAATAAAGCCGATAACTGCAGTGGTGACCTGGCTTACTAAACCTGCGACCCCAAAAAGGTTCTTTCCCAAGGGCTGATCTGCTGCATATAGCTGTCCAGCTCCATACGCTTGGTAGCGAGGAAGCCATCAACAAACTCATCACCGAGCCAGTCACGGGCAAAGCGGCTGCGCTGCAAGCGATGCAATGCCTGATGCAGGGTAACCGGCAACAGCAGTTCATCCGGGGCAATAAACTCGCCACGCGCCTCTTCTGCTGGTAAGCACTCGTCCTCAATACCCTGCAGACCGGCCGCCAGGCTCGCCGCGATAGCCAGATAAGGATTAGCGTCGGCACCGGGCAAGCGGTTTTCCACCCGCCGATCAGCCGGCTCACTATGCGGCACCCGCAGGCCGGCCATGCGATTATCAGCCGACCAGCAAAGACTGTTGGGGGAAGCGTAAGGGCTGTAGTAACGCTGGTAACTGTTCACATGGGGCGCCAGCAAGGCGGTCAGGTCCGCCAGGTGCGCCTGCTGACCACCGATGTAATGCTGGAAACTGAAAGTCGGCGCATCGTTGCCCGGGTCAGTAAAGATATTCTTGCCGGAACCTCGGGCGACAATGCTCTGATGCACGTGCATGGAACTGCCGGGCATATCCGCCAGCGGCTTGGCCATACAGACCGCCTTGAGCCCATGCTTGAGCGCCAGCTCGCTGAGCATAAATTTGAACAGAAATGTCTGATCAGCAACCTGCAAGGCATCACCATGCACGAAGTTCAGCTCAAACTGGCTCAAGCCCATTTCATTCATAAAGGTATCGCGCGGAATGCCCAAAGCATCCATCGCGGTTTTCAGCTCGGCAAAAAAAGCTTGCAAGCCATTGGCACTGCCAACGCTGAAGGCAGAGATACCCGGCTCACGCTGCCCACCGATACCCCGTGGGGCAAGAAAGCTCTGCTGCGGGTCGGAGGCGGCATCAAACAGATAGAACTCCAACTCGGTGGCCACCACCGGCTGCCAGCCGCGCTCGGCATAACGTTCCAGTATCCGCGCCAGCAGAGCTCGCGAAGAGAGGCCGCAGGCACCACCGTCCAGCTCTTCAGGCTGGCAGATAACCAACCCGCGCGCTTCCGCCCAGGGCAGACGATGGATTTGCCCGGTAACGGGCTGCATGACCAGATCACCATCGTCATGGCCGTAAAACTCAGGCTCGGGATACCCACCCATAATGCATTGCAGCAAGACCCCACGTGCCAGGTGCAAGCGCCGGCCAGCAATAAAGCCTTCCTGGGTCATCACCTTGCCGCGCGGCACACCATTCAGGTCGGCGGTCACACAGGCAACATCACTGACCCCAGCCAAGCGCTGGGCAAGTGAAAGACTGGATAGTGCTGAGGTCATGGCTGGCTCGCATAGGGGATTGGCGGACAATGGCAAGGCGATGATGATACCTGAACAGCGCCTGATGTCGATGACAGGCTGGACCAATCAAAAACAAAGAAGCCGGCTATATTAGCCGGCTTCTTACACAATCATCCTTGTTCAGAAACTCAAGGCGCGATCGCCCTGCTCGTCTTTGATCCGGGTCGGCAGACCCATAGTGTTGAGCAGATTGATAAACGGCTTGGGGTCCAACTCTTCGATGTTGACCATCTTGTTAACATCCCACTCACCGCTGGCAATCAGCAGTGCAGCGGCGACCGGCGGCACACCGGCAGTATAGGAAATACCCTGGCTGCCCACCTCAGCGTAAGCCTCGGCATGGTCGGCAACGTTATAGATGAACACTTCCTTGTCTTTGCCGTCTTTCTTGCCTTTGACGACATCACCAATGCAGGTTTTACCGGTGTAGGTAGGCGCCAGCGAAGACGGATCAGGCAATACCGCCTTGACCACCTTGAGCGGGACCACTTCCAACCCTTCGGCCGTGGTCACCGGCTGCTCCGACAGCAAACCCAGGCTATTGAGCACAGTGAACACATTGATGTAATGCTCGCCAAAGCCCATCCAGAAACGGATGTTCGGCACATCCAGGTTTTTCGACAAAGAATGCAGTTCGTCATGCCCGGTCATATAGCTGGTCTGGGCACCTACCACTGGCAGGTCGTCAGTGCGCTTGATCTCGAACATGCTGTTGCTGACCCACTGGCGGTTCTGCCAGGACCAGACCGTTCCGGTAAACTCGCGGAAGTTGATTTCCGGGTCAAAGTTGGTCGCAAAGTAGCGACCATGGCTGCCAGCATTGATATCGATAATGTCGATATCACTGACGCTGTCGAAGTACTCATTGACGGCTACGGCAGCGTAAGCATTGACCACACCCGGGTCAAAACCGGCACCCAGAATGGCGGTCACGCCCTTCTCGGCACACTGCTCTTTGCGCTTCCACTCATAGTTGGCGTACCAGGGTGGCGTTTCGCAAATCTTGTTCGGCTCTTCGTGAATCGCGGTGTCGAGATAGGCAACACCGGTGTCGATGCAGGCCTGTAAAACAGACATATTGATGAAAGCCGATCCGACATTGATGACGATCTGGGATTGAGTCTGCTTGATCAGGGCCTTGGTGGCCTCGATATCCAGCGCATCTAATGCATGCGCCTGCAACTGGCCTGCAACCTTGAGGCTACCCTTTTCCTGCACGCTATCAACGATTTGCTGACACTTGTCGACCGTGCGAGAAGCGATATGGATATCACCCAACTCATCATTATGTTGCGCACACTTGTGGGCAACCACTTGGGCAACACCCCCGGCACCAACAATCAGAACGTTTTTCTTCATTGCTCTTCCTCGAAACGCCTCCTTCAAAGGCTTAGGTCGCTAGAGTGCCTCAAGAGAGGCCGTTAACAAAATCATCAAACCCGAACTCACGCACCAGTTCAACCTCGCCATCCAGACGTTTGACCGCAATGGCCGGCATTTGCACCCCATTGAACCAGTTCTTTTTGACCATGGTATAACCGGCCGCGTCGATAAAGGACAAACGATCGCCGATCTGCAACGGCTGATCAAACTTGAACTCACCGAAAATATCGCCCGCCAGGCAGGATTTACCGCACACCATGTATTCATGCGGCCCATCGCAAGGCGCCATGCGGGCCGGCTGCCGGTAGATCAGCAGATCCAGCATGTGGGCTTCGATTGAGCTATCGACAATTGCCAGTTGCTTGCCGTTGAACAGCGTATCCAGCACGCTCACTTCCAGCGAGCTGCTCAAAGTAATTGCCGCCTCGCCCGGCTCCAGAAAGACCTGCACACCAAAACGCTCGGCAAACGCCTTGAGTCGTGCGCAAAAAGTGTCCAGCGGGTAGCCTTCACCGGTGAAATGAATGCCACCACCCAGGCTGACCCATTCCACCTTTTCCAGCAGCGCACCGAAACGGTCTTCAATCTGGCTGAGCATGCGATCAAACAGGTCGAAGTCACTGTTCTCGCAATTGTTATGAATCATGAAGCCAGAGATCTTATCGATCACACCCATAACCTTGTCCGCATCCCACTCGCCCAGGCGGCTGAACGGGCGTGATGGGTCGGCAATGATGAACTCGGAGCTGGACACGCCCGGATTCAGACGCAAGCCACGCACATGGGCGGCTGATGCCTGCTCGAAGCGTTCAAGCTGACTGATCGAGTTGAAAATAATTTTGTCGGAATGCTCGAGGACTTCACTGATTTCGCTGTCCGCATAAGCCACGCTATAGGCATGCGTTTCGCCAGGGAATTTGAGCTTGCCCAGCTTGACCTCATTCAGCGATGACGAGGTAGTACCGTCCATATAACGGCTCATAAGCCCGAATACCGACCAGGTAGCAAAGCATTTCAGTGCCAGCAAGGCCTTGGCCCCAGAGTGTTCGCGCACATAGGCGATTTTCTCCAGGTTGCGTAGCAGCTTGCTTTCATCGATCAGATAATACGGAGTCTTGATCACCGGAATACTACCTCTCTGCCCGTGACGAGGTTCCGGCACAACGCCGGACGACAAAGCGCGCGATTATAAGGTAAAGGGTTCGCAGCTGCGAGAAAATCACGCGCAAAGTGGCACTAAGAGTACCCATTGATACTTGGCAAATTGACTACAGTAAAATGACAAAAGCCCGGACAAGCCGGGCCTTTGGTCTGAACGCTCAGGCTCAGAAGGTGTAGCGGAAACCGACCGAATACAGATCGATTTTGGCCCGTGAGCCACGGTTTACGCGGTAAAAATGATCGTAATCAACGACAAAATCCAGCCCTTGGGTGATATTCATAGAACCACCCACGGAAACTGTCGGGGTGTTGCGGCGGTTGCTGCCGGAATCAGAGCCATTGGCATCGGTTACGCGCCAGTCAGTTTTCACCCGGTGCGCACCCACCTTACCGTGTAAGCTGATGTCTGACGTCAGCGGCCAGGTAGCTACCAGGTTGGCACCGTAGGCTTCCGGATCCAGACGGACACTGGTGCCTGCTGAGCTTGCGTTGAATTTGCCAAGGCTGGCGTATTGCAGCTCAACAGCCAACATATCGGTCAGACGATAACCCGCACCTACTTTATACGCGTGATCTGCACGGTCCTTGGAAACTCGCTCACCGGTTTCAGCACGAAGGTCGTTACGCAGTTTGTCCAGGTTAGCATAGGCCATACTGGTCGAACCGAAAACATAGATACCGGTGTCAGCAGCGGCCTGACCTGTCGCGAAAGTGCAGGCGAGAATGGCCGCAGCCAAAGTAGTTCTCTTCATCATGGGGGTGCTCCTTGTACATTTATTGTTGAGTCTTCCAGCATGGGAAGTCATCAGGGCCTTACCCTAAGCCTCTTCTATTGTTGCATGTCCACCATGAGCCATTATAGCCGCTTGTAACATTCTGACCAGATTTGCTGGCTGTTCTGGCCGAAGACTGATGTCAATGAACGATTGGGCACAAAAAAAGGGCCTGCTTTGGCAGACCCTTTTATTACCACTCTGATCAGAAATCAGAACTTGTAGCGCAGACCCAGCGACCACATATCAACATTATATTCACCAGCAATATTGCGATAACGCTCATATTCACCAGTGATAGCAAAGTCCTGGTTAAGAGAAACGGCTGCACCCAGACCCATACCAGTACGCCACTTTTTCTCACTATCAGACGATGATGCACCACCGATACTGGCGCGAACTTTAGTGCGCATCTGGTGATAGCCCACCTTGGCAAACAACTCAACTGAGTCCAGCGGCAGAATAAATACAGCATTGGCACCCAAGCCGCGAGTTTCAATCGGAGCCGTCAGGCGGCCCAGGTTAGTATCAGCTTTATAGCGCGCCTCACCCAGGTCAACATACTGGAACTCGAAAGCGACATTTTCATGGGCACGAATACCAGCACCCACTTTCCAGGCAGTATCCTTGGTGTCCATGGATGAACTAATTACTGTTGCACCAGGAACAGAATTGATTGATGCATCCAAATCATTGCGAGTGCTGCTGCTAACTTTATGGTCAGCTTGGCCTACAGCACCAAACAAGTACCCGTTATAGGCTTCACTGGCATTGGCCAACAGGCTCACAGAACTCATACCAACAACCGCAGCAGCAAGAAGTGTCTTCTTAAACATGGTATTTCTCCATTACTCTTTATTATGTCGAGCCTTCATGGCCCTAGTCCCTGCGTACGCACCCTGATCCAGAGCACCGTCAGATGATAATAGTGAAATCTGCTGTTGGATAGTTAAATTAGTCGACACCGCATGAGCGCCGTATGTGCTGCAGGAAAAATGCTTTATCAACTGCCAGCTCGAACAGATCCGGCGCAAACAGCCAGCTCTGGGTAATCCCCATCAACTGGGTATACACCAGCAAAGCCAGCCGACGAGGGTGATCCTCGGCGGATAGCTGCCCCTTGCTCTGTGCAGCAGCAAAACAACTCTGCAAGCCCTCGACAATGCTGAGCGTCAGTCCGCGCTCGCGTTCCAACGTGGGTACCATCTGGTCGGTCAGTTCGGTCTTGTTCAGCAGGATTTCGAAGGATTGCCGAAACCAGGCATCCTCGACCAACAGATCCAGCCAACGCAAGGTAAAGGTTTCAATCGCTAGCAGTGGTTGATTGCTTTGGTTGGCCATGTCATTGACCAATTGCTCCAGCGGCTCTTGGGAAATGGCCAGAACGGCCTGATAGAGGTCATCCTTGTTCTTGAAATGCCAGTAGATCGGCCCGCGGCTGTAACCGGCTTCAGTGGCGATCATGGCCAGCGTGGTGTTGGAGTAGCCATTACGGCTGAACAGGGTCAGCGCGGCATCAATGACTTTCAGGCGGGTTTTTTCGGCGTCTTATTTACTGCGGCGCATCCGGGCTTCCATTCTCCGGCGCGGCGGGCAAGCCCGCCGCGACACAATTCACTCAAAGCTCGCCATCGGCCGCCATTTGCATATAGCTGGGGTCGAAGCGCAGCTTGATATTAGCACTGTCGCCCAGGATCACGTCACCCGGGAAACTGATGCCCACGAAATCGGCTGACGGAGCGCCGTCACCCAGCAAACCGCGCTCGAAGGAGAACTGGCGTACATCTTCCATCGCCGTCACGGCTTCTTCGCTGGTGATAAAGCTGACCGCATCAGCAGCTTCCCAGAACATTTTCATGCCATCCAGCTGCATTTCATAGCCAGTCTGATCAGTGCCTGAGGCCTCACCCAGGAAGGCGCGGATCTCAGCACCCTCTTCGGTATCTGTCCCCATCACCGCCATCAGCTCGAACCAGGCACCTGTGAGTGCTTTGCCCAATGCCGGGTTAGCAGCCAGGGTGTCCGTGTTGACGATGGTCATATCTTTGATATGGCCCGGGATCTGCGAGGAATCGAATACCAGATTGGCGCCCGGCACGCTCATCACATCCGAGAGCTGCGGGTTCCAAGCTGCCACATTGCGCACACCAGAAGTATTGAAGGCAGCCACAATATCCGCATCGCCCGTGTTCACCACGGTCACATCACGCTCGCTCAGGCCAACGCTTTCGAGTGCTTGGGCCAACAGGTAGTGGGATACCGACAATTCAACCAGGTTGATCGACTGGCCCTTGAGGTCGGCAAGATCGTCACTGTCTTTCATCACCAGGCCGTCGTTACCGTTGGAGTAATCCCCGACGATCAGCGCGGTCGTGTCCACACCACCAGCGGCTGGAATTGACAGCGCATCCATACTGGTGGAAACCACGCCGTCAAACTGGCCGGCCGTGTATTGGTTGATCGATTCGATATAGTCATTGATCTGTACGATCTCGACTTCAATACCGTACTTGTCCGCCCATTTATCCATCAGGCCGGACTCATCAATATACTGCCAGGGCATCCAGCCGGCATAGATGCTCCAGGCCAGGCGGAAACTGTCGCGCTCCTGAGCAGTAGCAGCCGCCGGCAGAATAAAAGTGCTGGCCGCAATGGTCATCAAGGTGCCAGTCAACATGCGCTTGCAACGCTGGGTAAAACGGGTTGGTGCTTTCATGGTTCAACTCCTGAAGGTAATAACCGTTGGTAAAGTGACAGCAAGAGTCGCGCCACTTCACCCTCTAAGTCGCATTCAGAACATTTTCAGGTAACGCTGGATTTCCCAGTCAGATACGTGGGTGTGGTAACTGGTCCATTCATCGCGCTTGTAGGCGACAAAGCTGTCGAACATCGCCTCACCGAATACGGCTTTCGACAGCGGGTCCGCAGCAAACGCATCCACGGCTTCGCCGAGATTTTGCGGCAGCATCTCAATGCCCTGTTCTCGCACTTCGGCGTCGCTATAGTTGTACATGTTTTCACGCCGTGGCTGGCCCGGATCCATGCCTTCGCGTATACCCTCCAGGCCGGCCGCCAGTAGCATGGCAGCGCCCAGATAAGGGTTGCAGCCGATATCCGCAGCGCGACATTCCACCCGGCCACCTTGGGAGGGAATCCGCAACATATTGGTGCGGTTGTTGTTGCCATAGCAGGCGAATACCGGCGCCCAGGTTGAGCCCGACATGGCGCCCTTACGTACCAGCCGCTTGTAGCTGTTGACCGTCGGCGCAATCACCGCGCTGATCGCCTGCGCATGTTTGATCACCCCGGCAATAAAGTGATAGCCCATGGTGGTAACACCGCAACCGTGCGGATCTTCAGCGTTTTCCGGTTCAAACAGGTTGCGCCCTGTTTCACTATCCGCCAATGACATGTTGTAGTGCGCACCACTACCGGTGCGGTTGGCGGACGGCTTGGGCATAAAGCTGGCAAAGGCGCCATGCTTACGCGCAATTTCATTCGCCATCAGGCGAAAGAACACCAGCCTGTCAGCCATGTTCAGCGCGTCGGTATAGGTGAAGTCTGTTTCGAACTGGCCGTTGGCGTCTTCGTGGTCAAAGGAATAGACATCCCAGCCCAGGGCGTTCATCGCATCGACGAGTTCATCAATAATGGGCAAATTATCGAACAGGGTACGCGGGTCGTAGCAGGGCTTTGCCAGGTCATCACGATCACTCACCGGAGCAAAGCCGCCGTCGGGAGTATCCTTGAACAGGAAGAACTCGGTTTCGATACCCAAGTTAAAGGTCAGCCCCATTTCGGCGGCGGCCGCGACCTGGCGCTTGAGGATATTGCGCGAGCACGCCTCGAAGGGCGCTCCCTCCAGGTGCAGGTCACTGGCAAACCAGGCCAGTTGGGGATTCCATGGGCAGATGGTCATGGAGTTTTCATCCGGCATAGCGGCAACTTCATTGTCACTGATGTCCTGTGGCACACCATCCAGGGCGGCGCCGGTAAACAGTTCAGAGCCTTTGAACATGCGATCAAGGTGCTGCAAGGGCACGAACTTTCCCTTGATGATGCCATGGATATCAACATAACCGGCCAGTGCGTGCTTGACGCCTTTTTCGGCCAAGGTTTGCTGTAAGGATTCACTGCTCATCGGGTACTCCTCTGTTGGCTAACAGCCATAGTCGGGTTGGTACGAATCTTCCATTCAACATACATGCCAGCATGCATGTATAAATCAATCGACATGCCACCGAATGGTTTGATTACGAACCCTCAACACCCACAAGAGGACGGTAAAATGATTACAAATCAACCGCTTGAGCAACGATTTGAGCTGCGCAATTTCACGCTCGATAGCGGTGAACAACTGCATGATGGTTGGCTCAGCTACCTGCAAATTGGTGAGCTTGATGCTAACGCCAGCAACTTGATCCTGCTGCCAACGTACTATGGTGGAACACACGAAGGTATTCTGCCCTGGATTGGTGCACATTCACCGCTCAATCCCGAACACTATTGCGTGGTGATTCCCAACCTGATCGGCAACGGAGTTTCCGTGTCACCTTCCAATGCCAGCAATCCG
The DNA here is from genome assembly GCA_007692485.1 of Pseudomonadaceae bacterium. Lineage (GTDB taxonomy): Bacteria > Pseudomonadota > Gammaproteobacteria > Pseudomonadales > Pseudomonadaceae > Halopseudomonas. The sequence continues at coordinate 4,789 of REBY01000188.1, read as the reverse complement.
CAAGCTGGGGCAGACTTCCCGGCCATCAGCCTGTATGACAATGTACGTGCGCAAAAGCGGCTGCTTGAAAGCCGCTTTTGCGATGCGGCCCCCGCGCTGGTGATGGGCTGGTCGATGGGCGGCATGCAAGCGCTGCACTGGGGTGCGCTCTATCCCGACCGGGTGCAACGCTTGCTGAGTATTTGCGCTACCGCACGCTGCTGGCCGCACAACCAGATCTTTCTTGCTGGGGTAAAAGCCGCCCTGACCTGTGATGCCAGCTGGCAAAGCGGGCATTACCAGTCACCCCCCACTGCCGGCTTGAAAGCCTTCGGCCGGGTCTATGCTGGCTGGGCTTACAGCCAAGCGTTTTTCCGCAAGCAACTGCACCGCGATCTGGGACTGGAAACCTTGCAGGATGTGCTGGATTATTGGGAAGACGACCATCTACAGCAGGATGCCAATAACCTGCTATGTGTGCTGGATAGCTGGCAACGCGCAGATATCAGCCAGTTGCCCGGTTTTGCTGGCGATCTGGACAAGGCCCTGGGCACTATTCAGGCGCCCAGCATTATCATGCCGTCCACAACGGATTTGTATTTCACTGCAGAAGACGCTGCCTGGGAGACAAAACGGATGCATAATGCCGAGTTACGGCCGCTGGTGTCGGATTGGGGACATGTTGCCGGCGCACCGGGCCGCAGCCCGGTTGATCACCCACAGATCATGGCCGCCTGTGCCGATCTGCTCAGACGAACGGGGCCGGCCAGTTGAGGGTTTTCGATTGTCCGTCAGCAGCAAACAGATGACCTACCGTTGGCACTGCATAACAGCGCTGCCCGCGCTCCGGGTGCCAGGCATTATATTGGGCGTGGCTGATCCCAACTTCCCAGAGATCATCACTTGACCAGCCGACCGGCTTGAGCTCAATACGCACTTCAGCACCAATCAAACTGATCGCCTCAATCTGCATCGGCAGGTTGGCATGGCCGGCCGGCGTACTGTGCAAGCCGAGCTCATGCGGGCGCAAGAACAGCTGCAGCTCCTCACCACGCTCAGGCTCAGGCAATTCAACCCAGGCATCACCCTGTGCCAGTCGCTGGCCGGCAACACGCCCAGTGAGCACGTTGACCTGACCAAGAAAGTTGAACACAAAACGGCTATCCGGCTTGGCATACAAGGCTTGCGGGGCATCGACCTGCTCAATGTGGCCCGCGCTCATAACCACTACCTGGTCAGACAGTTCGAGGGCTTCTTCCTGATCATGGGTCACGAACACGCTGGTAAAGTGCAGCTCGTCATGCAGGCTGCGCAACCAGCGGCGCAGCTCTTTGCGTACCTTGGCGTCCAGGGCACCGAAGGGCTCGTCCAGCAGCAAGATTTGCGGCTGCGTTGCCATGGCGCGTGCCAGAGCAATCCGCTGCTTCTGGCCACCCGACAATTGCGCCGGAAAGCGCTTGGCCAGATGTCCCAGTTGTACCATCTCAAGCAGGTCAGCCACCCGACGTTTGATGTCTGCTCGCGGCGGGCGTTGCTTGCGCGGCAACACGTCGAGCCCAAAGGCCACGTTATCGGCAACTGTCATATGCCGGAACAAGGCATAGTGCTGGAAGACAAAGCCCACCCGTCGCTCACGTACATGCAGCTTGCTGACATCTTCACCGTGAAACAGGATGCGCCCTTCATCCGCCTGCTCCAAGCCGGCGATAATGCGCAGCAACGTGGTTTTGCCCGACCCCGAAGGCCCCAGCAAACCGGTCAATTGACCATCAGCAATCTCCAAGCGGATATTATCCAGCGCCTTGAAGTTGCCAAACGATTTATCGATACCTTGCAGACTGATACTCATCCGCGACCATCCACAGTCAGATTCAGGGGTTCACGCTGACGCGCCTGGCGCCATTCGACGAAGCTTTTCACCAACAGGGTCAGCATGGCAATCCCGGCCAACAGAGAGGCGCTGGTGAAGGCACCCACCACGTTGTAATCCTGGTACAAGAGTTCCACATGCAGCGGTAGCGTATTGGTAACACCACGAATATTACCCGACACCACAGACACCGCACCAAACTCACCGACAGCCCGAGCATTGGTCAGCACCACGCCATAAATCAATGCCCACTGGATGTTCGGCAACGTCACGCGGCGGAATAACTGCCAACCCGAGGCGCCAAGGATTACCCCAGCCTCCTCTTCTTCGTGGCCTTGTTGTTGCATCAGCGGAATCAGCTCACGGGCAACAAACGGACAGGTGACAAAGACCGTGACCATGACAATACCTGGCCAGGAAAACATCAGTTGCACGTCATGGTTCATCAGCCAGCCGCCCAGCCAGCCATTACTGCCGTACAGCAACAGGTAGAGCAGGCCAGCAACCACTGGCGACACGGCAAAGGGTATATCGATCAGTGTGATCAGCGCCTTGCGCCCCGGGAACTCAAAGCGGGTTACCAGCCAGGCCAGAAACACGCCGAACACCAGATTGATGGGTACCGTCAGTGCGGCCACCAGCAAGGTAAGCATAATGGCGTGACGGGTATAGCTGTTGGTCAGATTGTTCCAGTAGGTCTCCGCGCCACCGGAGAATGCCTGGATAAAAATCGCCGCCAGGGGCACTACCAAAATCAATGCCGTCAGTAGCGCAGCACAGCCAATCAGGCTCCATTTAACCAGCGGGCTGTCACCAATACGCAATTTGCCATGTGTCTGCATCATCGACTCCTAGCGACCATGTAGCCGGCGCAAATAACGCGCCTGCCAGAGATTGATGCTCAGCAGCAGAATCAGCGAGGCAATCAATACCACCGCAGCAATGGCACTGGCGGCGGCATAGTCATATTCCTGCAAACGCACAAATATCATCAGGCTGGTCACCTCACTGACGTAAGGCATATTGCCGGCGATAAAAATAATGGCACCAAACTCACCCAGGCTGCGGGTAAACGACAGCGCAATACCCGTCATCAAAGCCGGCCAAATACTGGGGAACAGAATACGGGTAAACACAGTAAAGTCAGATGCGCCCAGAGTTACAGCAGCTTCTTCATCTTCCGGAGCAAAGTCTTCCAGCACCGGCTGTACAGTACGTACGACGAAGGGCAGGCTGGTAAACGACATGGCAACAATAATGCCGATTGGCGTGAAGGCCACCTGAATGCCCAATTCAGCCAGCACTGAGCCATACCAACCGTTCTGTGAAAACAATGCCGCCAGGGTAATACCGGCTACCGCCGTTGGTAGGGCAAAGGGTAAATCCATCAAGGCATCCATGATGGCCTTGCCGGGAAACTCGTAACGCACCAGCACCCAGGCCAGCAACAAGCCCACGACACCATTGAACAGAGAAGCAATCAGCGCAGCCCACAGGGTGACCTTATAGGAGGCCATCACCCGCTCATCGGTAACCACGGCCCAAAACTCGGCCAAGGTCATTTCTGCCGTTTGCATCACTAACCCGGTCAGCGGCAACAGCAAAACGATGCTGATAAACAGCAGTGAAATACCCATACTCAAGGCAAACCCCGGCAAGACACGCTTGCCGGGGTTACCGAGCCCTGTCAGCTTGCGGCTGACGACTGATTGACTCATCGAATCAAACTATCCTGTTCAACGACGCTGCAACTGATCCAGCTTGGCACCATTGGCAAAGTGTTCGCGCATGGCAGTCTCCCAGTCACCGGCAATCTCTTCGATCGGCAACAGCTGCAGTTCAGGGAAACGCTCGGAAAACTCGGCCTGTACCGTTTCGTTGTGTACCCGGTAGTGGAAGCCAGCGAGCAGGCGCTGCGAGTCTTCGTTATACAAATACTCCAGATAAGCTTTGGCCAGTTCTTCGTTATTGTTGCGCTCGATATTGCGATCAATCCAGGCAACCGGGAACTCGGCAAGGAAGCTGACCTTGGGTACTACGACTTGAAAACCATGTTGCGGGTGCTCATCCACAATGTTGTTTACTTCCGACTCGAAGGTCAGCAGCACATCACCAATACCGCGCTCGACGAAGGTGGTGGTCGCGCCGCGTCCGCCGGTGTCATAGACCGCAACATTGTTGAGCATGGTACGCAGAAAATTATCGATTTTCTCCTCATCATCACCATAGGTCTGTTGGGCATAACCCAATGCAGCCAGGTAAGTGTAACGTCCATTGCCCGAGGTTTTCGGGTTCGGCAGTACAGAGCTCACATCATCCCGCGCCAGGTCATCCCAGTTCTGGATGTTCTTCGGGTTGCCTTCACGGACCAGGAAAGCCATGGTGGAATAGTAGGGTGAACTGGCGTTCGGCAAACGCTCACGCCAATCTGCCGGAATCAGGTTGCCACGCTCATGCAGAATATCGACATCGGTTACCTGGTTGTAGGTCACTACATCTGCACGCAAGCCCTGAATGATCGCTTGGGCCTGGCGCGAGGAACCACCGTGCGACTGACGCACTTCCAAAGTCTCACCGGTTTTTTCTTTCCAGTGAGCGGCAAACTTCTCGTTATAAGCAGCGAAAAGCTCGCGCGCAATGTCATAGGAGGAGTTCAACAACTGACGGTCGGCCGCTTGAGCCGAACTCAGTGCTGCACCAGCTACCAACAACACACCGGCCCAACGTCCGGCACGCTTGATCAAACCTGACATACAGCCTCCATAAAGCAACAGTCATCAGCACGACACAACGTCGCCTGAAAGGGTTGCAAAGGTTACTGAATTCGGCGGGTTAGAACAATAACTGGTTTAGACGGATTTGCTTATTACTTAAAACTATAAAGTATAAGCGCGACTACAAACTGCAACCGTGGCGACGTGGTGGTGGAACTGTTTTCTT
>REBY01000205.1 GCA_007692485.1 Pseudomonadaceae bacterium | reverse complement strand
CCTGTTGGGCAAAATAGGAGAAGTCTTCCGAGCCGGTAACCAGCGGTGAAGGAACAGCCCGGTTGCCCCCCTTGATGGAGCCTACGGCGACCACTGCTGGCACTGGCATAGTTGCCTTGGCCGCAGATGCGCAAGCTGCAGCCTTCGGGGTCTTGTTGCAGAGACATGGGCTTGCCTCGCCTGAGTGAATGGGGTGGTCAGGCAACAATAATCAGCGCTGACCTTGATAATGATTCTATGCTCCAGCTTCAGACTGACAAGTGCAATTGGTGCCAATTTAAATGCCTTGTCGGTATTTCAGCCTAAGCGCGTCAGCGCACGGACACCTTCCCTAGGGGTCTGTCATTGTTCTCTCAAGGTATCGTGCAATGTCGCCTTTGCCGCACATGTTGAGAGGTCGCTATGAACAAGCACCCGCGTCATTTTTTCCTCGTCTCTGCACTGGCTATGGCACTAGCCACCAGCAGCCTTGGTGTGCTGGCAGATACCGCGTCTGCCGAGGTGAACAATGCTCGTCATGAAACCCGCATATTGACCACCTACGAGCTCAATCCTTACTTGCGTGCGCATGACCTGAACGTGACGGTAGTCGACGGCAAGGCTACCTTGAGCGGTAATGTGGCCGAGGAAGTGAACAAGGCGCTGGCCAAGGAGATCGCTCTGGGCGTTGAGGGTGTCCGCTCGGTGGAAAACAACATTGTGGTGGATGAAGACTATCAGCCGGCCAAGCCGGGGGCAGAGCGTGGTTTTGGCGAGCGCATCGACGATGCCAGCATCACGGCAGCCGTCAAGGCCAAGCTGTTGTGGAGTAAAAATGCAGAGGGCTTGGCAACTGAAGTGGAAACCCGGAACAGCCGGGTAACCCTGCGCGGAACGGCCAACAGTGCGGTTGACAGTGAGCTGGCCGAGCGTCTGGCGGAAAATACCCGCAACGTGTTGTCCGTTGATAACCAGCTGAAAATCGAGCCCACCAAAAATCGCTCCGAGGGCGCAGCCCCGGCAAAAAGTAATGACAAAAGCAGCATGACTGAAGCCGGCGAAAGCATCTCTGATGCCTGGGTTACCGCCAAGGTTAAATCAACCCTGCTCTACTCCAGCAATGTGTCGGGTACCGACATTGAAGTCAGTACCGACAAAGGCGTTGTCAGTCTTAAAGGCAATGTCAGTGACGGCAGTGAACATGCGTTAGCGATCGAGCTGGCGAAAAACGTTCGTGGCGTTACTAGTGTGCAGGCAACAGAGCTGACGTATCAATAGAGCACCGGATAGCTTTGTCTGGCCTGCGCACCTGTGTGCATAGGCCAGATTCCCTGAGGGCGGCCCATTCATTACGCCGCACTCTTTTGCATAGGCAAGAAAGGAGAATTCCATGGGCGTAGGTACGATTTTATTGGTCGTGTTGATCCTGCTTCTGGTGGGCGTTATTCCCACCTGGCCGCATAGTCGCAAGTGGGGTTACGGGCCCAGTGGTGGCCTGGGTGTTGTGGTGCTGATCATTGTTGTGCTGTTGTTGATGGGCCGGATCTGAATTTAAGCCAAGTCTGCCGCATGCTACGTTAAATGGCGTATGGCCCTCGCGCCACTGCGCCATAGAATGGATGCCACAGCAAGCTGGTTATCATGAGGTATGCATGCAGGCAGTCGGCAGGGTTCAGTCGATCTGGCGTTACCCCGTCAAGGGAATGGCCGGTGAAAGCGTCTTGGAATGCCCTTTAGGCAGAGGCGGTTTGCTGGGCGATCGCGCCTGGGCAGTCCAGGATCTCCAGCGGCAGGAAATTCAAAGCTGCAAATTTCGTCCGGACTTGCTGCGCTGTCGTGCGCAACAACGGCTGGATGATCAGGGAGCGTTGTCCGGACATGTCGATGTGCGCTTCCCGGACGGCAGCGTAATGGGCAGTGATGATCCGGCGATTGACCAGCAGATATCCAGCATCATTGGCTACGCCAGCGTCTTGCAAGCATTAAGGCCATTCGCAGAGAACCAGTCGTTTTATCGCCGTTATAAGGCCGATGCCGATACCTGGTTGCAGGAACTGAAGGCGACCTTTGCCCGCGAGCCGGGCGAGCCGTTACCGGATCTGGATAACCTGCCCGCCGACATGCAAGAGTATGTTTCCCTCCCTGGTACTTTTTTTCTGGTCTCGCCGCTGCACATCCTGACCAGCGCCAGCCTGCAGCATATGCAACAGATCAATAGCGCCGCCGACTGGCATGTTGAGCGCTTTCGCCCCAACTTGGTCATCGAGACGCTGCCGGGCATGAGTGGCCTGGTTGAGCAGTCCTGGCTAGGCCGGCAGATACGCATTGGCGATATTGAGATCGACTGTACTGCTAGTGCCCCGCGCTGTGGCGCGGTTACCCGCGCCCAGAGCCGGTTGAGCGATGACACAAGCATACTGCGTAGCATTGTGCGCGCAGCGCAGCAGAACCTTGGTATCTACGGATCAATCCAGGGAGCCGGTTTGATCCGAGTCGGCGATGAGGTGCTGGTGGGGTAGCCGGTCCGTTACAGATACCGGTCAGTCACCGCCCCTTCCGAAGCCGAAGCCACAGTTTTTGCGTATTTGGCCAAGACGCCACGCGTATAGCGAGGTGCTGGCTCGCGCCATTCGCTCAGGCGCCGGGCAATCTCCTGATCATCCAGATTGAGCACGATCTGCTGGGTTTCGGCATCGATGGTGATCTCGTCACCATCCTGCACAATAGCGATCGGGCCGCCGGCCTGTGCTTCCGGGGTGACGTGGCCGACGACAAAACCGTGGCTACCGCCGGAGAAGCGTCCGTCGGTGATCAGCGCGACCTGGTCACCCAGGCCTTGGCCCATGATCGCCGAGGTTGGGCTGAGCATTTCGCGCATGCCGGGGCCGCCTTTGGGGCCTTCATAGCGGATAACAATGACGTCACCGGCGACCACCTTGCCGGCGAGTATGGCGGTCATGGACTCTTCCTCGGAATGGAATACCCGCGCGGTGCCGGTAAATTGCAGACCTTCCTTGCCAGTGATCTTGGCCACTGCACCGCCTGGCGCCAGGTTGCCCTTGAGGATAACCAGGTGGCTGTTGCGCTTGATCGGGTTATCGAAGGCGTGAATGATGTCCTGGCCTTCCGGGTAGGGCTGGACCTGCGCCAGATTCTCAGCCAGCGTCTGCCCGGTCACGGTCAGGCAATCACCATGCAGCAAGCCGCGCTCCAACAGCATTTTCATCAGCGGCTGAATGCCACCAATCTGGATCAGCTCGGACATCAGGTATTGGCCACTGGGGCGCAGATCGGCCAGCACCGGTACTTGCTGGCCGATGCGAGTAAAGTCATCCAGGGTAATTTCCACGCCGATGCTGGAGGCCATGGCGATCAGGTGCAGCACGGCGTTGGTTGAGCCGCCGAGAGCGATCACCACGGTGATGGCATTCTCGAAGGCTTCGCGGGTCATGATGTCGCTGGGTTTGATATCCCGTTGCAACAACGCAAGGATGGCCTGGCCGGCGCGTTCACAGTCCGCTGTCTTGTCCGCTGATACGGCGTCCTGAGCCGAGCTGCCGGGCAGGCTCATGCCCATGGCTTCAATGGCCGAGGCCATGGTGTTGGCGGTGTACATGCCGCC
>REBY01000030.1 GCA_007692485.1 Pseudomonadaceae bacterium | reverse complement strand
GCTCAGCAAGACGCGCATTATAGGCCGCTGAGCTTTGCCGTCAAGGATTAATTTACCCTTCAAGCCAAACACGCCTGACGGCGCACCCTGAAAAGCAAAAAGCCCCGCAGAGCGGGGCTTTTTATCGAGCAACAATCAAGCTTACTTGACGTCATCAACCGACTTCAGCGGGTAATGCGCCGGGTAAGGCTGAGTCGCCACGCCCGAATCAATTGCCGCCTGGGCAACTGCTGCCGGAACGCGCTCAATCAGACGCACATCCATCGGCTTGGGAATGATGTACTCACGACCAAACTCCAGCTTGATGCCACCGTAAGCCTCAGACACATAATCAGGCACCGACTCTTTCGCCAGCTCACGAATAGCGTGCACCGCAGCAATCTTCATTTCTTCATTGATAGTGGTTGCACGCACATCCAGCGCACCACGGAAAATGAAGGGGAAGCCCAGCACGTTATTTACCTGGTTCGGGTAATCCGAACGACCGGTCGCCATGATCACGTCCGGACGCGAGGCTTTGGCCAGCTCTGGCTTGATTTCCGGATCAGGGTTGGAGCAAGCGAAAACAATCGGGTTCTCGGCCATCAGCTTGAGATCAGCCGGCGGCAACAAGTCAGGACCTGACAGGCCAACAAAAACATCAGCACCTTTGAGAGCATCAGTCAGAGTGCGCTTGTCAGTTTCTGTAGCAAAGATAGCTTTGTATTCATTAAGGTCTTCACGACCGGAATGAATCACGCCCTTGCGGTCGAGCATATAGATGTTTTCGACCTTGGAACCCATGCTGACCAGCAGCTTCATGCAGGCAATGGCTGCAGCACCAGCGCCGAGGCAAACAATCTTGGCATCTTCAAGTGTCTTGTCAGCCAATTCCAGCGCGTTGACCATGGCTGCAGCAGTCACAATCGCCGTGCCGTGCTGGTCATCATGGAATACCGGGATGTCGCACTGTTCGATCAGTGCGCGCTCGATCTCGAAGCACTCAGGCGCCTTGATATCTTCCAGATTGATACCACCGAAAGTGCAAGAAATACGCTTGACCGTATCGATGAAGGCTTGCGGGCTTTCAGCCTCGACTTCAATGTCGAACACATCAATTCCTGCGAACCGCTTGAACAGCACGCCCTTACCTTCCATTACCGGCTTGCTCGGTAATGGACCCAGATTACCCAGACCTAAAATGGCAGAGCCATCAGAGATAACAGCGACGAGATTACCCTTGCCGGTGTACTTGTAGGCGTTATTCAGGTCTTTGGCGATTTCACGCACCGGCTCGGCAACACCCGGGCTGTAAGCCAGGGCCAGGTCGCGGGCGGTTGCGGTAGGCTTGGTCAGTTCAACGCTCAGTTTGCCGGGACGCGGTTCTGCGTGATAGGCAAGTGCATCGGTTCTCAGATCAGACATGGTCAATAGTTCCAGTCAGGTTGCTCATGCGGACGGGCGAGAATACAGGAAAAGCCCGACAGCTAACAAGGCCATTCACTGTGTCTATATAAAGCTCTCAAGCATACTACTTTTGCGTCAGGGCGTCAGCAGTCGCAACATGCCCGGATGCCGCAATGGCAGCATCAGCGGCTGCCGCCCCGAGCGCTGCGAGCGGCGCTCAATAATCCAACCACGCACCTCGATATCACGGCCGTGCCAAACCTCCGGGTGCAAGCCGTCAAAGTGCTCCCGGTCGGCATCGCGCAAACGCAGCACCAAGGGCCCATCCAGCTCAATCCAGAGCTGTTCGCCGGCACGCTCAATGCTGGTTATTTTACCGCGCACCAAGGCAAAGCCACCCGAGTCGAGTGCCCGCGCCGGCGTGACCGGGTCAGCCGACCACAGCCCTAGCCCCAGTTGACGCGCCTGAACTTCCGCGGCTTGCTGACAACGCCAGAGCGCCAGATTCGGCGGCATAACCAGCGCAAAACCCAACCCTTCGCGCAACAAACGCGCCTCCAGGTTGCTGCCATCAGCAGCAAACAGGTGACCCAGCGTACGACCATAACGGTCTTTGCTGTCGACAGCCACTTGCATGCGCACTTCGCCGCCAGAAGTCAGCTCACGCAGACGGTCGCGCGCGGCTTCAGCGAAGGGTTCGGAAGACTCGCCGCGATAGCCGATTTCCGGCGTATCAATCCCGATCAAGCGCACCCGTCGCCCATCAACCAGCTCAACGGTATCGCCATCAATCACACGCGCCAACTGCACCGGCTCGGTAGCTGCGGTTGCCTGGCAAGCCGTATCCGCCGCCGCTGCCAACGGACAGATTGCAGACATGAAAAAGGCGCCCACAAGGAGCGCCTTTTTCATTAACCGAACTGACATAGCCAGACGGATCGCCAACAGCTTACTTGCTGCTGATCGCGCCGAAACGCTGCTTGAAGCGTTCGATGCGGCCACCGGTATCGAGTACTTTCTGCTTGCCGGTGTAGAAGGGGTGGCACTCAGAACAAACGTCCAGGTGGATCGGTGCGCCCAGGGTCGAACGTGTCTTGATCACGTTGCCGCAGCTGCAGGTGGCTTCAATTTCTTCGTACTTAGGATGCAGATCAGCTTTCATCGGTAAATCCTCGTGTCTTGTGCCGCCACCAAACCAACCTGACTTGGCACCGCACCATATCAATGTTCAACCACCAGACCCGATACAAGCGCAGAGGGACCGGAAAATAGGCCGGCGATGATAACAGAATCCGGCACAGACGCAAGCATCACGCAGACTGCCGGTCAATGCTACCATCTGCAGACGGAAAGACCCTCCGTTGCCACCCCGTAATAAAGGAACCATGGATGTCCGATGTCATCCTGCAGGTTGCCCTGCCCTCACCGCTGCGCCGTCTGTTTGATTACCGTGCCCCGCGCGGAATCACTCGTGACAGCCTGCGCCCCGGTACCCGCGTGCGGGTACCCTTTGGCCGGCGGCAACTCGTGGGCTTTCTCGTCACAGTGAAGGATCATAGCGCGGTACCTCTGGACAAGCTGAAGACCGCCAGTGAAGTACTTGATCTTGAACCTATATTGCCAGACACGCTATGGCAGCTCTGCCGCTGGACAGCCAGCTATTATCAACACAGCCTGGGTGACACCTTGAGCTGCGCCCTGCCCACACTGCTGCGCCAAGGCGAACCAGCTCTGGCCCGCCAGCAGCTACTCTGGCAGTTACTGCCCGGTGCCTATCCGGAACACCCGGCCATTAGCCGGGCACCACGCCAGAAGCAAGCTGTACAGATTCTTGCGCAACACCCACACGGCTTGTCCCACGCCTTGCTCGGGCAATGGGGTCTGCAACGCGATACGCTGGAAACCCTGGAGCGCAAGGGGCTGGTACAGCCATTGCGACAATCACCCCATCACAGCAATGAACCGCTACCTTTATTACGTGAAGCGCCACTGACCGCCAACAGCGAGCAGCAGGCAGCACTGGATGCCATTATCGCGGGCAAGGGTTTCAACTGCTGGCTGCTGGAAGGGGTGACCGGTAGCGGCAAGACCGAAGTCTACTTACAGGCGATAGAACATTGCCTGCGCCAGGGTAAACAGGCGCTGGTACTGATCCCTGAAATCGGCTTGACGCCGCAAACGCTAGAGCGTTTTCGCCAGCGCTTCAGTGTACCCGTGGTTATCCTGCACTCGGGGCTGAATGATCGTGAACGCATGGATGCCTGGCTGGCCGCGCGCAGTGGTGAAGTGGGTATTGTCATTGGCACCCGCTCGGCGGTATTTACCCCGCTGGCCCATCCCGGGCTGATCATTATCGATGAAGAGCATGACCTGTCCTATAAACAGCAGGACGGGCTGCGTTACAACGCACGTGACCTCGCTGTCTATCGTGCACGCTTGGAAGACTGCGGCATCATCCTCGGCTCCGCTACCCCGGCACTGGAAAGCCTGCACAATGTCGACAGCGGTCGCTACCAACACTTGCGCCTACTGCTGCGCGCCGGTGACGCCCAGCCACCGCAAATGCACTGCCTGGATATTCGCAGCCGGCCGCTGCAGGGTGGCTTGTCACAACCTATGCTGCAGGCCATTGGCGAGCATCTGGGCAAGGGTAATCAGGTGCTGGTGTTCCTCAACCGCCGCGGCTTTGCTCCGACCCTGATGTGCCATGACTGCGGCTGGATTGCCGAATGCTCGCGCTGCGATGCGCGCATGACGGTGCACCAGTCACCCCCCTACTTGCAGTGCCACCACTGCGATAGTCAGCGCGCACTGGATCACCATTGCCCCAAGTGCAACAGTGAAGACTTGCGCCCGGTCGGCGCCGGTACCGAGCGCAGCGAAGAACATCTGAAACAATGCTTTCCGCACACGCCGGTAGTGCGCATTGACCGCGATAGTACCTCGCGCAAACAAGCCATGCAGCAACTGCTCAAACAAATCCACGCCGGCGGCCCTTGCCTGCTGGTTGGCACCCAGATGTTAGCCAAGGGGCACCACTTTCCCAATGTCACCCTGGTCGCGATTCTCGATGCCGACGGCGGACTCTTCTCTGCTGACTTTCGCGGTCCGGAACGCATGGCGCAATTGATTACCCAGGTCGCCGGGCGGGCCGGACGAGCCGACAAGCCAGGCCAGGTATTGATCCAGACGCACATGGCCGACCACCCGCTGCTGCTCGATTTGACAGAACAGGGTTACGCGGCGATTGCCCGCAGCGAACTGGCCGCCCGACGGAGTGCCAACCTGCCTCCGTTCAGCTTCATGGCCTTGCTGCGCGCAGAGTCCACCAGCGCGGCACAGGTCAACAGCTTTCTCGAACAGGCCTGCACCAGCGCCGAGACACTACAAAGTGCGCAGCAACTGGCGGTCGAATTGCTCGGCCCCGTACCCTCACCGATGGAACGGCGCGCAGGCCGCTATCGCGCGCAATTGTTGCTGCAAGCCAACCAGCGTGCACCGCTGCACAGCCTCTTGCATCAGCTGCTGCCGCTCCTGGAACAGGACCCGCTGGGGCGCAAAGTACGTTGGTCGCTGGATATCGATCCGCTGGATATGTTCTGAATGTTTGGCTTCTGCTCACCAAGCGCGGATAATAGCGGGTTTTCTTCAAGGCCCAGCGGATCCGTCATACGCCCATGAAAAACCTTATCAGTCAGTTGCTCGCCCAAGCCGTCAGCACCCTGCAACAACAGGGCGAGCTGCCCGCCGACCTTAGCCCGCGCATTCAGGTCGAAAATGCCCGTGACAAGACGCATGGCGATTTCGCCAGCAACCTGGCCATGATGCTGGCCAAGCCGGCGGGCCTAAAACCCCGTGAGCTCGCGGAAAAGCTGGTCGCGGCCTTGCCCGCCGACCCGGCGATAGCCAGCGTCAATATCGCCGGCCCTGGCTTTATCAACTTCTTTCAGGACAGCAGTTGGCTGGCCAATCAGTTGCAGCAAGCGCTGGATGATCCGCAGCTGGGAGCCCACCAACCGCAACCCGCGCAACGGGTAGTAGTCGATTACTCCTCCCCCAACCTGGCCAAGGAAATGCACGTCGGCCACCTGCGCTCAACCATTATTGGAGACGCGGTCGGCCGCATACTCGGCTTTCTCGGCCATGAAGTGATCCGGCAGAACCATGTCGGTGACTGGGGTACCCAGTTCGGCATGCTGCTGGCCTATCTGGAAGAATACAGCGTGGATGATCAGGCCGAGCTGGGCGATTTGGAGAACTTCTATCGCCAGGCCAAGCAGCGCTTTGATCAGAGCACCGAATTTGCCGAGCGCGCGCGCCAGCGTGTGGTACAGCTGCAAGCCGGTGATCCTGACTGCCTGGCGCTGTGGCAGCGCTTTAACCAGATCTCCCTGGGGCATTGCCAGGCCGTGTATGACCGCCTCGGTGTCAGCCTGACCACGGCCGACGTACGTGGCGAAAGTGCCTACAACGACCAACTGGCCGACATCGTTGCGCAACTGCGCGAAAAGGGCCTATTGACCGAAGATGCCGGTGCCCAGTGCGTGTTTCTCGATGAGTTCAAAAACAGCGAAGGCAAGGCCCTGCCGGTCATTGTGCAAAAAGCCGGTGGTGGCTACCTCTATGCCACCACCGACCTGGCTGCCATGCGCTACCGCGCCAAAGAGCTACAGGCCGACCGCGTACTGTATTTTGTTGATCAGCGGCAGGCCCTGCACTTCCAGCAGGTGTTCGCTGTTGCGCGCAAAGCTGACTTTGTCCCGGCCGACATGCAATTGGAACATATGGGCTTTGGCACCATGAACGGCGCCGATGGCAAGCCGTTCAAGACCCGCGATGGCGGCACCGTCAAGCTGATTGACCTCCTCGATGAAGCGGAACAGCGCGCCTACAGCCTGGTCCAGAGCAAAAATCCGCAACTGACCGAAGGCGAGTTGCGCCAGATCGGCCATGCGGTGGGCATTGGCGCGGTCAAATATGCCGACCTGTCCAAGCATCGCAGCAGCGACTACAGCTTCAACTTCGAACAAATGCTCAGTTTCGAAGGCAACACCGCGCCCTACCTGATGTATGCCTACACGCGGGTCGCCAGCGTGTTCCGCAAAAGCGAGCGCGGTATGCAACAACTCGAGGGCCTGGCACCGCTGCAACTGGAGGCCGAGGCCGAAATTGAGCTCGGCGCGCACCTCGCCCAGTTCATCCCGACGCTGGAGTATGCCGCCCGCGAAGGTACCCCGCACGTGCTCTGCACCTACTTGTATGAACTGGCTGGCCGCTTTTCAAGCTTCTACGAGCAGTGCCCGATTCTGGCCGCGGAACAACCCGCCCAGCGCGACAGCCGCCTGCGCCTCGCCGCACTGACTGGACGAACCTTGGCTCAAGGCCTTAACCTGCTCGGTATCAACACGCTGGAGCGCATGTAAAACCCATGGCCAAAGGACGTAAACCCGCCCCCAGACGCGGTGCCAGCCGCGCCCAAGCCGCCCCCAGACGGGCCATGCCCGGATGGGCCTGGCTGCTTGGCGGCCTGGTCATCGGGGTCTTCGCCACCCTGCTGTTGCAACTTGAGCCGGGCAACCAGTCAGTTCAGCGCGACAGCACACCACCGCGACCCGCTGCCCAGCCTGCGCAACCCAGCCCACCGCCGCGAAGCGAAACCCGCTACGAGTTCTACACCCTGCTTCCTGAATCGGAAGTCATGGTGCCGGAATCAGCCGTCCCGGAAAAACCGGCCAGCGCTGAGATTGCCCCTGAGAGTGAAAGCGCGACAGAGAGCACGCCAACGGTTAGCGATACACGCTTTTTCCTGCAGGCTGGCTCCTTCCGCAAACAAAGCGATGCCGACCGGGTGCGCGCGCAAATCATCCTGCTCGGGCTGAACGTCCAGCTGGAACCGGCTCGCCTGAGTGACGGCGATACCTGGTACCGGGTACAGGTCGGCCCTTTCCATGACCGCGAAAAACTCAACCAGGCGCAAAGCATGTTGGCCGGTAACGGCTTCGACAATCTGCTGCTGCAGCGTCGTAACGGCCGCGAGTAATCCCGCCTACCCAGACTGACCGGGCTTGAAATGCCCGGTCGCGCCCCAATATGTACCTTTCGGATCCGCATTCCCCCATCCAATCCAGCAGGAGTTGCGCGTGACTACTATTGTTTCCGTCCGCCGTCAGGGCAAAGTCGTTATCGGCGGTGATGGCCAGGTTTCGCTTGGCAATACCGTGATGAAAGGCAATGCCCGCAAGGTACGCCGACTGTATAAAGATCAAGTGATTGCCGGTTTTGCCGGTGGTACCGCCGACGCCTTCACGCTGTTTGAACGCTTTGAAGCGCAATTGGAAAAACACCAGGGCCACCTGGTTCGCGCGGCGGTCGAACTGGCCAAAGATTGGCGTACCGACCGCGCACTGCGCAAACTGGAAGCCCTACTGGCGGTCGCCAACAAGGACGCCTCACTCATCATCACCGGTAATGGCGATGTGATTGAGCCGGAGCACGGCCTGATCGCCATTGGCTCTGGCGGCCCCTATGCTCAGGCCGCAGCGACTGCGCTGCTGCAGCATACCGAACTGTCGGCACGCGAGATTGTTGAAACCAGCCTGAACATTGCTGGCGACATCTGCATCTATACCAACCGCAACCAGACCATCGAGGAGCTGGACGCCAACACCTGAGGCGCCCGGAAACCAACACATGTCCATGACCCCCCGAGAGATCGTGCATGAGCTTGACCGCCACATCATTGGCCAGCAGGATGCCAAGCGCGCGGTCGCCATTGCCCTGCGTAACCGCTGGCGGCGCCAGCAGTTGCCCGATAGCCTGCGCGCCGAAGTAACGCCAAAGAATATTCTGATGATTGGCCCGACCGGCGTCGGCAAGACCGAAATCGCCCGCCGGCTAGCCAAGCTTGCTCAGGCGCCCTTTATCAAGGTCGAGGCGACCAAATTCACCGAGGTCGGCTATGTTGGTCGCGATGTTGAATCCATCATCCGCGACCTGATTGATGCCGCCATCAAGATGCTACGTGAGCAGGCCATGGCCAAGGTCGGCCATCGCGCCGAAGACCTTGCCGAGGAAAGGATCCTCGATGCTCTATTGCCGCCCGCACGCCAAGGCACCGGTGACGAGCCTGTGCGCGAAGACAACAACACCCGCCAGCTGTTTCGCAAACGCCTGCGCGAAGGCCAACTGGATGACAAGGATATCGATATCGAGGTCAACGACATGCCGGTCGGTGTCGACATCATGGCCCCACCTGGCATGGAAGAAATGACCAGCCAGCTGCAGAGCATGTTTTCCAACATGGGCAAAGGGCGCAAGAAAACCCGCACCCTCAAGGTTCGTGATGCCTTCAAGCTGATTCGCGATGAAGAGGCCGCCAAGCTGGTCAATGAAGATGAGCTGAAAAGCCGTGCCATCGACGCAGTCGAGCAGAACGGCATCGTCTTTCTCGACGAAATCGACAAGGTCAGCAAGCGCGCTGATAGCGGTAGCGGGGCGGATGTCTCGCGCGAAGGCGTCCAACGTGACTTGCTGCCACTGATTGAGGGCTGCACAGTCAACACCAAGTTCGGCATGGTGAAAACCGACCACATTCTGTTTATTGCTTCCGGCGCCTTCCACCTGACCAAACCGTCGGATCTGATCCCTGAACTACAGGGCCGCTTGCCCATCCGGGTTGAGCTGCAATCACTGTCGCCGGGCGATTTCGAACGTATTCTGACTGAACCCGATGCCTCGCTGACCGAGCAATACCGTGCTCTGATGGCGACCGAAGGTCTGACGCTGGAATTCGCTCCCGATGCCATCACCCGGCTTGCCGAAATAGCCTGGCAGGTCAACGAGAAAACCGAGAATATCGGTGCCCGGCGACTGCATACCGTGCTTGAGCGCTTGCTGGAAGAGGTTTCCTATAGCGCAGCCGATCTCGCTAGCCAGCATAAAGAGCAGCCACTGGTCGTCGATGCTGCTTATGTCGATAAACACCTGGGCGAGCTGGCAGTGAACGAAGATCTGTCACGCTATATCCTCTAAATCAAGCTACCAGCTGCAAGCGACCGATCACTTTGGCGATGGCGCTTGCAGCCCAAGGAGTTTGCTATGCCCGTCCCCACCACCATCAAGCTGCATAAAGCCTCTCGCACGCTAGAGCTAGGCTATAGCGATGACCAGACCTTCCAGCTACCAGCCGAGTATCTGCGCGTCATGTCACCCTCTGCCGAGGTGCGCGGCCACGGACGTCCAGTGCTGCAAACCGGCAAACTGCATGTTGCCTTGGTCAATGTCGAAGCAGCCGGGCGTTATGCGCTCAAGCTGACCTTTGACGATGGCCACGACTCAGGACTGTACACTTGGGACTACCTGTTTCAGCTAGGCAGTGAATACCCACAGCGCTGGCAAGAATACCTTGACCAGCTAACCGCCTCCGGTGCCAGCCGTGACCCTGAGGTATCAGTCGTTCGCTTTACCCCCTGATCCGCTTCTTGGCGTCAAGCGCATACAAATCCATTGTATTTACCTCATATCAACTAAAAAGTTGGTTAACAGGTTGTTCTGCGCGTGCTAATTTGTCTCATAGTTGCAACAGCTTATTGCCAGAATCCTCACGCGAGCCAATCGGCACGCGATGCTGTTTGCCTAATATCACCGATGGAGTAGCACCATGGCCGAGCAGGAAAAAAACCAACAAGAAATTGCCAAAAAAGCCAGTGAGAGTATTCTCGGCCCCAACCCGGTGGTCGGTGTTCCGACCAAGGACCTGATCAGCACCGCGCGCCAGGTGCTGCGTCAGACAGTGCGCCAGCCTGTTCATAGCCTAAAGCACATGCGGCGCCTGAGCTTAGAGATTGCCAGCATCATGTTCGGCAAATCCGACCTGGCGCCCACCCCGGATGACAAGCGCTTCAACGATCCGACCTGGAGCCAGAACCCACTCTATCGCCGCTATATGCAGGGCTACCTCGCCTGGCGTAAAGAGCTGCAGACCTGGATCACTACGGCCGATCTGTCCCCGGAAGATATCAGCCGCGGCCAGTTTGTTATTTCCCTGTTGACTGAAGCCATGGCGCCGACCAATACCGCAGCCAACCCAGCAGCGATCAAGCGCTTTTTCGAGACTGGCGGCAAAAGTGTGTTTGACGGCTTGACCCACCTGGCACAGGACATCGTGCATAACGGTGGCATGCCCAGCCAGGTCAATATGAATGCCTTCGAAGTCGGCAAGAACCTGGCCGTCACCAAAGGCGCTGTGGTATTTCGCAACGAAGTACTGGAACTGATCCAGTACAAGCCGCTGACCGAAGAAGTCTGCGAGCGCCCGGTGCTGGTGGTGCCGCCACAGATCAACAAATTCTATGTCTTCGATCTCTCACCGGAAAAGAGCCTGGCGCGTTTCCTCACCAGCAACCACTTGTCGACCTTCGTTGTCAGCTGGCGTAACCCGACCAAGGCCCAACGCGAGTGGGGCCTTTCGACCTATATCGATGCGCTGAAAGAAGCAATTGACGTAGTGCTGGATATTACTGGCAGCAAGGATCTCAGCATGCTTGGAGCCTGCTCTGGCGGCCTGACCACGGTCTCATTGCTGGGCCATCTGGCGGCAATCAAGCAGAAGAAAGTGCACTCCTTCAGTCTCCTGGTCAGCGTGCTGGATACCGATGTAAAAACCCAGGTCGCGCTCTTTGCTGACGAAAAAACCCTGGAAGCCGCCCGCCGCAATACCTACCAGAATGGTGTCTTGGAGGGTAAAGACATGGCCAAAGTGTTCGCCTGGATGCGGCCCAACGATCTGATCTGGAATTACTGGGTCAACAACTACTTGCTCGGTCACGAGCCACCAGTGTTTGACATCCTGTTCTGGAACAACGATACCACCCGACTACCTGCCGCACTGCACGGTGAGTTCCTGGAAATGTACAAGACCAACCCACTGACCCGTCCGGGTGCATTGGAAGTCTGCGGCACTCCTATTGACCTCAAGCAGGTCAAGTGTGACTTCTTCTGTATTGCTGGCCTGACCGATCACATTACCCCCTGGGAAGCCTGCTATCGCTCGGCCAGCTTGATGGGTGGCAAATGTGAATTTGTGCTGTCGTCCAGCGGGCATATCCAGAGCATTCTCAACCCGCCGGGCAACCCTAAGGGACGTTTCTTCACCAACACAGAAATGCATGACGACCCGAAACAATGGCTGGAAGGTGCAACCAAGCACCCGGATTCCTGGTGGCTCTACTGGCGAGACTGGCTACATGCCCGTGGCGGCAAGCGAGTCCCCGCAGCCACCGAACTCGGCAATGCCAAGTACCCCGCCATGGAAGAGGCTCCCGGCACCTATGTGCATGAACGCTAGGAGGCAAACGCCACTATCGGTGGATATTAATCGGGCTTCACTGCGCAGCCCCAGGCGGATATAACCATGCCCCAAGCTTTTATTTTTCGTACGATCGACCTGGACGGCCAGTTTTTGCGTACTGCCGTTCGGCCGGGCAAGCCGGGCACAACTCCGCTGCTGATCTTTAACGGTATCGGCGCCAACCTGGAACTGGTGATGCCCTTTGTCCGGGCCCTGGACCCGGAGCTGGAGGTCATTGCTTTTGATGTGCCTGGTGTCGGCGGCTCATCCACACCGGCCACCCCTTTTCGTTTTCCCGGGCTGGCCAAGTTGGCGGCACGGATGCTCGATTACCTCGACTACGGTCAGGTTAACGCCATTGGCGTCTCCTGGGGTGGTGCGCTAGCGCAACAGTTTGCCCGAGACTATCCCGAGCGCTGTAAAAAACTGATTCTCGCCGCTACCTCAGCCGGCGCGGTGATGGTCCCGGGGCGACCCAAGGTACTGCTAAAAATGGCCAGCCCACGGCGTTATATCCAGCCCTCACATGGGGTCAAGATTGCTGCCGATATTTATGGCGGCGCCTTCCGTCGTGATCCTAACCTGGCCAAGGCACATGCAGCCAAAGTGCGCTCCTCCGGCAAGATCGGCTACTACTGGCAGCTATTTGCCGGGCTCGGCTGGACCAGCGTGCACTGGCTGCACAAAATCCAGCAACCTACCTTGGTACTGGCCGGTGACGATGACCCGATTATCCCACTGGTCAATATGCGCCTGCTGGCTTGGCGGATTCCCAATGCAGAATTGCATGTCATTGATGACGGCCACCTGTTTCTGGTTACCCGGGCCGATACGGTCGCGCCGATCATTTCCCGCTTTCTCGCCGAAGAGCGTCAGCGCGCAGTGATTCGCCCGGCAATGGGCAAGGCCCTGCGCAAGTCATAATTGGGGTAGACTGAGTCGAGTCTCATTGTCGTATCCAACCAAGGACTGCTGGATGCCCGAACGCCACTACGTGCCCGCGCCACAACAACCCGGACTGGATGTCCGGCAGTTGGCCGCCGCCGTAGTGCGCGATCTCATTCAGCAACCGGGTTATCACGGGCGGCACCTACTGGCGTTACTCCAACGCCTGTGCCCGGCGCAGCAAACGCATAACCCCAACCTGAATGACCGGCGCTTTCAGCACCCCGGCTGGCAACAAGGAATAGCCGGCTACCTGCTGCACTGCTGGTTGGCGGCCCGAGCCCAGGGCCGTGACTGGCTGACCGGGCTACACATCAACGAGCAAGAACGTCAGGCACTGGGCTGGCTGGGCAGACAACTGGCCGCTGCCAGCGCCCCCAGTAACAGCCCGCTGAACTCCGAATTCATTGCACAACTCAAGGCCACCCGGGGCCACAGCCTGTGCCGAGGCATGCAGCACTTGCTGGCCGACCTGAGCCTGAACCGCCCTTTGGCGCCCCTGAATGAGGATACCGCCTTTCATCTGGGTCGTGACCTGGCCACCACACCGGGTGCTGTGGTCAGCCGCCAACCCCTGTATGAATTAATCCAGTATCAACCGACCACCGCCAAGGTACACAGCACACCTTTATTGATTATTCCGCCGCCACTCAACCGTTTCTATCTGCTTGATCTGGCGCGTGACAACAGCTTGGTAAAGCATGCCCTGGATCAGGGGCAACAGGTATTTCTGCTCAGCTGGCGCAACCCCAACCCGAGCCACTGCAATTGGGGGCTGGATACCTATATCGCCGGCATTTACAAGGCCAGCGCGCAGGTGCGTTCGATATGCGCCAGCCCACAACTCAACCTGCTCGGTGTATGTAGTGGTGGCCTGCTCAGCGTGCTGCTACAGGCCTGGCTGGCGGCGCGCAAAGAGCTGCATACGGTGGCTAGCGCCAGCTACCTGATTACACCGCTGGCCGGGGAGGCGCGCAGCGAGCTACTGCACCTCGCCGGGCCGCGCGCGCTGCAACGCTTGCGCCAGCGCATCTGGCGCCAAGGTTACCTGAGTGCTCGACAACTCAATGCCGCTTTTGCCTGGCTGCGCCCGGAACAACTGGTCTGGCCGCAGATGGTGCAGCGCTATGCCCTCGGCCAGCTACCGGATGACCGCGCCACCCTGTTCTGGAGTCAGGACAATACCCGAGTACCGGCGCGGCTAATGGACGATTTTCTACACATGTTTGAACACGACCCGCTGGCTAGCGCCGGCGCCATGCAACTACAGGGTTACCCGGTAGATATCAGCCAGATCAACCTGCCCAGTTGGCACATGGGTGCCGAGCGCGATCATATCGTACCCTGGCAGCAGGCCTACCCTGGGCAGCGCTTGGGTGGCGACAAGCATTTCGTCCTTGCCAGCGGTGGACATATCCAGTGCTTGCTGAATCCAGCTGATTGCCGGCGCAGCAGTTATCGTAGCGGCCCGGTCAGCGTTGGCAGCGCAACTGACTGGCAAGACAAGCAGAGCATTCAGGCCGGAGACTGGAAGACGGGCTGGCTGGCTTGGCTCAGATCCTACAGTGGTGACCAACAAAACGCACCGACGCAACTGGGCAATCCGCAGTTCCCGGTTTTACAGGCGGCCCCCGGCCGGTATGTTCATGAATTGTGAGACCTTCCGATGAAAACCCGTGACCGCATCCTGCATTGCGCCCTGGAGCTATTCAACGAGCAGGGCGAACCGACAGTGACCACGCTGGACATGGCCAATGAACTGGACATCAGCCCCGGCAACCTCTACTACCATTTCAAGGGCAAAGAACCCATCATCGAGGAGTTGCTCGAGCATTTTATGGCCAGCACCCGAGGCTTGCTACTTCCGGAAGAAGAGCCCGCCTCCCAGGAACCGGAAGACTACTGGCTGTTCCTGCATTTGCTCTTTGAAGCCATCATTCAGCACCGCTTCCTGTTCCGCGACTTGTCCAGCCTGATGGGCCGTTATGCTGCCGTCGAACAGGGCATGCAACTCTGGCTGATGGCCCTGCGTCGACGCTTTGATCAGCAACTGACTGCGCTGGAAAGCGACGGCCACCTCCTCACCGACGCAGCCAGCCGGCAACGA
Source organism: Pseudomonadaceae bacterium (assembly GCA_007692485.1). Taxonomy (GTDB): domain Bacteria; phylum Pseudomonadota; class Gammaproteobacteria; order Pseudomonadales; family Pseudomonadaceae; genus Halopseudomonas. Next base: position 1,602 of record REBY01000030.1, on the reverse strand, counting down.
CTGCTCGACAGCCAGTGTCAGATACTGGTGTTTTGGCTCGATTACTGCCGCCTGGATGGCAACAACGATGAAGACGATCCCAGCGAGGGTGTGATTCAGGTGCTTGGACTGATTCTGCCCTGGCTAGACGAGATTACCCGCGACTGGTTACAAGCGCTGATCGAACGCTACGAACAGGCATAAAAAAGCCCGGCATGCGCCGGGCTTTTCAACAAACAACCAGATAGCTATCAGCTGTCAGTCGGCTTGGCCGCTGCCGGCGTAGCCGGTTTGGTTGCAGCCGGTGTCGCTTTCGGCTTAGCTGGGGCTTTCGGCTTGGCCGTCGTTGCCCGCGGTTTTGCAGGCGCCTTCGGTTTGGCCGGTGTCGCCGGCTTGCTCGCCGCCGTTGCCGATTTGGCTGCAGCCGTTTTAGCGGCTGGCTTGCGCCGGGCGGTAGCGGCTGGCGTCGCCTTGGGGGCGGCCTTGGCTGCTGCCGGCTTGTTCGCCGCCAATGCACTGATCTGCTTGGTCAGCTCATCAATTTTGCTATCCAGCTGTTGAATCTCACCACGGGTCGGAACACCCAGGCGGGATACAGCGCTGTTAAGGCGCTGCTCGAAAGCAGATTCCAGCTCATTCCACTTGCCAGTCAGCTTGCCCTTGGCCTGATCAGCTTTGGACTTGGCATCATCCAGCGTTGCCTTGCCGGACTTGCGTTTGCCTTTCAGCGTATCAACCTGCTTGTCGATTTCAGTTTTGGCTGCCTTTTCAGCGACCTCACCGTCCTTGATCAAGCCTTCGAACAACTTGACACCTTCCTTGCCTGCCTTGGCATAAGCGCCAAGACCGGCCAGCCAGATCTGCCGCGAGTAATTCTCGATCTCGCTAACCCAACCGGAACCTGTTGCTGTCTTATCTGCTTTCTTCTTACCCGCCATGGGAAAACTCCTCTGTGGCTTTTACTTGCTCAGTGATTTGAGTGCAGCACTCAGATCATCCAGCTTAGCAGAAAGCTGGTCAACGTCCTTCTTGCTCGGAATACCCATGCGTGACAAGGTAGAAGCAACACGGTCGTCAAACACTTCTTCAACCTTGTTCAGACGGCCGCCAGTCTTGGCCTGGAACTTCTCTTTGAAGCTCTCAACCTTGCTGTTGGCAGCCTCAACCCGGCCGGCAATCAGTTCTTTACCTTGCTTCTCGGCAGCTTCGCCTTCTTCAACCAGCTTCTTGAAGTATTCGGCACCTTCTTTGCCCGCTTTGGCATAGGCACCCAAGCCAGCCAACCAGATCTGGTGCGCGTAGTTTTTAACGTCAGCAGCGAAAGTGGCGGCGTTATCTTCGATTTTTGCAGCAGTAGTAGATTTGCTCATGATCAATCTCCAGTACGTAGATTTAAAAGGTACTTGCAATGGATCAAACAGCGATCCTTGATGCATAAGCTACGCAGGAGAATTAGAAAACACATACTAATCGGGAAAATAATTGCGGCGATCGAAATAAGCGTCTTAGATCAAGCACATCTCAGCGGCAACACCGAATCTAGAAGCGGCATTGCCAGTCACCTTCCTCAGACCGTCGATGCACAGGCGACCGCCATGGACGGCGGAAGAGCAGAAAATGCAG
>REBY01000063.1 GCA_007692485.1 Pseudomonadaceae bacterium | reverse complement strand
ACACGATTATGCTGATAGTGTTACTCCCGGACAATCTGCCAGCACCTGTTGCTGAGGCTGACGTTGAGGTTGCGCCACCTAGCGTCTGTTGGTGGCAACTGGAGCGCGACGGCCGCCTGCTCGCCCAAGGGGTAGATAGTTTGGTCGATTTGCATGCGCGCTTTCCGCAGGAGCGCGTGCGTGCGCTGGCCCCGGCTACCTCAGTCAGCCTGTACCGGATCAGTATGCCGGTGCGGCGTGGCGCCGCCTTGCGCGCCGCATTGCCCTATGCCCTGGAAGATCAACTGAGTGAAGATATAGAAGATCTGCATTTTGTCGCCGGTCCGCGCACGGCCAAGGATAAATTGGTCGCTGCTGTGGTTGGCCACGGACGGATCGAACAATGGCAAGTGCTGCTCCAGTTACCCGGGTGGCGGCTAGAGGCCATAGTGCCGGCACCGCGCTTGTTTGCCTCGGTAGCGCCCGAGCAGGGCCTGCGCCTGAGCGAGTGCAGGTGGCCGGATGGGCTGGTACAGATCGTGGTGGCTGCGGCCGAGCAGGAGCCGCAGCTGATGGAGCCGGATCTGGTCGGCTTTTGGTTGCAGCGACGATTGCATGCCGAGCCAGATTTGGCGATTGAATTGGTTGGGCTATCAGCTGAGCAGTTCAACCTGTCATCAGATACCGCAGTCAGCGAACGCCCAACTGACGAGCCGGACTGGGCTACTCTGTTTCGTCCGCTGTTGGTTAGCAACCCGCCATGCAACTTACTGACTGGCCCCTATGCAGCGAGCATGGCCGCGCCGCCTTGGCGAAAATTGCGCCCGGTTATGGGTCTGGCGGCCGCTGTTGTATTGCTGGTGATCGGGCAAGTCGCGCTTGAATGGCGGGCATTGGACCGTGAGCGTGATCGCTTGCAGGTGCAAATGCTGCAGATTTTTGCTAATGCGCTACCAACAACGCCACCGGTGGATCCGGTAGAACAATTTCGTGCCGCTTTGAGCGGAGGCTCAGCCGGGGCCAGTGGGCCAAGTATGGGGCCCCTGTTGCACGACGTCCTGCAAGTGGTCAAGGATCACGAAGAGGCTCAGGTTGTCAGCTTGCGCGGTACTGTGAGTGCGGTGGATCTTGAGTTGCAGGTTGCTTCTTTTGCCGAGCTGGAAAGTATTCGCGCTGCCCTGGTTGAAAAACCTGGCATCAGTGAAAGCTTGCAAGGAGCTGATTCAACCAGTGACGGGGTGAGTGCCCGCTTGCGCGTACAAAGGAGTGAGTCATGAATGCCTGGTGGTCGGGGCTAGCGCCCCGTGAGCGAATAATCGTTATCGCCGGACTGGTTGTACTGGCCGTGCTGGTGTCGTGGTTGTGGGTCTGGGAACCCCTGACCAGCAAGCGAAGCAACCTGCAGGCTGAAGTCAGCCGCTTGTCGACTGATGTCGCCTGGATGCAGCAACAGGCTGACCAGGTAAGACGACGGGCTAACATGCAGCGTGGCAGCCAGACCCGTGAGAGTAATGGTTCCGTGCTGACCCTGGTGGAGGTCTCGGCTAATGCTGCGGGTATCCGGCAGCCGTTGGAGCGCGTACAGCCTGAGTCCGAGGGTGCACGCTTGTGGTTTGACGGCGTTGGCTTTGATGCGCTGGTTGGCTGGTTAGGTGAGCTTGAACGCCGCCATGGTTTGCAGGTGAGCCAGTTGGCCGTTGATGTTAATGGGGAGCCGGGCAAGGTATCGGCGCGGGTACTGGTGGAGCCCCAGCCATGAAAGCACCCAGTTTGAAGCTGACGATCTGGCTAGCGCTGTTTTTGTATTTGCTGGCTTTGATATGGCAATTGCCAGCCACTGTGGTCTGGCAGCGAGTGGCGCCAAACCTGCCCGCTCAGGTTGAGCTGGCAGGGCTCAGTGGCACGCTGTGGCGTGGCCAGGTTGCCCGAATGACAGTTGATCGCGTAGACCAGGGTGGCCTGCAGTGGGACTGGCGGCCAGCCGGCCTGTTGCGCGGCAGCATTGGGCTTGACCTGGTGTGGCAGCCGCGTAACGGCCGGGTCAACGCCAATCTGATGTTGGGTGCGCGGCGTATATTGCTGCAGGATGTGCGAGGTGAACTGGATGCGGCAACCATGGCTGAACTCAACCGCGCGCCTTTTATTTTAGCGGGTAGCTGGCTGCTGGATGTGCCCAGGCTTGAACTGGTTGACCTGGATCAGGTTACTGCGGCTGAAGGCCGCTTGGTATGGCAAGGTGCAGGAGGTGGTTTGCCGCAACCCTTGGCACTGGGTAATTTAAGTGCCAGTCTGGGCCATAGTGACGGCTGGATGACGCTGGATTTAGAGGATCAGGGTGGGCCCTTGGGTTTGCAGGGTGACGCTCGCTGGCGGCCCGGCCAGCCAATGCACCTTGATACCCGTTTGCAAGCGCGCCCGGATGCCGAGCCGGGTCTGGTCGGTGGTTTGCAGATGCTAGGTCAGCCGGATGATCAGGGCTGGATTCATTGGCAGGCACAATTGCAGTAAGGATGATTAATGAAACAACTGTGGTGGATAGTTGCTGTTGGTGTGATGGCCGGTTGCGCCAGCACCGGGGGTAACCCGAAGATTAACCAGGAGGAAGCGACTGAAGCGCGCGCCAAGTTGAGCATGGGGGTGTGTGACCGGCCTCTGGTCGATCAGGTTCGGCGTTCACGTGAACCGCAGTTACATCAGGAAGCGGCTTTCGCCTGTTTGCAACAGGCGAACCTGGCGCTGACTGAGCGCTTGCTGACAGGCTTTCGGGAAGACTTCGTTGATGTCGATCACGCCGACTACAGCGAGTACCTTTGGGCTTTGGCGGGTGTGCTACGTTTCGAGTTGGAACAGGGAGACGACAGGCAGCGACTGGAAACCGGCCGCGAGGCCCATGAACGCCTGGTGCGTTTTGTGCGCAATTACCCCGAATCCAGTTATCGGCGAGATGTTGCGCCACGTCTGGAAGAGATTCATGAAGGTATGGCACGCTCGGAGTATCGTTTGGCGCGTTTCAGTGCCGATAGCGGTGACCTCGCTGAAGCCAGCACGCGCATGGAGTATGTTACCCGTGCCTATCCCCGTAGTTCAGCTGCAGCAGATGCCCGGGTTTGGCTGGAGCGCCAGAACGGGGCAGATTGATGGCCAAAATAGCGCTGCGTAATTTTTTATGCTCACAAGCTGTGCACAGCCAGGGCTGCATGCGTGGCAATTGTGTGAAACTTGGCCAGTAATCCCCGTTTATAGTAGCTGTCTGCTTAAGTTGTTGATTTTTAAAGGGTTTTATTTGGTTAAAAAGTGTTCAATCTGACCTGCGGCCCCATAACCTGTAGCTTCTATGGCAGTTCTATAGCGCTTTCCACAAGCTTATCCACAGATTTTGTGGATAGCTTGCGGTAAGACCCGGATCAGATGCCTTGTGGCTGATCCTCACCGCCAAAGGCAGTGCCCAGGAGGGGTAATAGACTCTCAAGGGTGTTGGCCATGATGGCAAAACTTGCATCCAGCTGTGAGGCCATGTCATCACCCGCTGCTTCGTCAGCGGCATCGCGTAGAACGTCTTCAAAGCGCAAACGTTTTACCGTCAGCTTGTCATCCAGGGTAAAGCTAAGCTTTTCTTCCCATTGCAGTGCAAGCTGACAG
>REBY01000152.1 GCA_007692485.1 Pseudomonadaceae bacterium | reverse complement strand
TGAGCAGTGACGAGCAATACCTCGCCGGACATATCCCCGGCGCCGTGCACATTAGCCCCAAGCGCCTGCAAACTCCGCCGCCAACGCCGGGGCTTTTGCCGGATCAGGCCAGCCTGACGGCCCTGTTCGCCGACATTGGCCATCATCCAGAACTGCATTATGTTGTCTACGACGACGAAGGCGGCGGCTGGGCCGGGCGCTTTATCTGGTTGCTGGACAGCATCGGCCATCCGCATTTCAGCTACCTCAATGGTGGCCTGAAAGCCTGGCAAGCCGACGGCCTGGCGCTGGAAACCCAGGTCCGGCACGTCGCGCCCAGCAAACCTGAGCTGACCATCCACCCGGAGCCGACGATCCGCGCCGATGAACTGCTGCGCGACCTGGATAACCCTGACCGGGTGATCTGGGATGCCCGCTCGCCCGCCGAATACCGGGGCGAAAAGGTGCTGGCACAGAAGGGCGGACATATTCCCGGCGCAATCAATTGCGAATGGACCCTGGGCATGGACCCGGATCGCGGCCTGCGCCTGCGTGCGGATATAGCCGAATGGCTGGCCGTGCAAGGCATTACTCCGGACAAAGAAATCGTGACCCATTGCCAGACCCACCACCGTTCCGGCTTCACCTACCTGGTTGCCCGCCTGCTCGGCTACCCTCGAGTCAAGGCCTATGCCGGCTCTTGGTCGGAATGGGGCAACCATCCTGACACCCCCGTAGAAGTTTAAGGAAGCGTTATGCGCGAGCGTTTATTTATCATCCTGCAATACCTGTTGCCCCAACATCTGCTGTCACGCGCCGCCGGCGCGCTGGCCGAGTGCCGCTGGAACTGGGTCAAAAACCCCTTTATCACCTGGTTCGTCAAACGCTATCAAGTTGACATGAGTGAAGCGGCCGAAACCGACCCCACCGCCTATGCCTGCTTCAATGATTTCTTTACCCGCGCACTTAAAGACGACGCGCGCCCGCTCGACAGCGGCGCCGACAGCGTGCTCTGCCCTGCCGACGGCAGTATCAGCCAACTCGGTGCTATTGAGCACGGGCGCATTTTCCAGGCCAAAGGGCAAAGCTTCAGCCTGCTCGAACTGCTCGGCGGCAAGCCGGAGCATGCAGCCCCTTTCCAGGGTGGCCAGTTTGCCACCGTATATCTGTCGCCCAAGGATTACCATCGCGTACATATGCCGCTGGCTGGCACCCTGACCGACATGATCTATGTGCCCGGCAAGCTGTTCTCGGTCAACCAGACCACGGCCGAAAACGTTCCCGAGCTGTTTGCCCGCAATGAGCGGGTCGTCTGCCTGTTTGATACCGAAGCCGGCCCCATGGCCGTCGTACTGGTCGGCGCCATGATCGTCGCCTCGGTAGAAACCGCCTGGGCCGGACTGGTCGCGCCACCGCGCCGCCAACTGCATGCCCAGCGCTATGGTCAGAGCGCTCCGCAACTCGGCCACGGCGCCGAAATGGGCCGTTTCAAGCTGGGCTCGACCGCCATCGTGCTGTTCGGCCCACAGCAGGTTGACTGGGCAGATAACCTGACCGCCGGCAGTGCCGTACGCATGGGTGAGAAACTCGGTCAGCGCCGTAACGTCAGCATATAAGTCACTTGACCGAGAGAGTATGACGCCTTATCTTTACTGTACATATAAACAGTATTTTATAGGTGCGTCATGCCTGCCCTCCTGCTTGGTCCTGCTACAACCAGCCACCTGCGCCTACCCCTGTTTGCCCACGGGGTAGCCGCCGGCTTTCCCAGCCCTGCAGATGATCACCGCGATACGGCACTGTCGCTTGATCAACTAGTCAATGCTCAAGCCGCCCATACCTTTCTGCTGCGCGCCCAAGGCGACAGCATGCAGGATGCCGGTATCTACGATGGTGATATTCTGGTGGTTGACCGCGCTGCTCGCGCCCTGCCAGGCGACGTCATCATCGCCTGCATCGACAATGAGTTCACGGTCAAAACGCTGACCTACGAAGCTGGGCTGCCCGTCCTCATGCCCGCCAACCCGAACTTCCCGCCACTGCGCTTGCAGCAATCCGAGGCGCTGGAAATCTGGGGCGTGGTCACCCACAGCCTGCACAAACACCGTTTTCGTTGAGCCTTCATGAGTAAGCCTGTGTATGCCCTGGTTGACTGCAACAACTTCTATGTCAGCTGCGAGCGTCTGTTCCGACCTGACCTGCGTCAACGCCCGGTCGTCGTGCTGAGCAACAACGACGGCTGCGTCGTCAGCCGCAGCAACGAAGCCAAGGCGCTGGGCATCGCCATGGGCGTACCGCTGTTCCAAATTCAGGACGCCATCCGTAACCACGGCATTGAAGTCTTCAGCTCCAATTATGCCCTCTATGCCGACTTGTCCGACCGGGTCATGAACACCCTGGCTGCGGCGGTACCGGCCATTGAACGCTACTCCATTGATGAAAGTTTCCTTGAAGTTAGCTGCCTGAGTGGCACGGCCGGACAGGAAGACGACCTGCAGCAGTGGGCCGTGGAGCTCAAAGCGCAGGTACTGCAACATACCGGTATTCCGGTCAGTATCGGCCTTGCCCCGAGTAAAACCCTGGCCAAACTGGCCAACTGGGCCAGCAAACGCTGGCCACGGACCGGCGGTGTGGTGGATTTGCGTGACCCGGTACGCCAACGCAAGCTGCTCGCGCTGGCACCCGTGGAGCAGGTTTGGGGCGTGGGTCGGCGTCTGGCCCAGCGCCTACGCCTCATGGGTATCGAACAAGCCAGCGATCTGGCCAGCTATGACCAGCGCTTGCTCAAACGCAGCTTCAACAGCGTGCTGCAACGTACTGCCCGTGAGCTGGCCGGGGAAGCCTGCTTTCCATTGGAAGACGGCCCGGAACGGAAGAAAATAATCGCCAGTACGCGCTCCTTTTCCAGCCGCATCTACCAACAGACCGGCCTAGCCGAGGCCATTACGCTGTATACCTCGCGCGCAGCAGAAAAGTTACGTGGCCAGCAGAGCCTATGCCAAGTGTTGCACCTGTTTATCCGCACCGGCGTCTATGACGGCTCACAAGCCCAGCGCCACCAAATCACTCTTGAGCTGCCCTACCCTACGGCAGATACGCGGGATTTGGTGCAGCAAGCACTACAGGGGCTGTCACGCATCTATCAACCCGGCATTGGCTATGCCAAAGCGGGCGTTATCCTGATGGAGCTGATTGAACCTGGGCAATACACGCCGGATATGTTCAAACCACAACCTCGCCCGGGCAGTGATCAAGTCATGACCGTGATGGACCAGATCAACCACTATCAGGGCCGCGGCAGCCTGCGCCTGGGCCGCCTACCCGCCAACCCGGCCTGGCGCATGCGCCAAGCATTCAAAAGCCCGGCCTATACCACGCAATGGAAGGATTTACCGCGCGTGCGGTAGAAGAACTAGACAGCTAATGCGCCGAGTGCGGTGGGAAGCATTGATTAACAACGCAAAACTTCAGCAGCCTGGTTGTTGCTGACCGGTTCTGGACCGTTAGATGCCAGGGATGGCATCTACGAGCCCCCAGGGAAGGGTTCACGGCGTGTCCAGAACCGGTCAGCAACAACCAGGCTGAAACACTGAACCGATTTAATCAGTGCTTCCCGATAAACAAACAACCAATAACTTACTGAACCTCACCAACATCCACCAGCCGCAACTCTTTAGGCATGCTGAAGACAATATTCTCT
>REBY01000102.1 GCA_007692485.1 Pseudomonadaceae bacterium | reverse complement strand
CTTGCAGCCTTAGCTGGCATTTCTTAGCATGTTTGAAATATCAAACATTTGCGTGTCTTTTGCCGGACACCCATGCCAAAAGGACTGCCCATGCAACTTGCCCGCCCCGATCTTTTCCGCCAACAAGCCTATATCAACGGTAACTGGTGCGAGGCAACCAGCCAGCAGCGCTATCAGATCGCCAACCCGGCTGACGGCAGCGCACTGGGCAGCGTACCCAACATGAGTACCGCTGATGCCCAGGCAGCCATCGCCGCCGCGCAAAAAGCCCAGCCTGCCTGGCGCGCATTGAGTGCCAAGGAACGCAGCACCATCCTGCGCCGCTGGCATGGACTGATGTTGGCGCACCAGGATGACCTGGCGCTGATCATGACTGCCGAACAGGGCAAACCCTTGGCCGAAGCCAAGGGCGAAATCGGCTATGCCGCCAGCTTTATCGAATGGTTTGCCGAAGAAGCCAAGCGCGTTTACGGCGATATTATCCCCGGGCATCAGGCCGACAAACGCATTCTGGTACAGAAAGAACCGGTCGGTGTTACCGCCGCCATCACCCCGTGGAACTTCCCGGCCGCCATGATCACTCGCAAGGCCGCACCAGCCCTGGCAGCCGGCTGCGCCATGGTGGTCAAACCCGCGCCACAAACACCTTATTCTGCGCTCGCGCTAGCTGCGTTGGCGGAAGAGGCCGGTTTGCCCGCTGGCCTATTCAGCGTACTGACCGCCGATGCCACCCAGGCAATCGAAATCGGTAACGAGCTGTGTGCCAACCCCATTGTGCGCAAACTATCATTCACCGGCTCTACCGCCGTGGGCAGCCAGTTGATGCGCCAGTGCGCACCCTCACTGAAAAAACTCTCACTGGAACTCGGTGGCAATGCGCCTTTTATCGTCTTTGACGACGCCGATCTGGATGCTGCCGTTGAAGGCGCGATGATCTCCAAGTTCCGCAATGCCGGGCAGACCTGCGTCTGCGCCAACCGTATTTATGTGCAGGATGCGGTCTATGATGCTTTTGCTGCCAAGCTCTGTGCCGCCGTCAGCCAGCTCAAGGTCGGCAACGGCCTGGAAGATGGCACCACCACCGGCCCGCTGATCAATACAGCCGCGCTGGACAAGGTGCAGCAGCACCTGCAGGATGCCAGCAACAAGGGCGCCAAACTGCTGCTCGGCGGCAAGCCGCATAGCCTGGGTGGCAACTTCTTTGAACCCACGGTCATCAGCGAGGTCAACGCCAGTATGCAGGTAGCCCGCGAAGAGACCTTTGGTCCGCTGGCGCCGCTGTTCCGCTTCCAGGACGAAGCCGATGTGATTGCTCAGGCCAATGACACCGAATTCGGTCTGGCGGCCTATTTCTATGCCAACAACCTGAACCGGGTGTTTCGCGTCGCCGAAGCGCTGGAGTACGGCATGGTCGGCATCAATACCGGGCTGATCTCCACCGAAGTGGCGCCCTTTGGCGGCATGAAGTCATCTGGCCTTGGCCGTGAAGGCTCGAAATACGGGATCGATGAATATGTCGAGATCAAATACCTCTGCCTGGGCGGTATTGGCTAAACAGGCAGCCGGCTGATGCGCCGCCCACTGGCACTGGTGCTGCGCGTCGTCATTTGGGGCTTGCTGCTCCTGCTGGTACTTGGCCTGCTGGCAGCGCAGCAGGCACAGCGCTGGCTGCAACAACAAGGTATTGACGATCTCGGCATCTCGGGTCTGCACTGGCAGGCTGGCAGCCTGCATATCGAACACCTCAGCCTGACCCGGCAAGATGACGGCGGCTACCAGCAGATAGTCATCCGCCAACTGCAGTTGCAGCCTGACTGGCGCGCAAAACGCCTGCATCAGGCCAGCGCTGCTCAGCTGTGGCTGCGGCTGGAAACTGGCGACCAAGTAAGCGCCAGCCCAACACTCAACCCATTCGACCTTCCCTTTGCCGTGCTGCAAGATTCCCGTGACTGGCTGCAGCAACTGCCCGCACAGCTAGCCGTCGAACAACTGAATATGGATTTACCGTGCGCCGAGCGGCGCTGCCATGTGCAGGGTCACTTTACGCTGACGACCGACGCCAATCAGTTGCAACTGGATCTGCTGGCTCGGCATGCCGGTGAGCAATTGCACTGGCACAGCCAAGTGGATCTGCGCGAACAAACCCAGCTGCATAGCGCTATCGACCTGAACAACCAACCGCTGGCGCGCGTGGAATTGGCCAGCAGTGATAACGGGCGGCAATGGCATGCCAGCCTGCAAGTACCCGGCTGGCCCGACAGCAGTGGGCTGCTGAACGCACTGGCCCCCTGGCTAAACCGCGACGGCTGGCCGGTCGAGCAATTACCCCAGGGCGCCCGCATCAAAGCCAGCGGCTATTGGCAAGGCGAGCAGCCACCGGAAAACCTGCGGCAGCTGGTGCAAGGTGAACTGGCCCTGCAAGCCGATCTGTCGCTACCCGAGCCCTGGCTGGTGCCTGGCTATGCGCGGGTGCAAGGTGATGCACAACTGGGCTTGGCGCATTTTGAACACGCCTGGCAGATCTCTCGCCTGCAAGCCGACCTGACACTGGATCAGCTGCACCATCCCAGCCTGGTTGAGCTACCGGACTGGTTACGCCCCGAACGCTTGCAGGTACAGTTGCGCGCTCGAGAAGATCAGGCCTTGGACTGGCAACAAGCACTAACCGCCGATATCTCGCTGAGTAGCCATGGCCGCAGCCAACTGCTGTGGAACAGCCGGCTGCAACTGGGTCTGGAGCCAGAGTGGCAGATACGCTTTGAACAGGGTGAGCTAAACGTCAACCTGGCCAGCCTGCAACTGGACGACTGGCAACTCAACGGCCTGCAGGTGCATGGCTCTGCGCTGGCCGGGCAAATAGACGCTGACAAGTTGCAATTGCGCCCCGCCCAGGCCGTCAATGTGCGCATAGAGCGACTGGAGAACAGCGCACTGGAACTGGCTGCCAACAGCCTGCAACTGACCCTGAATGACAGCCGTTTGGACTGGCCCTTTAACGCCAACAGCCCGAGCCTGAACAGCCGTGCCACACTGCAAACCCGTCAACTGGAACATCCTCTGCTCAAACCGCAAGCCTGGAACGGACAGTGGCAACTGCGCTGGCAAGACAACGCCATTCAGGCTGACGGCCAGGCCGGCAACAGCAGCGGCCTCAGCCTGCACAGCCAGCTACAGGTGGCCAATAACGGTAGTTGGCGCGCCGACCTCAAGCTGGAAGAAATGTTTATCCGCGCCGGCAACCCGCTAGCCGCCAGCCTGGCCGACTGGCCAACCCTACTCAGCCTGTCCGCAGGTCGCCTGAGCGGCGACTTTGCCATGCGCGGGCATACCAGCCTGGACAGCCTGGATGGCCAACTACACCTGCGCGGGGCCAATGGTATCTATGACCGCAGTAGCTTCAAGGAACTGAGTCTGCCCTTGCAGGTGACCTTGCGTGGTGAGCAATTAACCCTCAACAGCCAGCAACTCCAGGTCAATGAAATTGAACACGGCCTGACCTTTGGCCCACTGACAATGAGCGCCAGCTACCGCGCCCGATTGAATGATGTGCTTAACGGACAAGCCGAGATTGCCCAGGCCGAACTACAGGTACTCGGTGGCCGCGTTTGGCTGGAACCCGGCACGCTCGACCTCTCCACCAGCGAGCAGTTGCTGCCACTGAAATTCAGCGGCTTTGAACTGGGTCGCCTGCTTGAGGTCTATCCTACAGAGGGACTGGTTGGCGGTGGCACCCTGGATGGTCAGCTACCGCTGCGTCTGCGCGAGGGCAGCCTGAGTGTCAGTGGTGGCTTGGTCCAGGCACGTGATCCGGGCGGTAATTTGCAATACCGCTCCGAGCGTATCAGCACCCTGGCAGCCAGCAATCCCGGCATGCGCGAACTGGCGGTTGCACTGGATGACTTCCGCTATACCCTGCTACGCAGTACCTTGGACTATCATGAAGATGGAACCCTGCTATTGGGCTTGCGACTCGAAGGCAGTAACCCGGCGTTGCAACAGGGGCGGCCGGTGCACTTGAACATACAGCTGGAAGAAGATATTCCAGCGCTGCTGGCCAGCCTGCAATTGAGCGGGCAGGTCAGTGATATCATTCAACAACGGGTTCAACAGCGCTTGCTACAGCGCCAAAGCCCATGAAACGAGGAGCCTGGTCCATGCCATGGCGTCGCATTGCGGTACTCATGACCAGCGTCTGGTTGCTGTCTGCCTGCACCCCTACGGTCCAGCTGGCTGCTCCGACAGAGCCGATCAACATCAACCTGAACGTGAAGATACAGCACGAGATTCTGGTCAAGATCGACCGCGAGCTGGATTCCCTGTTCAGCGAATCCAGTGGATTGTTCTAAGGAGCACGACATGCAACCGATTATTCGTTTCAGCGCCTTCTGGCTGGTTTTGCTGTTCAGCCTGCCAGCATTGGCCATGAGTCTCAATCAGGCAATGAATGCTTTACCTGCGGCCAAAGAAGCCGGCCATCTTGGTGAGCAGCCAGACGGTTATTTGGGGGTAGTTAACCCCGTGGGTGATGCGCGTGAAATTGCCCGGCTGATCAATGATGCTCGACGTACCGAGTATCAGCGCCTGGCCGATGAGCACAATGTCGACCTGCGCGATATTCAGGCGCGCGCCGGCAAAAAAGCCATCGAGCGCACGCCCAGCGGGCAATATATCCAGCTTAACGGGGTGTGGATGACGAAGTAGCCGCTGCCTGCTGCCGTCGTCATTGGACTGCAGCAGGCAACTCGGCTCGCCCGAAATACCCATATCAGCAAAGCTCTGATTGAAAAGTTGAGTGCCAACCTGATTGGCGCTGAGCCTTTAGTCAGAGCTTCCCTGATCCTTATCATCCGCATGTTCCTTCTGGTAGCGCTCCCAGTCTTCCCAGTCATGCGGTGTGCCAGCCTTGGGTGCATCCGGGTGCAAAGCCCGCTTTAATGCTTTGCCCTCCAGACTGCTGGTCTTGTCTTCTTCATCCGATTCTTTGTCCAGACCGTACTTTTTCTTGAACTCATCAACTCGCATGCTGACCTCCGCATACTGATTTAACTGCTTTTCAGTATGCGCCGGTTAGCAGCACCTTGCCCGTCAGTACTATTGCAGGATGTCAGGGCATATCCAGCAAGGCGCGAACACGCAACTGTTCGTGCTCGGCAAAGTTGCGTGCCAGCAGGTCGTCCAGCATGGCTGCTTGATCGCTGGGAGCCAGGCCTGGATGCTGCAGGATCTGCTCGCGTTCGCTGGTAAAACTGTCCAGCCGTTGCTGCCATTCAACGCGCTGACTGTCCAGGGCTTCCAGGCGTTCAGTAGCGCGCGGCCCCACCAGTTCCATCCGCAGGCTGCGCAGCTCATCCGGACTGCCACCCTCGGCCAGCAACGCCTGGCTCTGTTGCCGCAACTCGGCATGTAATTGTGGCAGCAACAATTCCTGTAGCTCTTCCGGTAGGCCATCACGCAAGGCTTCAATGCGTTCACCGCGCTCATCCGCATCCAGGCTGCTGTCCTGCATGACTTGCATACGCTGCAGGGTGAAGCGGTGATAGAGCTCTTCCTTGGCAAAAAAGGCCGCATGCGCTTCAGCACTGAAAATGCTGGCCCGCAAGCGTTGCACGGCGTCTTCGCGGGCCAGAAGGGCATCCAGGTCTGCCGCCCGTGGGTGCGCACTTTCCAACTCGACCACTGCCAGCAAATACTCGAGATAGTTATCCAGCAGGCCGAGCGCCTGACTCAAGGCCGGCTCACGCAATTGCTGACCCAGGTAGGCACGGATCTTGTTCTCGGCCTCTTCCTGGGTGACTTCGCCAACGGTGGCCAAAAAGTAGTCGAACATATGGCGTAACTGGTCAGTGATCACCAGATTGCCCTGGGCATCGACCTCAAGTTGGCCGTCTACCTCAGTGTCACGCAGCGAGTCGGGCAGGGCAGCCAGAGGCTGATCACGTCGCGTCAGGGGCGCTGCATAAGCTGGTGCTTGCTGCGCTGGCTGCGCCAACTCGGTCGGCGGAAGTGCTGCAGGCGAATCCGGAGCATCACTTTGGCTCAGCCAGCCGACCAGCAACACCGCACTGAGCAGAAAAGGGGTATAGATAATGATTTTTTTCACACGTTCATCCTGTTGCCCCGGCAGCCTGGCCGCCGGGGCAGGTCGTTCACCCAATTACAGACCGGCGTTTTTCAGCCGGTTGGCATGCTGCCGGTAGACCGAGACCGGGCTGGTCTCGAACAGGCTGGTCAGCCCAAAGGTCTGGTTCACTTCGTCCAGGTGATTCATGCGGTAGTTATCCCGAATCACCATGCCCATGCGTGAACTGCAGCGACCGACCAGGCCGTCGTTGGCCTCAAAGCCAAAGGTCAGCGCCGTGGCGCCCAGCAGCACATCCGAAGGGTCCAGCACATTGGTCAGCGGGCTGGTGCCACTCCACGAGTAATAGCGCACACCATTGACCACGTAGGCACCTTCACCGCAGGCAGACGTCGGTATGCCCTGCGGGAAGCGCGCATTGAAGTTTGCGGCACCCACAGAGTTCAGCGACTCCAGAGTACCCAGCGCATTCTGTGGGGTGGTTGAGCTACTGCCAGATAGAAAGTTGATCAAGCCGCCAAGACCGTTGACGATACCTGCCAGCATGGCTTCACCGGCTGAGCCTTCCGGCACATTGCGGATAAAATCAGCCGCTGCAGAGCCCTTGTGTGGCGCACCGACGCTGGTCACCGAGGCGACCAGGTCCGGGCGCACAGCCGCCACATAACGCACGGTCGGACCACCGTGGCTGTGGCCGATCAGGTTAACTCGGGGCTTGCCACTGATAGCGACGATTTCTTCAACCTGGGCGAGTAGCTGCTCACCACGGGCTTCCGAGGTATCCAGTTGGCTGACTTCAGTCACATAGACAGTAGCGCCATCTTTGCGCAGGGCGCTGGGAATGCCGAACCAGTAATCGACCCCGAGCAGGCTGTCGAATCCGAGCATGCCATGGGTCAGCAGGATGGGGTATTTGGTTTGTGTGTAACCGGAGGAGCTGAACCAGAAGGCCTGAGCCTGGGTAGTCAGCGCCATACCGGCGACGAGCCCGACGGTCGCGGGCAACCATGCAGTGCGACGCATAAGTAAATCCTTTGTTGTTGTCTTTGTAGGCCCGGGGCTGCGATGGCTCCGAGCGCATTTAGACTAGTCAGCGCACCGTCAAAGCAACAGGTTTTGGCGCCAGCAAACCAGCGCTGACCAACCGGCTACTTTGTGACTTGCAAGCCATCAGCTCTGGCGCGACATCATTCAGTAGATAAATGCGATGAACGGTAATTCAGTCCTTGTCACAGCCAAATACACGACAAACCGGCAGCGAAAGTGACAATCTGCTAATCTGCATCGGTGTTTTTACCCGTTGCCTTGGAGTGTGTTGATGACTGGCTACCCGTTCTGGCTGATGCTGGGCCTGATCTTGTTGATTTCCGAGTTCTTTGCCCCCGGCATGATTGCTGCCTTCTTTGGCATCGGAGCCCTCATTGTTGGCCTGCTGACGATGTTCGGTGTCATCGAAACCCTGCCAGCCCAACTGACGCTGTTCGCCCTGATCAGCCTCGGTGCCCTGTTCGGCCTGCGTAAACACTGCAAGCGCTGGATGATCGGCGCCACCAGTAACCGCTCGCAACGGGACCAGGACGACAGCGGCCTGGTCGGAGTCCGTGTTACTGTGCTCACCGATTTTAAACACGGCGTTGGGCATGTATCACACAGCGGCGCCAAATGGGATGCCGAGTCCAGCGACCCGCTCAAGGCGGGTGAACCCGCTTGGGTTATCAGCCACCGAGGTATTGTACTGACCGTCAGCGGCACATTACCTGCGAACCTTTCCTGACACCCCTGTAAATAACGGAGCTAATGCATGGATATTGCAACCATGATTGCCTTGGCCTTTTTGGTCCTGGTCGTCATTACTATCGCGAAAACGGCGCAGATCGTGCCGCAACGTTCGGCCTACGTGGTCGAGCGTCTGGGTAAATATGTGAAGACACTGGATGCTGGCTTTCACCTGCTGATTCCCTTTGTCGACAAGATTGCCTACAAGCACACACTGAAAGAAAACGCCATGGATGTACCCCGCCAGGCGTGTGTTACCCGTGACAACATCCAGATCGTGGTCGATGGCGTACTTTACCTGCAAGTAGTCGACCCCAAGCAGGCCAGTTACGGCATCCATGACTATGCCTATGCGGCCATGCAGCTGGCGCAAACCACGTTGCGTTCCGTGATCGGTAAGATCGACCTGGACAAGACCTTCGAAGAGCGTGAATCCATCAACCAGCAGGTTGTGGAAGTGCTCGACGAAGCCGCTAAGCCCTGGGGCGTTAAGGTACTGCGTTACGAGATTGCCGATATCGAATTGCCGGCCACCATCCTTGATGCGCTCGAGAAGCAAATGCGCGCCGAGCGGGAGCGTCGCGCCGTCGTCGCCCAGTCTGAAGGTGAGCGTCAGGCCAAGATCAACGTGTCTGAAGGTATGAAACAGGAAACCATCAAC
Organism: Pseudomonadaceae bacterium; assembly: GCA_007692485.1. GTDB lineage: Bacteria > Pseudomonadota > Gammaproteobacteria > Pseudomonadales > Pseudomonadaceae > Halopseudomonas. The sequence continues at coordinate 8,307 of REBY01000102.1, read as the reverse complement.
CTGTCCGAAGCCGACAAGATGCGTCAGATCAACGAAGCTGAAGGTAAGGCGCGCGAAATCGAGCTGATTGCCGAAGCCACCGCTGAAGGCCTGCGCCGAGTTGCCCTGGCAATCAAGACCGACGGCGGCTCGGAAGCAGTTGGCCTGCGCGTTGCCGAGCAATATGTACGTGAGTTTGGCAAGTTGGCGCAAACCAACAACACCATGATCCTGCCGGCCGAACTGAGCAACATCGGTTCAGCGGTAGCGGCGATTACCAAGACCTTGGAATCGACCAAAAGCAAGTAAGCCGTAGCAGAAAGGGCGCCATTTGGCGCCCTTTCTACGTCTGGGCTTTAACCCTGACAGCAAACCGGCATACACTTGCCGTCAATTCTACTTAAGTCGCAGAGGTCACCGGCATGTCAGCCACAGCGCAGAACGACACCCTCACAGAGACTCAGGCCACACAACAGAAAGCCATGTTGATGCGCCTCGCTCGCGTTGAAGGGCAAATACGTGGCATACAGGCCATGATCAAACGTGGCGAATCCTGCGAGTCCATCGCCCAGCAGTTTTCCGCCTCACGCAGTGCCTTGGACAAAGCCTACCGCATGATGCTGACCTGCCTGATCGAAGAAACCCTGCTGGAGCCCGGTCAAGACCCGGCCGATGCCATCGAGCAGGTGCGCAAAATCTTTATCAAGTACACCTGACACCATCCCTGTCAGAGCTTTCAGGCAGGAGCAGCCCTCTGACGAGCCGCACGGCGCTCCTTGGCATGCTCCAGGTACGACAGCAGCGCAGGAATCACAAACAATACCAAGAGAGTCGACAGGCCCAAACCGAAGGCAATGGATGTAGCCATCGGAATCAGGAATTGTGCCTGCAAGGACGTCTCGAACAACAAAGGCAGCAAGCCACCAATGGTGGTCAGCGACGTCAGTAATACCGCGCGCAAACGCTGCACCACGGCCTGATTCAGCGCCTCGGTAATCGCCAGCCCTTGCTTGCGCTGCTGCTCGTAGAAGGTCACCAGAATAATCGAGTTGTTGACCACAATCCCCGACAGGCCAAAGAGGCCGAACAATGACATGATGGTCATGTTCAGGCCCATCAGCCAGTGCCCGAGCAAGGCACCCACCAGCGCCAACGGAATCACCGCCATCACAATCAGCGGCGTAGTCCAGGAGCGGAATACCCAGACCAGAATCCCGTACATCAGCAGCAAACCTATAAACAGCCCGGTACGCATGTCCGCCATGGTCTCGCGCTGATCCGCCGAACGCCCTTCAAAGCTGTAACTGACATTATAGCGGGCGGCCAGGTCCGGCAATGCCGGGGCCAAGGCCTCCAGCACCACACCCGCTGTGGTTGCTGACGAATCGATATCGGCCGTCACTTCCGCCGCCAGCCGGCCCTCGGCGTGACGCAACGCCTCGAAACCCTGCCGGGTGCTGAATTCAGCCACCTGCTCCAAGGGCACAAAGCGGCCGTCTTCCAGGCGGACATTCAACTGCGCCAGGCTGCCCAGTCGCTCGCGCTCGTCACGCGGTAACTGCACCCGAACTTCAATCTCGTCTGATTGCTGCTGATAAATCTGTGCCAGCCGGCCGTCATAGGCCGCGCGTAGCTGGTTGCCCAGGCTCTGGGTACTCAGGCCTAAGGCCTGCCCAAAGGGGGTCAGTTGATAGACCAGTTGCTCGCGTCCCCAGGCCATATCGTCTTCAACGGTCAGCACCCCGTCGATACTGCCGAGCATCTGCGCCAGTTCATCGGCGGCTGCCTTGATCTGTAGCGGGTCCTCACCACTCAAGCGCACGTTGATGTCCTTGCCCGGAGGGCCGGCGACCCGCTCGGTCATCACCAGCCGATCCAACCCGGGCGGGGTTTCGATGCGCTCGCGCCAGGCACGAATAAAGGCCTGGTTACGCACCGTGCGGTGATCCGGAGAAATCAGCTCAACCATGACCGATCCGACCTGATCACCGCTACGACCTGTACCTGCAGAGCCGGTGATCTGACCGCGACGAACTATGGCTGTCTCAATCAAGTCACCACCCAAGGCCGCTTCGGTTTCATTCAGGGTTTCCTGCAAGTGGTCAGTAAAACGCTCCATACTGCTGCGCGGCGTGCCGGCAACAAAGGTGGCGTTGGCATAGAGCACCTGCGGCTCCGGCGTGGGGAAGAAACTGAAGCCAATGCGCCCGCTACTCATCAGCCCGATAGTGAACAGAATCGCCAGCAAGGCGCAGGCCAGAGTCGCGCCGCGATGCTCCAGCGTGCGGGCAGAAAAACGCCGGAAGGGCCCTTCGCGGAAGCGACCAAAACGCGCATCAAAGCGCTCTCGCACACCATCGAGTTTCTGCCCGGCCCGCTTCAATCTGGAGGTTTTCAGGTTAATGGCCGGCGGCTTGAAGGCATTGCGCAGGTGATGCGGCAGCACCACGAAGCACTCGATCAGCGAAGCAATCAGAATGCAGATCATCACCATGGGAATATCGCCGAGGATATTGCCAAACACCCCACCGACCATCAGCAGTGGCATAAAAGCCGCCACCGTGGTCAGTGACGAAGCGACCACCGGCCAGAGCATGCGCTTGGCGGCGCCCTCGGAGGCCAGTTCGGGTTTTTCGCCATCACGAAAATGCGCATCGGCATCCTCACCGACCACAATGGCGTCATCGACGATTACCCCGAGCGCCATGATCAGAGCAAACAGCGAGATCATATTGATCGAACCGCCGATCAGCCAGAACACCCCAAGGGCGCCGAGAAAAGCGGTCGGAATGCCCACTGCAACCCAGAGCGCGACCCGGGCTGGCAGGAAGAAATACAGCAACAAAAGCACTAGTATCAGACCGCCGATACCATTGTTGACCAGCAGGTTGATGCGCTCGTTGATCAGCTGCCAGGCTTCATCGTAGACATGCAGCTTCAGGCCTTCAGGCAGTGTTGAGTCAACCTCCTCAAGCCAGTCATTAAGCACCCGGGCAGACACCAGCGAATGGCCGTTTTCCGAGCGTTGCAGCTGCATCTCTACTGCCGGATAGCCCTGAAAGCGCAGCATACTCTGGTTGCGCATGGGTTCCTGACGGATCTGGGCCACATCACCAAGGCGGGTGAACTGATTACCGCCCGACTGCAATACCAGATCGGCAAACTCGTCCGGGCTACGCCGCTGCTGCACCGCACGTAACTCGCGCGCTGCATCCTGATCGCCAATCTGCCCGGCGGGTAAATCCCGTGATTCGGCCGCTATGCGTTCAGCAATCTGATCCAGACTCATGCCCAGTTCCTGCAGCCGAGCGCTGGGAACATCAATGCTGATTTGCTGGGTTGGCAAGCCACCCAGGTTGATGCGATCAATCCCACGCGCCAGCAAGTCGCGCTCCAACCGGTAGGCCAGCGCGCGCAATTCGTGGTCAGCATAAGGGCCGTAGACCAGCACATTGGCCACCGGATCAAAACGCGCTACCCGCGCCACCTCAGGACGCTCGGCACCACCGGGTAAGTTACGGAATTCATCCACCAACTGGCGCACATCATCCAGGGCCACAATGGGGTTACTGCCCTCGGTAAACTCCAGGGTGATATTGGATACCCCCTGAGCGGAGGTAGAGGTCATCGACTTGAGGTTTTCCACACTGCGCAGGCGCTGCTCCAGCGGGATGGTAATAGCCTGCTCGATATCTTCCGCCGAGGCACCACTCCAAACCACGCGCACCGTGACAAAGTCGAGGGCAAAAGTGGGGAAGAACTGGATATTCATCCGTGTCAGACCGAGAATACCGGCACCGAGCATCAACAGCATAAAGAGGTTGGCCGCCACCGGGTGACGGACAAAGAACCCGAGCGGAGTGAGCACGCCACCCATCAGGGCTGCTCCTCGTCGTCATCCGCGGTATCGACTTTCAACCCCTGCATGGCATTGGGCAGATGGGTGATGATGATTTCCATCCCGGCCTGCAACTCATCTGAACCGACCAGTACCCTGCGTTCGCCCTCGGCATCACGGGTTTCCCCCAAACGCTCGACGGTAAGACGCTGCATGCGCCCGTCCTCCAGGGCGTAGACGGTATCGTTGCCATACAGCGCACTGTGCGGTAACGCCACGCTGTTTTCCCGCATTGGCCGGGTTGCACTCAAGGCCAGCAAACTGCCGACCCGCAACCCCGGAGCTGGCTGGTCAAGACGGAACAAGGCTTCGACGCCACCAGCGTCTGCACGCCCGGCAATGCGTACCAGGGTCATCTCGACTATCGGCTCATCCAGGGTTTGCGCACTGATCGGCACACCCTCAGCCAGGGCCTGCAGATAGGCCTGGCTATAGACCTGCGGCACGACTGCACGCACTTCCATCCCATCCAGCGGATAAAGCTCAAAGAGCGCCTGGTTGGCGTTGACCTGATCGCCTACGGCAACCTGGGGCTGGCTGACAATCGCGGCATAGGGGGCAATAAAGCGACTACGCTCGGCATCTCGCTGCATGCTTTCCAGCGCCGAGGCGGCACGTTTAATCCGGGCCTGCAGGGATGCTTCACGGTGGGTAAAGGTATCGATACTGCGCTGCCGGTTGGCTACCGTCAGCGCCGCCCGTTCCTGGGTATCTTCGGCATTATCCAGTTCGGCGCGCGGCGCCAGCTCACGATCAACCAGGCGCTGCATGCGCGCCAGCGCCGCCTCGGCATTGGTCAGTATGCGTTGCTCCAGTTGCAGGGCACGCTGATCATTACGCTGCCCGGCACGCTCACTGGCCAATTGCGCCTCGGCATCGGCCAGGTCGGCTTCCGCCTCCAGCAGGCGCGGGGCAATGTCGGCCTCATCCAGCGCGACCATTAGCTCACCCTCGGCGACCAGCTGGCCGTCACGTACCGGCAGTTCGCCAATGCGGCCGGCCAGCGGCGCGACCACAGTAAAGCGCTCAGGTGATTCCAGTTGGCCGTATAGTGTGAGGCGCGGCTGCATGGCCTGCGGCTGAATAGCCAGCGTTTCCACCCGCCAGCTGCGCTCGGAGGGCTCCACTGCATCCGGCGTTGGCCGGGTCACTCGCAAGACGACAAAAACCACAATAGCGACAACAACAATAATCAGTGGCAATGGCGGCTTGCGCATGGGAATTTCGTCTCTGAAAAAGGCTCATCTTATAAGTTTGCAGCCCGGATAACACAACACCCGGTGCATGACCGGGTGTTGCAGACGGGCTGATACATCGCAATCACTCAGGGGCGATAAATGCTATCCGGATCAATCCGCGGCTGCCAGGGCAAACCCATGTTCTGCCAACCGTTCAAGGTACGCAAGCCCTGTTGTGGCCCATCCTTGTGCGCATCACCCTGAAAGCCATGGATAACGAAGCGCACATTGGTGAAACCCTGCTCCACCAAATAGTTGGCACTGGGCTCGCCACGCTCACTGCCCGAGCGACACATAGTCACTACCAAAGCATTGCTGTCTAACCCTTTGGCCTCCAGCGCCGCCGTTACCTGCGCCGCGAAGTCAGGATTTTGGTTGAGCCGGAAACGGTTGTTATCAGCATCAAAATCATAGCGGTCAACCAGCATGAACGGAATGTTGGCATCGATGCCCAGCGGCGTACCGACAAACATGATCTCTACCGGATCACGCACGTCGATAAACAACATCTGCTCACCCTGTTCCTGCAACAAGTTGGCCGTCTGATCTGGGGTCAGGCCCAGCTCTTCGGCACTCAATTGCATCGCCACGGGCACCAGTAGGGCCAGCAACCATTTGCGTAAACGCATTACGTTCTCCTTCGACTAACCTTCAGAAGCTGTGTACGCGCATATTTTCCTGGGTCATCTGCGCCGCCATGGCAGGTGGCGTTGCTACCTCAATGCCTTCACGCAAATCCGCCTGAGAGTACTCACTGTTCGGTAGGTAAAGCGCGCACACGCTCACATTCGCGCCTTGTTGCTGCAAATTACCCAACAGTTGCGCCGGGCTGACATCATTCGGCTTGAGTTTGTCATCGGGCGCGTTCTGCAGTGCCAGATCGCCGGCAGTGTCACACAGCAGCACATCAACCTGATGGCCCTGGCCGGCAATCGCATTACCCAACACCATAGCCATCCCCTGAGTCTGTACCGAGGCACTGGTCACAATCATCAGGTGATGCTGGGCAGCCGAGTGCTCATCGGCAGCCACCTGCATGGTGCCGGCCAATGCCGCTGCAGCCAGCCCGGTAATAACGGTACTGCGTAAAAGGTTTCGCATGTTCATCTCCATATACTCTTAGGGGTATCCTACCAGTCTAGTATAAAAACGCCCCACATGCTGCCCCCGACCTGTGACCTCTTGTCGCAGGGTAGCCGATAGCTCAGCTACTCCCCCGCATATGGCTGATCAATGCCTGTTGATGCTGCGCCTGTAGGCGCACGTGGTCCACCGCGCCGAGCCCTTGCCCAGCCTGCTCGCTGACCGCCCGAGCCCGCTGACTGATATCCGCCAGCTGATCGGCCAGCTGACTCAGGGTCTGACTTTGTTGTTCGGTGGCCGCCGCAATCTGCTGGTTGAGACCTTCACTGTGCTGGATATCGCGGGCCATCTGCTGCATCGCATTGCTGCTCTCGGCGACCCGCTCAAGAACGCTTTGAGAGCCCTTAAAGCTACGCTGCATCGCCGCTACAACGGCTTCGGTCCCCTGTTGCAGTGACTGGATCAGCTGCTGGATATCGGTGGTCGAGCTTTGTGTGCGCTGCGCCAGGGTCCGGACTTCATCCGCCACCACAGCAAAGCCGCGTCCATTTTCTCCGGCCCGGGCCGCCTCAATGGCCGCATTCAATGCCAGCAGATTGGTTTGCTCAGCGACGCCACCGATCACATCCAGAATACGCTCGATCGTCTGGCTCTTGTCGGCCAGGGCACTGACCTCCTTGCTCGCCGCAGCCAGCTCATCGGCCAGCACCAGCATGCGCTCACTGGTATCGCTGGCCTGCTGAATACCCAGATCCGCTTGGCGCCGGTTACTCACGGCGAGATCCGCCGCTTGCTGGGTGGTGGTGGCGACCTCGCGCAAACTGGCGTTGAACTGATCGACAGCGGCAGCCATCTGCTGCAGATTAACCTGCTGGCTCTGTGCGCCCTGACTGGATGCCTGCAACAGCTGCCGGGTCTGGCTAATTTCATTAACTACCTGACTGCTGCTGTCCTGCACCCGCGCGACCATCACCTGCAAGCGGACTTCCAACAACCGCATGGATAACTCAATCTGGCCGATATGATCGGCACGCCCGGTATAAATCAGTTGCTTGATCGGATGCTGTACCAGGCTGCGACAATGCGCCAGCAATTGTTCCAGCCCGCGATTACCGGCCGCTAACAATCCGCTGGTCAGCAACAATGCTGCCAAGAAAGGCAACAGGGCCTGCCAGCCAACAAACCAGAACAGTGACAGCCACACCGGCGCGGTACCCAGCACACAGCACAACCCTTGCCGCGCTACCGCGCCGATGCCGGCAAAGCGTAACTCAGGCGGTTGCCGCCCTTGACCACGTATGCGATAGACCCGCTCGGTGCGCTGTATCAGACCGGCATCCGGTCGCTGGTAAATGGCCTGATACTCGGTCACTTCACCCGCCGGATTACTGATCGGGCTGATATAGGCATCAACCCAGCATGCGCTGCCATCCGGCGTCCGGTTCTTCATCATCCCCAACCAGGATTCGCCACGGCCCAGGGTTTCCCTCAAATCATTCAGCGGCCCATCCGGCATGTCCGGATGGCGCAAACGGGCAATCGGCTGACCCAGCAGATCACTCTCGGGCCAACCGGACAGGTGACAAAAAGCCGGGCTGACATAGGTTATACGACCGGCTGTATTCGTCAGCACCAGCAACTGATCGGCATTATTCAGGCGTTGTGTATCGTGCATGGGTATTCCTTGCCAGATGCAATAAAAAAAGGCCCGCGCTAGGCGGGCCAAAGAGGAGGAGCAGCAAACTGCTTAGTTACCGGTAGCCCGCATGTGCTGAACACTGAACATATCCGGGGTGCTCTTGGTTGGATCCACCTGACCCTTGAACTGACCCGTGGTGCAACGCATCGCCTGCACATCCAGCATGCTGAAGCTGTCATCCACCGACACGCCGCTGCCCTTATTGACCGGCAGGTGATGGTCTGGATGCGCCTGACCAATGGTGAAGGTTTTCCACAGGCTATCGCGGCGGTCATAAGCCACTGTGCGCGGAATGGTGAAGGTCTGTGCATCCATATAATGCACACGCTTGGACAACGGATGGCTGCTGTCGACCGGAACTGCCTCCACCTCATACACAGTTCGTAGCTGCCAGGTGATATTCGGGAAGC
>REBY01000095.1 GCA_007692485.1 Pseudomonadaceae bacterium | reverse complement strand
CCCTACTGCTGAAGTATGCACACCCTGACAAAATGAAGCGACCCGGCATGGACAGGGCGGTACCCCCCCTCAAGCACGTGTAAAAGGAAATGCCAGCACGTCATCAATATGGCTGGCACCCAACGCCAGCATCAGCAAACGGTCAAAGCCCAGCGCCACCCCGGCGCTTTCGGGCAATCCCGCGTCCAGCGCTGCAACCAGATGCTGGTCAATAGGCAGCACGGTTTTACCCAAGATTTCGCGCTGTTGCTGATCCGCTGCAAAGCGCCGCGCCTGCTCAGTTGCATCCGTCAGCTCCAGGTAACCGTTGGCCAACTCCATACCTTGAATAAAATATTCAAAGCGTGCGGCTACCGGTACCAGGTCGTCACTGGCCACCACCTTTGCCAAGGCCGCCTGTGATGCCGGGTAGGCGTAAACAAAGGTCGGCTGCTGCAACTGCGGCTCAATCACATGACTGAATAGCAGATCCAGCCAGGCATCACGGGGCAACTCACCACTGAAACCCGTATGCAAACGGCCCTGCTCCACCAGTTCAGAGGTGCCGCACTGGTGGATATCCAGCCCGGAAAAACACTCCCTGAATAACTCGGCATAACGTACCCGGCGCGCCGGAATATGGCCTAACACGGCTTGCGACAACGCTTCGACTTCATCCATCAATTGATGATGGTCAAAACCGGGGCGGTACCACTCCAGCATACTGAACTCAGGGTTGTGTCGCCGCCCCTGCTCGCCATTACGAAATACCCGGCACAGCTGCCAGATAGGGCCACTACCAGCAGCCAGCAGTCGTTTCATTGGATATTCCGGCGACGTGTGCAGGTACAAGGAATGACTCGGGCCACCGCCATCAGGCTCATAGCAGGTCACGAAAGGCTGCAGCTGGGGGTCGCTGACCGCGGCAGCAGACAGCATGGGCGTTTCCACTTCCAACACCTCGCGCTGGGCAAAGAACTGCCGCACCAGTACCAGCAACTCTGCGCGGCTACGCAGGGCTGCCAAAGATGCTGTAGGTTGCCAGGACATCATGTGGTTCCTTGCTGGTTGACCAGCCACAAAAAAGCCGGAGCAAGCCCCGGCTTTATCAATACACTACCGGATCAAGCGCGGCCGACGTAGTCGCCACTGCGCGTATCAACCTTGAGCACATCACCGGTGTTGACGAACAGCGGGACCTTGACCACAGCACCCGTGGTCAGAGTCGCTGGCTTGGTGCCGCCACCCGAAGTATCGCCACGCACACCAGGATCAGTCTCAACCACTTCCAGCTCAACAAAATTCGGTGGTGACACGTCAATCGGTGCACCATTGAACAGGGTAACATTGTAGATAACTTGTTCTTTCATCCAGTTCTTGCAGTCGCCAATCGCTTTGGCATCGGCTCCCACCTGCTCGAAAGACCCATCCGTCGCCATGAAATGCCAAAACTCACCATCGGCGTAGAGGTATTCCATCTCGCGCTCCATCACATCGGCGCCTTCCAGGCTGTCACCCGATTTGAAGGTGCGCTCGTTGACGCGGCCATTCATCAGGTTGCGCACCTTGACCCGGTTAAAGGCTTGCCCCTTGCCCGGCTTGACGTATTCGTTTTCCAGAATGGAACACGGATCACCGTCAAGCATCACCTTGAGCCCCGGTTTGAATTCGTTGGTAGAATAGTTGGCCATAATGCTTCCCAGTCACTCTGTGTATGGATAGATGCGGTATCGCGCCGAATTGGCCGACCGATGTCCAGCCACCCTTGCGCGGAAAAACGACCATGATACATGGATATTCAGCCGCTGTTGAGCCTGCCCGCTGGCAAACAATACTCGCTGACAGCATTACCGACCCGCGTGAACTCTTGACCCGGCTCAAACTCGGGCTCGACCTGCTGCCGGCGGCCATCGCAGCCGACCAAAGCTTTCGCTTGCGCGTACCCGCCCCCTTTGTTGACCTGATGGAGCCTGGCAACCCAAATGACCCCTTGCTACGCCAAGTCCTGCCGCTGGGTGTGGAGCTTGATGAGCAACCAGGTTTTGTCAGCGATCCACTCGGCGAGCAGCACAGCAACTCCCAACCAGGCATCGTGCATAAATACCAGGGCCGCTTGCTATTGATAGTCAGTGGCGGTTGCGCGGTGAATTGCCGCTATTGCTTTCGCCGGCATTTTCCCTATGCCGACAACAACCTGAGTACCGCCGAGTGGCAACAGGCGCTGGATTACATTCGTAACGATTGCAGCATCAAGGAAGTGATTTTCAGCGGCGGCGACCCGCTCGTCGCCAGCGATAAGCGACTGGCCTGGCTAACCAGCGAAATTGCCGGGATCCCCCATGTTCGCCGCCTGCGCGTACACACCCGCTTACCGTTGGTATTGCCACAGCGTATTACTGAACAATTGATTGCCGCGTTAACCCACACCCGGCTACCCCTGACCATGGTGTTGCATTGCAACCACGCCAGTGAACTCGGCCCCGCGCAGCGCAGCGCTATCCAGCACTTGCGCCAGGCTGGGGTAATGCTCCTGAATCAGGCTGTATTACTCCGGGGGGTTAACGATAATTTGACGGATTTGAGCAACCTGAGCGAAAACCTAGGCGATACTGGCGTTTTACCCTATTATCTGCATATGCTTGACCATGTGAGAGGGGCGCAACACTTTCTGGTGGATGATGCGACCGCGACCCGGCTAATGGGGCAATTGCTGACCCAACTGCCCGGCTATCTGGCCCCACGATTAGTAAGAGAAGTTGCCGGTCAGCCCGCCAAAGTGCCCATTCCAGTGGAACTGGTCTATGCTTGAGGCAATGCTGTTGCGCCTTAAGCCAACAATCCCATTGGGGCCAAACCTGGCTGCAAGCACATCGGATACTTAGTTGCTACAGTGATAAAGAGATTCTGGAAGTCTGCAACATCAAACAGAGACCTCAATAAGGCCAAGGCCACCAGCTTGGATATGGATGTTATGGATAGCACACAGCAGAAAATCAATCTGCGCATCCCGCAGCAAACGCTCAAAACCTTGAGCTTTGCCGAGGGCAGCGAAAAGGGCATTACCCGCTGGCTGGAAAACCTGCCAAAGGCCAATATCGGGGAGACGGCACGCCAACTCTACCAGGGCCTGATTGAGCTCAATCAACTGGAGGTCGCTCCGGAAACCCGGCTGCTGATGCTCGAGAAGATCCGCCAGGAAGTGCATTACGTATGCAACGCCCTGGCGAAGTATTATCTCGGCCAGTCGATCGTGCTCTCGGATAAACCACGCAAGGTTGCCAACCTATCCCAGGCGTTGCAGAACCACCTGGCGAATGGCTACAAGGTTGTTGTTGCCCAGGAAAAGGCTCTCAAATCCCGCGATTACAACAACCTGATGGCCTTGGCCCTGCAGCGTTCCATGCGCGGGTTATGTGGCCCCTTGCTGCGTGCCTATCAGCTGTACTGCCCGGTAGCCGATGGTGTCTGGCTGGAGTTGCATCAGCTTTACCAGTTGGCGCGCAAACGCAAACTGCATCAACAGAAAGTCGAAGACAAAGAAGCCATCGACGGCAAGACCATGACCATCGAGCAGGCTTATTTGACGGCCCTTCTGATGGGCTCGGCTCGGCCCAACCAGATGCGCCAGAGCGCTATGGCGCGACTGTTCAGTATTCTCGAAGACTGGAGCCGGCACGCGCAACTGCATCCGGCGAAAGACGGCCTAGGCCTGTTCATCATCAATCCGGATATGGACTGCCCACCGCGTTACCGCTCGTTGATCAGCGAAGAGGACCTCAGCGCAAGCCTGGCCATGGATACCAGTGTTATCGTCGACGGCCTCAAGGACTACATGCTCAACGGCGGCGAGAATCGTGGCCCCCTCAAGGTTCCGGATAATCTCGGTATTGAGTTGCTGCAACACCTCAGCCAGTCTTGGGGCGACCTGGCCGAACGTACCTTCAACCGGGTGCCCGGTCGCGGCAAGTTACGCGTTTGCATCGGAATGAGTGCCACCCACTATCGTATATCCAATACCAGCTTTGCCAACTTTATTGATGCGGACGACAACGAGATCAACCCCTTTTCCGATGCAGCGCGGCGGCAAAAGCAAGAAGGCTGGTCCGGTCCGAATACGATTGACGGCGACCAGACCGTCGACTGGACACCGTCCAGCAGCAAGGTTGAAGAAATAAACTACAGTAATTCACCTAGCGGCGTCGAAGCGGAAGACGACAGCGACTATCCGGTACATAGCCTGCCAATCATCAACCACAGCCCCGGCGGCTTTTGCCTTACCTGGCCAAAAGATGTGCCTAAGCAATTACAGGCAGGCGAGCTCCTGTGTATTCAGGAAGACAGCGACAACTCTTGGAGCCTCGCGGTGGTCCGCTGGATTCGGCAGGTGCGTGGTGGTGGCACCCAGATGGGTATTGAATTGGTAGCACCACATTGCACCCCTTGCGCGGTCAAATTACTGCCCAAATCCGGCGAGCCAAGCCAGTATTTGCGCGGCCTGATGCTGCCTGAGGTCAGTGCCATCGACCGCCCCGCCACCCTGATCACTCCGCGCCTGCCCTTTCAGGTCAACAGCAAGATCATGCTGCTGTCTGGCGGGCGCGAGAACCGCGCACATCTGGTTGACCGCGTTACGGCCACCGGTAGTTTCAGTCAGTTTGAATACCGCCTGCTGGAAGACGAAGCCACCAAAGCCGGGGCGAAGAAAGAAGCCGGCACAACTACCAGCGGGTCAGGATTAGCTCTGGTCAGCGAGGATGACTTTGACTCCCTGTGGAAGTCTCTGTAAATTCAAAGGCCTGACTCTTAGCAAGGCGCTTTTGCGCCGCCAGACTGGACAAGCATGGGCACAGAACAACAGGCAATCCGGCTGCTGATCCTTGATGACTCGCAAAACAATGCCGAGCACTTGGTCAGCTTACTGCGTAATGCGGGTCACGCCACCCGCGCTCACCGGGTTACTTCAGTTGAAGATTTGCAGGAAAGCCTGCAACAATCCTGGGACTTGTGCCTGACCTTGCCACAAACCTCCTTCATGCACGCCAGCGACGCCTGCAACCTGATTCGGAAAACACGCGATATCCCGGTTATCTTGCTGCTTGATCAAGCGGATATCGAAGCGACCATCCAGGCCATGCGCCAGGGAATGCAGGATGCCGTGCCGCTCAGTGCGGAAAAGCTTCTGACCCTCGTCGTACAGCGCGAGCTCGCCAGTTTGCAGGCCCGTCGCCAAGCCCGTATTGCCGAGCAAACGCTGAAAGAAGTTGAAAAGCGCTGCCAATTACTCCTCGACAGCTCGGTAGATGCCATCGCTTACGTGCACGACGGTATGCATATCTACGCCAACCGAGCCTATGTACGCTTGTTCGGCTATGACGACCCCGATGACCTGGCTGCCGAACCCATGGTCGGCTTGATTGCCGCCAAGGACCAGAGCGCGTTCAAGGGTTTCTTGCGTCACTATCATGAGCAGGCTGAGCAGAATGAGCTGCGCTGCAGCGCCAAGGATATCGACGGCAAGGAATTTCCTGTCATGCTGGCATTGTCACCGGCCAACTATGATGGTGAACCCTGCACTCAGGTAGTCATCCGGGTGGAGACCGCCAGTGCCGACTTTGAGGAAAAACTCAAAGCCATGGCAAGCCAGGATCTGGTCACCGGCCTGTTCAATCGAAACCACTTCCAGGAAGAAGTGGAGCGCATCAGCGAACAGATCGTACGCGAAGGTAATCCCAGCACCCTGGTTTATCTGACCATTGACGCATTCAATGGCCTGCAAACCGATATTGGTATTGGTGGCGCCGACCTGGTCCTCGCGGATCTGGCGCAAATACTGCGTGAGAGCTTCGCCGAAGGCACCCTGATGGCACGTTTCGGTGATGATGCGCTGAGTGTGCTGGTGCAGAACCAGGAGCCCGAAGTGCTGGAAGACACCTTGCAGAGCCTGCGCCGCAAGGTTGAGGGCAACTTGTTCGAAGCTGCCGGCCGCACCGTTCAGATCACCCTGAGCATGGGTGTTGCCTCACTGAATGAAAACGACCACGACCCCTCCCTGATTATCAACCGGGCCTTGCGCCTGGCTGAGCAGGTCAGTCGCGATGGCGGCAACAACATCAAAATCTTCAATCCATTGGAAGAACTGGCCCATGAAGCCAATCGCGGCAACCTGATAGCCCTGGTACAGCATGCGCTGGAAACAGATGGATTCCAGTTGCAGTACCAGCCGATTGTCAGTTTGCGCGGCGAAGCGGGTGAGCTCTATGAGGCCTATCTGCGTCTGATCAACTCCCAGGGCGAAGAAGTACCGGCGGCTGACTTCATGCCGACAGCTGAAGAAGCAGGTCTGGCCATTGCCATTGATCGCTGGGTGATCAGTCAGTCCATCAAAGAGTTGTGCGAGAAACGCAACGCAAACGGGCAAACACGGCTGCTAGTCAATCTCAGCGCCGCCAGCTTGCAGGATATGGAACTACCACAGTGGCTGGCCGAGCAGCTCAAAGGTAATCGTCTGCCTTCTGACGCCATCATGTTCCAGTTCAATGATGCTGACGCCAACACCCATATGAAGCAGGCCAAAGCACTGACCGAGGCCTTGAAAAGCCTGCACTGCCAGGTATCACTCAGTCACTTTGGCTGCGCCCTGAACCCCTTTGGGGCGCTCAAGTATTTGCAGCTCGACCTGATCAAGATTGACAGTTCTTTCAGCCAGGACCTGTCCAGCCCGGAAGCGGTGGACAAGCTCAAGAACATCATTTCCACGCTGCACAATCAGGGCAAGCTGACCATTGTGCCCTGCGTTGATAGTGCGACCATGATTCCGTCATTGTGGCAGGCCGGGGTCAACTACATTCAGGGTAACTACCTGCAAGCGCCCAGTGACAGCATGAATTACGACTTTAACGCCGAATAAGCCTAGCCTCACTGATGCGCTGACCACGCTGCATGCTGGTCAGCGCCGGGTAAAGCCCCGCTATCAGATGCCGTCGCGATCGCGAAAACCCAGCAGGTACAAAATTCCATCTAGCCCCAGGGTTGAAATTGCCTGCTTGGCTGATTGCTTGACCAGTGGCTTGGCGCGAAACGCCACACCCAAGCCGGCAATCGACAGCATCGGCAGATCATTCGCCCCATCACCGACTGCAATTGTCTGCTCCAGACTGATGCCTTCGCGCCGGGCCAGCTCACGCAACAGATCAGCCTTGCGCTGACCATCAACAATCGGCAGTTCTACTTCACCGGTTACCTTGCCGTCGACAATCGGCAAGGCATTGGCATACACATAATCAATACCCAGACGTTGCTGCAGGCGTTCGGCAAAAAAGCTGAAACCGCCAGAGAGAATCGCCGTCTTATAGCCCAAGCGACGCAATTGAGCGATCAAGGTTTCTGCGCCTTCGGTCAGGCGCAGGCGCTCGGCTATCTCTTCCAGCACGGTTTCGGGCAATCCTCGCAGCAACGCCATACGCTCGCGAAAACTGGCCTGAAAATCCAGCTCGCCGCGCATGGCACGCTCGGTAATCTCAGCTACCTGCTCACCCACCCCGGCAGCCTTGGCTAGCTCGTCAATTACCTCGGCATCAATCAGGGTTGAGTCCATATCGAAGACCACCAACCGACGGTTACGCCGGAACAGACTATCCTGTTGGAAGGCAATGTCCACATTCAACGCCTGAGCAATAGCCAGAAACTCAGCCCGCAAATCAGCCGGATCATCCGGCTCGCCACGCACGGAAAATTCAATACAGCCCTTACCCTGATCGGCTGGCAAGCCCTCAGGAATACGCCCTGACAGACGATCTATGTGGTCAATATTCAGGCCAAAACGTGCGGTAATTTCGCTAACCCGGGCAATGTGTTCGGCGGTTATGCGCCGCGCCAGCAGGGTAACAATATGCCGTGACTTGCCCTGCCCGGTCACCCAGCGCTGATACTCTTCCGCACTGACCGGCGTGAAGCGCACCTGCTGGTCCATTTCATAACCACGGAACAATACATCCTTGAGTACATCCGACATACCCGCCGAGTCCTGCATTTCAACCAGGATGCCAAACGACAGGGTGTCATGAATCACCGCCTGACCAATGTCCAGAATATTGACCTGCGCCCGCGCCAGCAGACCGGTAATAGCGGCAGTCAGGCCCGGGCGGTCAGGTCCGGTAATATTGATCAGGACAATGTTGTTCAAGGCAGTGGCTCCCATGGATGTATCGACATAGCCCGTTATTCTACCTGCAATTGCCAAGTGGCTCACAGTTCTGCGCTGTTGTCGCCCGCATGCAATCGCTATACTGTGCCCAGCCTGTCTCAGACAGCCCGTCCTATGTGCCAACCAGGTCCGTTTTCTTGAGCCGTACACCATCATCCGACAATCTGTTTCTTCGTGGCTGGGCCAACTTGCGGGCTGGCCGGGTTTCATTGCGTAGCCGACTCTTGCTGCTCAGTTTGCTGCCGGCGCTGATTATCTGGCTCAGCGCGCTGTCTTTGCAGGCCAGCTGGCATGCTGAGACAGCCAAGCAGGCCGATGACATTGGCCACGAATTAAGCCGTCAAATCGCTAACAGCCTGCTGGATCCCCTGCTCGCTGATGACCAGCTCAGCCTTAACCTGCAACTGGCCCAATGGCGACAAAACCCGCTGATCGCACATGCCCGCCTCTACGGCGCTGATAATCGGGTCATTGCGGAAGCCGGGCGGGCGCGCAGCGCCAGCAGCCTGGCACCCGGGGAAGGCAGTTTTGTCGCCAGCTTGCAGCACCAGGATAACCTGGTCGGGCGTTTGCACCTGAGCCTGGCCGGTGAACCCTTTCGCCTGCCATTGAGCGGCCTGCTGACCAGCCTGAGCCTGGTCAGTTTGATCGTACTGCTGCTGGCTGGCCTGCTGGCCTGGCAACAGGGCAGTGCTATTCGCCGCGTTTTGCGCCAACTGGGTAACTGGTCTGCCGAGCAGGATCAACCACCCGCCGGGATAAAGCGCAAGGATGAGCTGGGTGAACTGGCCCAGCAGCTGGCTCAGCGACGCATCATTGATCAACCCGTGCCCTTGCTGGAGGACACTGCTGACGCCAATGATTTAGCAGACCTTGAAAGCAGCACAGAGGCTTCGCTGGATAAACCGCAGCCAGAAGACGGCGACCCGCCCTTCTGCGCTATAGACTTGACTGCGGGGGTTCCCGAGGACGACACGGAAGAGCACGCAGAGACGCCAGCAACAGACACCCCGGCAGTGGACCAGCTTACAGACGGCTCAGGTGAAGAAAAGGTTACCGAACCAGCACCAAGCGCCTCATCAACGCCGCTGCCTGCTGCGCCAGAAGTGGCTGAGGCTGAGCCGGAAAGCGCAGTTGAACCCGAAGCTACGCTGCTGGTACTGGCCATCGGCCTGGGTAATCTGGAAGCCCTGCAGCGCCTGCCCCGGCCACGCCTGCTCAACTTGCTTGAGCGCTACCGCTCGCATGTGCAACAGGCGGCAAAGCTCTATGCCGGCAAGCTGCAGTCGCTGGAAGATGGCAGCAGTCTGATCGTCTTCCATAGTGCGCAACAACCCCAGGAAGCGCTAACGCATGCCCTGTGTTGTGGGGAATTACTGCGGGTACTCGGGCATGACCTGCAAATTGAAATTGCCGATACCGGCCTGGCATTGCATATGCAATTGGCGTTGGGTGAGGTGCAAAGTGATTTGGCCAGTCATGAGCTCGCACACGCACCTGCCTGCGAGCAAGTACTCGAGCAGGTAAAACATAGCCGTAACCTGCTACTGCTGGATGCCGATATGGCCGAGCGTGAAGCGGTCAGAACCCTTGCGGTAACCCGTCGCCTGGCCAGCCAGCCGGAGATCTACTGCGTCGAGCGGCTGAACGAGCCCTATCAGTCACTGCTTGAACGCCAACTGAACCACCTGTACCAACAGCGGCGCTGAATCAGGCATGGGCAAGCCTCCAGTCAAAGCCAGACGGCCGGCCCAGCGGCGCCCACAACGACGTGCCAGCGCGCCACCTGCCACCCCGCGCCTGATAGCGCTGAACAAGCCCTTTGATGTACTGACGCAGTTCACCGATGGACAAGGCCGCGCCACGCTAAAGGATTTCCTGCCCATCAGCGGCGTCTACCCGGCGGGCCGGTTGGATCGTGACAGTGAAGGCTTGCTCTTGCTAACCAACGATGGTCGCTTGCAGGCGCGCATCACTGATCCACGCCACAAACTAGCGAAAACCTACTGGGTGCAGGTCGAGGGTGAGCCGAGCACCGCGCAACTAGACGCCTTGCGGGCTGGTCCGGTGCTTAATGATGGCCCGACGCGCCCGGCGGAGGTTGAGCAAATCGCCGAGCCGGCCCTGTGGCCACGCAACCCGCCGGTACGCTTTCGCAAAAGCATACCCACTCACTGGCTGCAGATCACCATCCGTGAAGGTCGTAATCGTCAGATCCGGCGCATGACTGCCGCCGTTGGCCTACCCACGCTGCGCCTGGTGCGCGTGGCGATAGGCGACTGGCAACTGGGTGATTTGCAGCCCGGCCAATGGCGCGAGCTGCCCATCACAGCTGACAGCTAATCAACCTGCGCTTAACTGAAGTCCTGCTTTTTCATCCAGGGAATAATCCGCTCGAAGGCCTCTTCGATGTTATCCAGCGACGTGGAGTAACTCAGGCGAATGGCATTGCTACAGCTGCTGCCAAAGGTTTCGCCGGGAATGGTGCACACCCCGGTTTCCTTCAATAAGCGCAGGGCCACGTTGGTACCATTAACTCCCTCAGGCAGCGATGGGAACAGGTAAAACGCTCCCTCGGGTTTATAACCGGTCAGATAGGGTGTTTGTTCAACCAGCTCAACAATCCGGTCACGCCGCCGGGTATATTCCGCCAACATGTCATTCACAAAGGTGTTGTGCCCATGCAGCGCCTCGACCCCTGCCCACTGGCACGGCGTGTTTGCCACCGTGGTAGTAAACATGTGGTAACGGCGTAGTTTCTTGATGGCTGCCTGGCTGGCGATCATCCAACCGATACGCATACCGGCCATGCTGTAAGTTTTGGAAAAGCTGCTGATGACCATGACATTATCCAAGTCACTACAGCTGCCCAGCACCGAGGGGTATTCCTTGCCGTCATAGATCAGGTGGTCATAGACCTCATCGCTAATGACATGAATGTCCCGATAGGCCGCCTCCTCCAGAATCGCGTCCAGGGTTTCTTTCGGATACAGCGTGCCAGTGGGGTTACTCGGGGAATTGAGCACAATGGCATAGGTATGCGGCTCAATGGCATCGATGACTTCCTGCGGGTCGAGCTGATGATTATTCTCGGCCCGGGTTGGAATTTCGGTCACTTCGCCACCGTTCATACGGATGAGCGGCGAATACAGCATGAACGCCGGGTCCGGCACAATAAAGTGACGCCCCGGCGCGGATACCGAGGTCAAGGCCAGGTACACCGCCTCGGTAGCCC
The DNA here is from genome assembly GCA_007692485.1 of Pseudomonadaceae bacterium. Lineage (GTDB taxonomy): Bacteria > Pseudomonadota > Gammaproteobacteria > Pseudomonadales > Pseudomonadaceae > Halopseudomonas. The sequence continues at coordinate 5,903 of REBY01000095.1, read as the reverse complement.
CGGTGGTAATCAGGATATTCTCCGAGGTCAACGGGCGTTGATAGCGATCGCTGTAGTACAGGGCTAGCGACTCAAGCAGTTCCGGCAGGCCCGCATCCATGGTGTAACCCGTTTGCCCGGCCTTCAGCGCGTCAATCGCAGCGTTGACCACATTGTCCGGTGCTGGCAGGTCTGGCTGGCCAATCGACAAGTGAATCACGTCACTTTGCAGCGCCGCCATGTTGACCATCTTGCGGATACCGGGGATCGGCATGGTGCGCAAAGCAGGGTTCCAGACAGGATCTTCCGACTCGTAAAACTCGAAATCCATATTGGTCAGGGGCATAACAACCTCCAGCAATCAGCGGGCGAACAGCGCGGGGCGTCGATCAGTCAACGGCGCCGCTTGCTGGTAGGCATGACCGGCACGTAGCACCAGGGCATCGTTGTAACGTGCGCCAACCAGATGCAAGCCAATCGGCAAGCCCTGCTGGTCAAAACCGCAGGGTACGGACAATCCCGGCTGTCCGGTCATGTTGAAAGGATAGGTAAAGGGCGTCCAGCTTGGCCAGCGGGTACTCGGCCAGTCTTCCGGCACTTCACGCCCGGTTTTAAAGGCAGTAATCGGCAATGTCGGCGTCAGCAGCAGGTCATATTTCTGGTGAAAGGTCGCCATGCGCTCGCGCAGCGCCATGGCTGCATTAGCTGCGCCCATATATTCAAGCATGCTCAGCTTGCCAGCCTTCTCGGCAACCTTGACCAGTTCCCGGTCCATCAGCTCACGTTTCTTGCCAGACAGGTCTCGCATGGCATTGGCCGCGCCACCGTAAAACAAGTGACCGAAGGCGGCAATCGGGTCGCTGAAGCCCGGGTCTACCCGAACCACCTCGGCGCCCAAGGCTTCGAATACCTTGACCGCTTCAGCGACACAGGCTTCCACCTCAGGATCCACATCGATGTAGCCGAGGTTAGGGCTGTAGGCAATTTTCAGGCCTTTCACGCCGCCGCGCAGCTCGGCCAGGTAGTCGATACCACGACGCGGTATAGCATTCACATCACGCGGATCCGCCTCAGTGATCACATTCATCATCAGGGCGCAGTCTTCCACTGTCCAGGTCATCGGCCCGGCATGCGCCAGGGTGCCGAAAGGGCTGGCCGGCCAGTGCGGCACCTCGCCAAAGGAGGGTTTCAAACCGACAATGCCACAAAAGGAGGCCGGAATGCGGATTGAGCCGCCGGCATCAGTGCCCAGCGCCATGGGCGCCATACCCAGAGCCACAGCGACGCCACTGCCACCGCTGGAGCCACCGGCAGTCTTGTCCGGGTTCCAGGGGTTGTTGGTCACGCCGTCAATCGGGTTATCGGTAACCCCCTTCCAACCCAGTTCCGGCGTAGTGGTCTTGCCAATGGGCACATAACCGTGCCGCGCCAAAGCAGCGGTAGTGGGGGCAGATTTGTTCAGAGTCGATTCCGGGTCGACCGTTTTCGAGCCACGCAACGTGGGCCACATCGGGGTGAGAAAGACATCCTTGACGGCAACCGGAACCCCGTCGAGCAAGCCCTGCGCGCTACCCGACTGGTAACGCTTTTCCGACTCGCGGGCATAGCCCAGGCTGGTATCTCGATCAAGCAGACAAAAGCCGTTGGTATGGCTGTCGACGGCTTCAATCTGGTCCAGCATGGCGGTAGCCACCTCAACCGGCGACAGCGATTTGTCGCGGTATTGCTGTAATAGCTGCATCGCTGTCATCTGCAGGATATCTTGGGACATGGCCTTCTCCTATTGACTATGAAACTGAGCGGGGGCCGGTTGCACCGGGCAATTCGCTCAGCGTTTTTTAACCTGATTGAACAAGGCCTCGCCGGCCTGCCAACGCTGAAAATTGGCGACAAACTGCTCGCCCAGCGCACGGCGCCAGCCGATAAAATCACCCGCCATATGCGCAGAGACCATCACTTGTGGCTGCGACCACAGCGGGTGTTCTGCCGGCAACGGCTCTTCCTCGAATACGTCCAGTGCTGCGCCGGCTATCTCACCGGCTTCCAGCGCAGCTAACAGGGCATCGGTTTTTACAATGGGGCCGCGGCCAACGTTGATCAGCCGCGCACCGGGTTTCATCGCGGCAAAAGCCTGGCGGTCAAACATACCCTCTGTGGCGTCGTTCAGTGGTGCGGTAATCACCACAAAGTCGGCTTTTGGCAAGGCGTCATGCAAGGATTCCTGGCCCAACACCTCGACAAAGTCCTCATGTTCACGTGCCTTGCTGGCAATACCGGTTACCTGCATGCCAACCGCACCCAGCAAACGGGCAACCTGAGCGCCAATGGAACCGGCACCCACGACCAGCACCTGGCGCTGGTCAATCAACTCGGTATCCCGATGCTGCCAATTGCGCTCAGCCTGCAATCGCAGATTGCCGTGGGTATCCTTGGCAAACATCAGCACCGCACCGAGCACGTATTCAGCAATACCGCGATCAAAGAGCCCGCGAGCATTGGTCAACATAATTGGGCTATCAACCAGCGCAGGGAACAGGAGCGCATCGACACCGGCGCTGGTTGCATGCACCCAGCACAGCTTCGGCTCGTCAGGCCAGCAACGTTCCAGCAACCCGGTACGAAAATCCGTCACTACCAGAATGTCAGCCTCGGGCAAAGCATCGCGCAGCTCGGCTTCATCACTGACCGTTTGCACCTGCACCGAATCCGGCAGCGCTTCCAGCCCTGGCAATTGTTCATCGGCATCAGCTACCAGCACCAGAATCCGGGTCATAAGCGCACCTCAGCAGCCGGTTTGATGACAGGCGTGGATCGGGAATAAAGGTGATGCATAAGAACTCCTGACGCTGAAGCAGGGCCTGCGCCCTGCAGAAAAACGCCGATCACAGTGCGGCAATAATGCCTTGGGTGATCGCTTGACAGTTGCGGTTCTGGTGCCCGTTAGCTACCAGATCCTCTGCAACAGCGGCGCGCAATTGCTCGCCTGCAGCGGTAAAGCCCAGCCATTCCAACATCATGGCCGTAGTCAGCAGCATGGCCGACGGATTGGCCAGGCCCTTGCCAGCAATATCCGGCGCGCTACCGTGGGTCGGTTCGAACAAAGCCGGCATCGCCCGGCTGTCCGGATTGATATTGCACGATGGCGCCAGCCCCAGCCCGCCCGACAACACCGCCGCCAGGTCAGTCAGAATATCGCCATGCAAGTTACTCGCCACCACCACATCAAACTCCCAAGGGCATTGCACAAACTTCATGCAGGCAGCATCAATCAACTCATGCCGGATACCGATTTCCGGAAAGTCCTTGGCGATCTCGGCAAACACCTCAGAGTACAGCTCGCCCCAGGCCGGCTGGGCGTTACGCTTGGTCACCAAGCACAGCTGGGCGAAGGCCTTGCCCTTTTCCGCACAGTAAAACTCTTTACTTTCACCGCGCAGCACCAAGCGTCGGCGAGCACGCAGGAAGGCATGCCGGATCAAGCGTTCGGTTGCCCTGCGGGTGAACACTTCCAGTTGGGTTGCCACTTCATTGGGCGTACCGCGATGCATGCGGCCACCCTGATTGACGTACTCACCCTCGCTGTTTTCACGAATCACCAGCATGTCGATGTCTGCCGCGCGCGGGTCAGCGAGGAACTGCGGCGCGCCGGGCAACAAACGCGCAGGCCGTTCACAAGCCCATAAATCCAATTCTTTGCGAAACGACAGCAGCGGCGCCAGCGAAATACCATCCGACAAACGATAGCGCTGCGGATCACTGGTTGGGCCCGGGTCACCCAGGGCGCCGAGCAACAAGGCGTCGTACCCCTTGACCCGCTGCATGGCATCATCCGGCATCATGCGCCCATGCTCCTGATGCCAGGCCGTGCTGGGCCAATCCAGCGTATCCCAGGTGATCTCGACATGATGGTGATCGCGCAGTTGGGTCAATACCTGTTCGGCAGCAGCGACCACTTCAACACCAATGCCGTCACCCGGCATCAGGGCAATATGGCGCGGCTGGGGCTTGGCAGCAGTCATTATTCGGCTCCCATGCAGAGATATTTCAGCTCGGTGTACTCATCCAGACCATGGCGTGAACCTTCGCGCCCCAGGCCAGACGCTTTGACGCCACCAAAGGGTGCGGTCGGATTGGAAATGGCGCCCTCGTTGATACCCACGATGCCAGCCTCCAGCGCATCGGCGACCCGCCAGATGCGATGAATATCGCGACTGTAGAAATAGGCCGCCAATCCATACGGAGTGTCGTTGGCAATGGCGATAGCCTCGGCTTCGGTATCGAAGGGGATCACCGCCGCCAGAGGACCAAAGGTTTCTTCCTGACAAAGCTGCATATCTTTGCTGACATCGGTAATCAGCACCGGTTCCACGAAATTGCCGCGTGCACCTTCCGGGGCCGTGCCCGAGACATGCCGCGCACCCTTGCCCAGAGCATCACGATAATGCTCACACACCTTTTCCACCGCTGACCGGTTGATCAGTGCTGACTGGGTTACGCCCTCATCAAAACCATCCCCCAACTTGAGTTCGCTCATGGCTTTAGCCAGACGTTCGACAAAAGCATCGTGCACACCGCGCTGAACCAGGAAACGGTTGGCACAGACGCAGGTTTGCCCGGTATTACGGAACTTGCACACCATGGCACCTTCCACTGCACGCTCGATATCGGCATCATCAAAGACGATAAAAGGCGCATTGCCGCCCAGCTCCAGCGATATTTTCTGGATATGTTCGGCGCATTGACGCATCAATTTTCGCCCTACTCCAGTAGAGCCGGTAAAGCTCATCTTGCGCACCACCGGACTGCCCGTCAGGGTTTCACCAATGGTCGCCGCATCACCGGTTACCACGCTAAACACACCCGGTGGAATACCGGCCTCTTCCGCCAGCACGGCCAGCGCCAACGCGGTGTAAGGCGTCGCCTCCGCCGGCTTGACGATCATGGAGCAACCCGCCGCAAGAGCAGCACCGGCCTTGCGGGTAATCATTGCCGCCGGGAAATTCCAAGGGGTTATCGCCGCTGTCACCCCGACCGGCTGCCGGGTAACCACGATATGCTGGCCGGGCTTGGCACCAGGGATGGTTTCACCGTAGACCCGCCGCGCTTCTTCAGCAAACCAGCGCAGAAAGGAAGCCGCGTAATCCACTTCACCCTTGGCCTCAGCTAACGGCTTGCCCTGCTCCAGGGTCATCAGGGTGGCGATGTCATCCTTGTGCTTGCCTATCAAGTCATACCAGGCAAGCAGGTAATCCGCACGCTGCTGAGCCGTGTAGCCTCGCCAGACCTGATAGCCCTGTTCAGCGGCATCAATGGCCTGTTCTATTTCAGCCCGACCCAGATCAGGCACATGCCCGATGACCTCTCCGGTCGCTGGATTGTCCACGGCGATCTGGCGGCCTTCAGGGGCATCAACCCACTTCCCCCCCAGATAACATTGCTGACGAAACAGGTGCGGCGATTGCAAACGAGACATTGACATGGGCCTCCTCGGACGTGGCGTCGGTGGGAATGGTTATCCTGAATCCAGCCTAGGCTTTTAAACGGGGGTATGCAAACCCTTGCCGAGTCAGGTTAACTTGCCTATGCCGGCGTGAGCACTAGCCTCTGGTCAGCGGAGCATCAAGTGGTTAGCATGCCGTTTTGACAGGAGATCTCAGATCGCAATGCAAGGACAGATCATCAACTTCGATAGCCGCATGGCCAGCGGCATGTTGCGCTGCAGCAAAGGGCAAGAATTCGGGTTCAGTGGGCGCGAATGGCAGGGGCAGGAAGCGCCCCAGCCCGGTCAACGGGTCTCTTTTATGCCCATCGGTCAGCACGCTACCGGAGTAAAGCCTCTGGAACTGGCGCAGGCCATACCGACTATTCAAGCGGCATCACCGGAGGAAGCCACCCCAGCCTCCCAAGCAGCAGGACCCTTGGCC
>REBY01000203.1 GCA_007692485.1 Pseudomonadaceae bacterium | reverse complement strand
GTGTAACCCATGTTGCCGGTCTGATCTGTTACCTATGTTGCCGGTTTGCACACCCTTCCCCCCTCTCCCCTTGTGGGAGAGGGGCAGGGGGAGAGGGGGATTGCGCAGTGATCGACACACGCTGTTGTAGCTGAGGCGTTTGTTGCGTTGCAGGTGGGTGGTAGTCTGCTGGCATTCATTGCTAATCGAGGAGTTTGCTGATGAGTCGTCATTTCGAATCCGCCCCGGGTTTGTGCGAGAACCGTGACCGCGATACCGAAGGCTTTGTGTTCAACCAGACCATGTTGCGTATCAAGTCGCCGGAGGCGACGCTGGATTTCTATACCCGCATCATGGGGATGACGCTGGTGAAGAAGATGGACTTCGAGGCAATGAAGTTCAGTCTGTATTTTCTCGCGGCGATTGATACCCATGATCTGGGTAACTGGTCGGCTGACCCCAAGGTGCGCCTGGTGCAGACCTTTGGCCGTCCGGCGATGCTGGAACTGACGCATAATTGGGGTACTGAGAACGATGAGGACTTTGCCTACCACAATGGCAATGATGAGCCGCAAGGCTTTGGCCATATCGGTTTTGCCGTGCCGGATCTGGACGCGGCCTGTGCGCGTTTCGAGAAGCTGGGGGTGAGTTTCGTCAAGCGCCCGCAGGACGGCAAGATGAAGGACATTGCCTTTATCCGTGACCCGGATGGCTACTGGATCGAGCTGTTTACGCCGAGCAAGTTGCCGGGTGCGCTGGGCTAAGCACTTCTTTTTTCAACGTTGGAACGACAACGGGGGGCTGCGAATGCAGCCCCCCGTTGCGTTGTGCCCTACTGCCAGTGATCAGGCCAGATCGAAACGATCGGCGTTCATCACCTTGACCCAGGCTTTGACGAAGTCACGTACGAACTTCTCGCGGTTGTCATCCTGTGCATACACCTCGACGTACGAGCGCAGGACAGAGTTTGAACCAAATACCAGATCGACCCGGGTAGCGGTCCATTTGGTCTGACCACTCTTGCGCTCGACAATGTCGTAAGAGTTTTTGCCAGTCGGCTTCCAGTTGTAGGACATATCCGTCAGGGTGACGAAGAAGTCATTACTCAGAACCCCTACGCGATCAGTGAATACGCCATGCTTGGTGCCAGCATGGTTGGTACCCAGCACCCGCATACCACCGATCAGTGCGGTCATTTCCGGCGCTGTCAGGCCCATCAATTGAGCGCGATCGAGCAGCATTTCTTCCGGCTGAACCACGTAGTCTTTCTTCACCCAGTTACGGAAGCCATCATGCACTGGCTCCAGCGGCTCGAAAGATTCAACGTCGGTATCTGCATCAGTGGCGTCGCCTCGGCCCGGTGCAAAAGGCACGGTGATATCCACACCGGCATCCTTGGCTGCTTTTTCCACACCGGCAGTACCGGCGAGTACGATAAGGTCTGCCAGGCTGACTTTCTTGCTCAGGCCGGCCTGCAGATCTTCCAGGGCCTTGAGCACTTTTTGCAGACGTGCGGGCTCGTTACCCTCCCAGTCTTTCTGCGGAGCAAGGCGGATGCGTGCGCCGTTGGCGCCGCCGCGGCAATCAGAACCACGGAAGGTGCGTGCGCTGTCCCAAGCGGTGCTGACCAGGTCGGAGACGCTGATTCCGGTGGCCAGGATCTTGGCCTTGAGGTCAGCAATTTCTGCATCGCTCAGGGTGTAGTCGACCGCGGGTACCGGATCTTGCCAGATCAGATCTTCTGCTGGCACGTCGGCGCCGAGGTAGCGAGCCTTGGGCCCCAGGTCGCGGTGGGTCAGTTTGAACCAGGCGCGGGCAAAGACGTCGTCAAAATAAGCTGGATCCTTGTAGAACCGCTCGGAAATCTTGCGGTACTCCGGGTCCATCTTCATGGCCATGTCAGCGTCGGTCATGATCGGGTTGAGACGGATAGACGGGTCTTCGACATCAACCGGCTTGTCTTCTTCCTTGATATTGATCGGCTCCCACTGGGTGGCACCGGCTGGGCTCTTCTTGAGTTCCCATTCGTAGTTCAACAACAGATGGAAGTAGCCGTTATCCCACTGGGTAGGGTTGGTTGTCCAGGCGCCTTCGATACCACTGGTGACGGTGTCACGGCCAATACCACGGGTCTTGTGGTTATTCCAGCCGAGACCCTGTTCTTCAACGTCTGCCGCTTCTGGTTCTGGCCCAAGGTTGGCGGCGTCGCCGTTACCGTGGCACTTACCGACGGTATGGCCGCCAGCGGTCAAGGCAACGGTTTCTTCATCGTTCATCGCCATACGCTGGAAGGTCACGCGTACGTCATGCGCGGTTTTAAGTGGATCCGACTTGCCATCGACCCCTTCCGGGTTAACGTAAATCAAGCCCATCATTACCGCAGCCAAGGGGTTTTCCAGGTCACGTTCACCGGAGTAGCGGGTACCTTCGCTGCCAGACGGCGCAAGCCACTCTTTCTCAGAACCCCAGTAAATATCTTTTTCCGGGTGCCAGATGTCTTCACGACCGCCGGCAAAGCCGAAGGTTTTGAAGCCCATGGACTCATAGGCCATGTTGCCGGCGAGGATCATCAGGTCGGCCCAGGACAGTTTGTTGCCGTACTTTTTCTTGATCGGCCACAGCAGTCGGCGACCTTTGTCGAGGTTGGTGTTGTCGGGCCAGGAGTTGATCGGGGCGAAGCGCTGGTTACCAGTACCGGCGCCGCCACGGCCATCAGAAATACGATAAGTGCCTGCTGCGTGCCAGGCCAAGCGGATCATCAAGCCGCCGTAATGACCCCAGTCAGCGGGCCACCATTCTTGACTGTCAGTCATCAGGGCTTTGAGGTCATTCTTGACCGCTTCAAGGTCAAGTTTCTTGAATTCTTCGGCGTAGTTGAAGTCTTCGCCGAGTGGGTTGGTCTTGCTGTCGTGTTGGTGCAGGATGTCGAGATTAAGGTTTTCTGGCCACCAATCCTTGTTGGTGTTGCCTGAGGTGTTGCCACCGTGCATTACCGGGCATTTGCCCTTGTTGTTGTCGCTCATAATTATCTCCGATTCCATCTGGGTGACTGAACTCTGCGGGTAGCAGTTTCATGGTTTTGCTGACCGGATTGCGATCAGACTGATGTTCTTCCCTGCATCAAGTGTAGGGCTTTATACCTACACCTGTATGCAGTGGGTGTATTAGTTGTAGCAACGGTAGGTGATTACTGCCAGTAGGATTTGGGCAGGGAGTTGATAGTTTTTCTTTATCAATAAGCGGTTGTACTGTGCCAGCCCGCATTATGCGGGCTGTTGCGGGGCGGCTCAGGGGATGAGACGTTGCAGGGCGGCGCGGGGGCCGTCGGGAATGGGGCAGGGGCGGTTGCTGTTGCGTTCGACGAAGACGTGGACGAAGCGGCCGGCGGCGCAGGCGTCGTCTGAGCCTTCTTTGAAGATGGCGAGTTCGTAGTTGACGGAGCTGTTGCCGAGTTTGGCGACGCGCACGCCGACCTCGATGGGTTCGGGGAAGGCGATGGGGGCGAAGTAATCGCAGCTGGAGCTGACGACGAAGGCAATCTGTTGGCCGTTGTGGATGTCGAGGCCGCCTTGGGTAATGAGCCAGCTGTTTACGGCGCTGTCGAAGTAGCTGTAGTAGGTGACGTTGTTGACGTGGCCGTAGATGTCGTTGTCATGCCAGCGGGTGGTGATGGGGTGCAGGTAGGGGTAGTCGCTGCGCTGGGGTTTGGTGGTCATGGGTTGTCTCTGAATGTTGTTTCGAGTAACTGGTTGATGAGAGTGCTGGAAAAATACTGACCCTTGGATATCTGTGCATGCTGCCTTGGTTGCCCCCGCTGGCAGACACGCTACAAGCACATCCATGTGGGCTCGGCGATGCCCGTCCAGGGCATCGACGGTCTGCCAGCGGGGGCAACCAA
>REBY01000049.1 GCA_007692485.1 Pseudomonadaceae bacterium | reverse complement strand
AAGAGGCGCTGGTGGAGATTCTCACTGCGCCGAAAAATGCCCTGACCAAACAGTATGCGCGCTTGTTCGATATGGAAGGTGTTGAGCTGGAGTTCCGTGAAGATGCCTTGAAAGCGATTGCACGTCGCGCGTTGGAACGTAAAACGGGCGCCCGTGGTTTGCGTTCTATCCTCGAAGGCGTGCTGCTGGAAACCATGTACGACATTCCGTCAGCCGAGAATGTCAGTAAGGTGGTGATTGACGAAAATGTCATCAACGGCACAGCCAACCCCTTGTTGATGTATGCAGCCAACGACGAACCGCAACAAAAGGCCGTGCCCGACGATTGATCGGCAGGTCTCAAGCTAACCAGCGGCAGGCGGCTTGTCTGTCGTTGGTTTGCTTCACCCTCCAGGTTTTATCTGCTTTGTTTTTCCGCATGTATCCCCGCTTGTAATTTGCCTGCTTTGCCCCCATCTTCAAATCATGCAGCACGTTAATCTACCTGCGGCAATTTATAATTGCCCGTCAAAGAGCGAGTCATAGCCATGAGCCTAGTCAGCGAACTCCCCCTTTTGCCACTGCGTGATGTAGTGGTTTATCCGCATATGGTGATCCCGCTGTTCGTCGGACGTGACCGTTCGATTGCTGCCCTGGAAGCCGCGATGGCTGACGGCAAACAGATTCTTCTGGTTGCCCAGCGTGACCCGGCCGATGACGACCCGGGCGCAGACGGCTTATACCGCGTTGCCACCGTGGCCACCATTCTGCAGCTGCTCAAGCTACCTGACGGCACCGTCAAGGTGCTGGTTGAGGGCGAGCAGCGTGCCAATATCACCCATATCGAAGATGTCAGTGGCTACCTCCAGGCCAAGTTGGAAGCACTGCCAGCTCCAGAGATGGAAGAGCGCGAGTCAGAAGTACTGGTGCGCAGCCTGATGAGCCAGTTTGAGCAGTTTGTTCAGGTGGGCAAGAAGATTCCGTCTGAGGTGATCAGTACGTTGGCAGATATCGAAGACGCTGACCGTCTGGTCGACAGCATGGCGGCGCATCTGAACCTTAAGCTGGAGCAAAAGCAGGACATCCTTGAAATCATTCCTGTGCGTGAGCGCGTCGAGCATGTGCTCGGTGTGCTGGATGGTGAAATCGAGCTGCTGGAGGTGGAAAAACGTATCCGTGGCCGAGTCAAGAAGCAGATGGAGCGCAGCCAGCGCGAGTACTATCTGAACGAACAGATGAAGGCAATCCAGAAGGAAATGGGTGGCCTGGATGAAGATCACAACGAACTGGAAACCCTGCAGAAGAAAATTGACTCTGTCGGCATGAGTGAAGAGGCGCACAAAAAGGCTAGTACCGAGCTGAGCAAGCTGAAGATGATGTCGCCAATGTCAGCGGAAGCTACTGTGGTGCGCTCCTACATCGACTGGCTGACTCAGGTCCCATGGAAGCAGGCGAGCAAGGTGAAACATGATCTGGCGCGAGCTGAAGCCGTGTTGGAGGCAGATCATTACGGTCTTGACGAGGTAAAAGAGCGCATCCTGGAGTATCTCGCCGTCCAGAAGCGGGTGCGCAAGTTGAAAGGCCCGGTACTCTGCCTGGTCGGTCCGCCCGGTGTGGGCAAGACGTCACTGGGTGAGTCTCTGGCGCGGGCAACCAACCGCAAGTTTGTGCGTATGGCTCTGGGTGGCGTACGTGACGAGGCCGAGATCCGCGGCCATCGCCGTACCTATATTGGGTCCATGCCCGGTAAGTTGGTGCAAAAGCTGACCAAGGTAGGGGTGCGTAACCCGCTGTTTCTGCTGGATGAGATCGACAAGATGGGTGCCGATATGCGTGGTGATCCGTCATCGGCCTTGCTGGAGGTGCTCGACCCTGAGCAGAACAACAGTTTCAACGATCATTATCTGGAGGTCGATTACGACCTGTCGGATGTGATGTTTATTTGCACCAGTAACTCAATGAATATCCCTGCGCCGCTGTTGGACCGGATGGAAGTGATCCGTATCCCGGGGTACACCGAAGACGAGAAGGTCAATATTGCCCGTCGTTATCTGGTGCCCAAGCAGATCAAGAACAATGGTCTCAAGGCCAGTGAGATCGAAGTGCCGGATCAAACGCTACTTGAGATTATCCGTTATTACACCCGGGAAGCCGGTGTGCGCGGGCTTGAGCGCCAGATTGCCAAGCTCTGCCGCAAGGTCGTTCGTGAGCAGGTTAGCAGCAAATCCCGCGCCCCGGTGGTGGTTGAAAGTGAACTGCTTGAGCAGCATCTTGGCGTGCGTAAATTCAAGTACGGTCTGGCCGAAGAAAGCGATCAGGTTGGCCAGGTTACTGGTCTCGCCTGGACCCAAGTGGGCGGTGAATTGCTCAGCCTGGAAGCAGCTGTGGTACCCGGCAAAGGTCGCCAGATCAAGACCGGCTCGCTGGGTGATGTGATGCAGGAATCGATCAGTGCGGCGCTTACCGTAGTGCGTAGTCGGGCAGCCAGTTTGGGTATCGCAGGGGACTTCCACGAGAAGAATGACATCCATATTCACGTACCTGAAGGGGCGACCCCGAAGGACGGTCCGAGTGCCGGTATTGGCATGTGCACGGCACTGGTTTCGGCTTTGACCGGTATTCCGGTGCGTGCAGACGTCGCCATGACCGGTGAAATTGCCCTGCGTGGACAAGTTTTACCGATTGGTGGACTCAAGGAAAAGCTGCTTGCAGCGCACCGTGGCGGCATTCGCACCGTGCTCATTCCGCACGATAATATCCGCGATTTAAAGGAAATTCCCGACAATATCAAAGAAGATATCGAGGTCATTCCAGTCAAGTGGATTGACGAGGTATTGCAGGTTGCGTTGCAATACATGCCCGAGCCGCTGAAGGAAGGGGTTGAAGAGATGGTGGCAAAGGACGACAATCGAGATGCAGATGCCAAGGAGCGTATCAGTACACACTGATGCGGGGCAGGGGGCACGCAGATTTTGCAGCGTCGTCGCCATCATCCGTTCTGGCAGTAATGCCAGCTTCCTTGACAGGGTTTTTTGTCGCTTGTTATAAAGCGGCAACGCCTACCAGGTTGGCTGACTGGCCACGGCTTTGCTAAGTAAGACGGTTTATAACGATTAACTAACACATCGAAATTGATAAGGGGACTTAGAGTGAACAAGTCTGAACTGATTGATGCTATCGCCGCATCCGCTGATATTCCTAAAGCTGCTGCCGGTCGTGCACTGGACGCCGTAATCGACTCAATCACTGGTGCGCTGAAAGATGGCGACTCGGTAGTTCTGGTCGGCTTCGGTACTTTCGCTGTCAAGGAGCGCGCCGCCCGTACTGGTCGCAACCCTCAGACTGGCGACCCCATCCAGATTAGCGCTGCCAAAATCCCGGGCTTCAAAGCCGGTAAAGCACTGAAGGACGCTGTCAACTAAGCAGTGTCTGACTTGCTCCGTCATAGGTTTATTCCTGTACACGGATGTCAAGGTACTACCCGGACCAGTACAGGCGTCACCCTGTCGATATCCTGAACTGGCCCAGATTTGCAAAAGGCGCATCACCCAGATGCGCCTTTTTGCGTTTATCGATAGAAGAAATGGCCGCAGACGATTATCATGCTGCCAGAGCGTATTTTGCGTGAGATGAATAACAAGACTGTGGGGGCACGATGCTGCAAAGAATGAGGGACAAATCGCAAAGCTGGATTGCCAAGGTGATCGTTGGCGTTATTGTGCTTGTGTTTGCCCTGACCGGTTGGGAATCCATCAGCCGCTTTACCAGCAGCGAAAACAAAGCTGCGGAAGTCAACGACCGGGTCATCACTCGTGTCGAGCTGGACCGCGCCGTGGCCTTGCAGCATCGCCAGTTGCTGCAACAGATCCAGCAGATGGGCAACGACATGTTCGACCCCAGCATGATTGATGAGAATATGCTGCGCGAGTCGGTACTCGATGACCTGATTGATCGTGCGGTATTGCTGGATGGCGCAGATCAGGCCAACTTCTACATTTCCGAGAGCATGATTGACCGGCTGATCTTATCCACACCGGACTTTCAGGTTGATGGTCAATTCAATGCCGAACGCTTTGACGCCGTTATTCGCGGGATGGGTATGTCCTCGCGTCTGGCCTTCCGCGACCTGATACGTGAAGAGTTGAAAATCAGTCAACTGCGCAATGCTATGGAAGCAACCGCTTTTGCTACTCCCAGTGAACGTATGCACCTGGCTCGGCTGGAACAGCAAGCGCGTGATTTTGCGGTGATCGATCTTGCATACAGTCTGGATGGCATAAGCGTTAGCGAAGATGAAATCGCTGAATATTACGCCGCCAATGAAGAAGACTTCATGACCCAGGAGAAAATCGTGGTGCAGAGCCTGACGCTGCGCCGCAGTGACTTCTTCGATCAGGTCACGGTTGATGAGGCTGATATTGAAGCGTTGTACCAGCGTGAGATCGGCAATCTGGCTGAACAGCGCCGCGCTTCGCACCTGTTGATTGAGACGGACTCGATCGATGACGAAGAAGCCCAGGCCCGTATTGCTGAAGCGCGCGAGCGTCTGGCTGCCGGTGAAGATTTTGCCACGGTAGCGCGCGAGATGTCAGATGACAGCGGCAGTGCCAACGAGGGTGGCAACCTGGGTGTTGTTTCCCGGGGTAGCTTCGATCCCGCCTTCGAAGAGGCCTTGTTTGCGCTGCACGAGGGCGAGGTTTCTGAGCCCGTGCGTAGCAGCTTTGGCTTGCATCTGATCAAGCTGACGCGCTTGCAATCGCCTGAAGTACCCAGCCTTGAATCCATGCGCGAAAGCCTGGAAGAAGAAATCAAGACCGGTCTGGTTGAACGTCGTTTTGTTGAAGCCAGCCGTGAGCTGTCGAATCTGGCCTATGAGTCAGCGGATCTTGAAGAGCCGGCCGATGCGCTGGGTCTTGAGGTCGTCACCCATGAGCCTGCTAGCCGTAACTCGGGCGAAGGCCTGACCGCTAATCCGCGGATCATGCAAGCTGCTTTCTCCGAGGAAGTGTTGCAGGATGACCTCAACAGCAGCTTGATTGAACTTGATGCGGATACCGCCGTGGTTGTGCGCGTTAAAGAGCACCTGCGTCCTAGCCTGCGTCCGCTGGAAGAAATCCGCGACGAAGTGGAAGATATGCTGATCTACCGCAAGGCAACCAGAGAGGCCCGTGAGCGTGCTGACGAGTTTGTAGCGCAACTGCGCAGTGGTGAGCTGGAAGCTGATGCATTAGCCGCAGAGCTGGGTGCAGAGTGGGAAAGCCATGAGGCTGTCCGTCGCACGTCCAGTGCGGTGCCGTCGGCATTGATCCGTCATGTGTTCGCCATGCCTGCCCCAGGCAGTGAGCAGCCCAGTGTTGCCCAGTTTGAGCAGACGGATGGCAGCCGCTGGATCGTCCAGCTGAATGGCGTTGCCACCCCGCAGAATCTGGCAGAAGAAGCAGAGGATCCTGAGTACCGCGAATTTGTTGCTGGCCAGACGGGTGAGCAGGACTTTACTGCTCTGCGGCAAAAGCTCATGGAAGCTGCGGACATCATTCGCTACTGATTGCGTCAAATTCAGCAACAAGACAATGGGCCTTTTCAGGCCCATTGTGCTTTCTGGCCTCTGCGCTTGAGGTGTCATGCGCTAAGCTAAGCGCAGGCTAATAATGTAAGGATGTCTTGCTAATGCAGGTGCTCAAGCCCATATGGCTGTTTATCAGAACCAACCTATGGATTATTCCGCTGGCAGCCCTGTTAGCCTGGGGGCTGATCCGCTTTCTTGACCCGGCACCGCCGCGTCATCTGGTGATGACCACGGGAGCGGAAGCCGGGGCTTACCATGGTTTTGCCCGCTTGCTGGCCGAGCGTCTGGATGCGCAGGGGCTGACGCTGGAGTTGCGCCCGAGCCAGGGTTCGCTGGAGAACCTGCAGCGTCTCAGCGCCGACAACCCGGAGGTCCAGATTGGTTTGGTTCAGAGCGGCACAGCTGATTTGCTCGGCCGGACGGAACGCAACTCTTTGCAGGCATTAGCGGCGCTTTACCACGAACCCTTATGGTTATTTCAACGTGCCGGTGAGCCGGTGGATACTTTGGCTGATCTGAATGCGTTGAGTTTGTCGGTTGGTAGTGAGGGCAGTGGAACCTGGGCTGTGGCCAAGGCCTTGTTCGCCGAGGCTGGCCAGCAGGAACGTTTCAGTGGCCTGAATGAAGGCCGTTGGCAGGCGCTGGGTAGCCAGGATGCGGCTGCCGCTTTGCTGGCCGGTGAGCTGGATGCAGCCTTCCTGGTTTTGCCGGCCGATCATCCATTGATTCTGCAACTGATCGCCGACCCTGAGCTGGAATTGGCCGATTTTAATCAGACCGAAGCCTTGGCTGCACGCTTGCCCTATCTGAACCAGGTACGTATTCCGATGGGCTTGCTGGATATTGCTAACAACCTGCCACCACGCAGTGCCCAGGTATTGTCACCCGTTGCGACCCTGGTGGTGAACCAGGACTTCCATCCGGCGCTAGCTACACTGATTTTGCAAGAAACCCGAGAGATTTTACGCGAAGGCACTTTGCTGGATGCGCCGGATGCTTTCCCGGCTGCCAGTCCGTTGGATTTGCCTTTAAGCAACGAGGCGGACTATTACCATCGCAACGGGGTGCCTTTTTTGCAGCGTTTCCTGCCGTTCTGGATTGCCTCATTGGTCGACCGTTACGTCGTGCTGTTGATTCCCTTTATTGCCATCATGATCCCTTTGTTCCGCAGCATGGGGCCGCTATATCGTTGGCGTATTCGCGCACGGGTGTTCCGCTGGTACGGTCAATTGCGGCGGATTGACCGGTTGATTCTGCACGATGAAATTCAAGCGGTGCGCGAAAAGGAATTGGCCAGTCTGCATAAACTGGAAGACGATTTGACCCGCGTTGACGTGCCGCTTTCCTATGCTCATGAGCTATATACGTTGCATCTGCATGTGCGTTACATGATCAGTCGTCTGGAGGCGTTGCCAGCTGATGAATAAAGTCTGCAGTCTTGTCGAGAACGGGGTCCCAGTGCTGGAAAGGATGCGCCAAGGCCAGCACTAGGGTGAAGTGGTTGCGTGATTCAAAGTAGTGGGTATCAACCGCTACACCGGCGGCTGAGAGCTTTTCACTCATAGCCTGGGTATTGCGTTCGGGGTCAACCAACCGGTCTGGCCGGGCGGCCATCAGTAGAGCTGGCGGGCTATGTGAGCCGGCATGTTCAATGGGTTGCGAATCCAGCGGTGTATCCGGGTGATGAAATACGGGTTTGACCCGTGGATTGATGATTGGCAAAAACTCGAAGGGGCCCGCCAGTGATACCCAGGCATCTAGGTCCGCCGGCGACAATGCGTGGGGCTCCAGCCAGCGCGGGTCCAGCGCCAGCATGGCTGCGTTGTAAGCCCCTGCGCTATGCCCCATCACCACCAGCGGCCCTGATTGCGGTTGCCAATCGCTACGCTGCTCAACCACCCAGGCCAGCGCCGCGGCGCTGTCATGCAGAAAGTCCGGATAGGTGACCTCCGGGTAGACACGGTAATCAGCGATCACCGTAATGATCCCACGCGAGGCCAAGGCTTCACCGACAAAGGTGTAATTATCTTTGCTGCCACCACGCCAACTGCCGCCGTAAAAGAACAGTGCCACAGGTGCCCGGTCCAGTTCGCCGACCGGCAGGAATACATCCAGGCGTTGACGCTCGTCGCTGCCGTAGGCCTGGTCAGCGCGCAGGTGGTAGCTGTCATCGGGGACGAAAAAATTGACCGGGGCCAATGGCGAACAGGCGGTGAGCAGAGCCAGGCTGGCCAGGCATAAGGCGCGTATGGGAAGCACAAACATGGGCATCATCCGTTGAAATATCTACTTATCATGGCGCAACCGGGTAGGTGGGCAAGCCACAAGCTGTTACAAGCCATTGCCCGTTACTTTGCATTCTGCGCCACAGGCCCTAACATCAAAGTTAAAATCGTCACTTTACTCGCCAAGCCGGGTAGATAAGGAAGCTCAATGAAGGATACGTTGTCCCAGGCCCTGGCTGAAATTGATCAGGTACTCCTTGGTAAGCAACACGCGGTTCGGCTGGCTGTTGCCTGCTTGCTGGCACGGGGTCATCTGCTGATTGAGGACTTGCCGGGCATGGGCAAGACGACGCTTTCACAGGCTTTGGCCCGGGTTATGGGACTAGGTTATCAGCGTATTCAGTTCACCAGCGATCTGCTTCCGGGAGATATTCTGGGTACCTCGGTGTTTGATCGCAACACCGCGCAGTTCATTTTCCATCCCGGTCCGGTGTTTGCCGAACTGGTCCTGGCCGACGAGATCAATCGCGCCACACCGAAAAGCCAGAGCGCCTTGCTCGAGGCGATGGAAGAAGGGCAGGTCACCATTGATGGGGCCACTCGTCCGTTACCAGAGCCTTTTTTCGTAATTGCTACCCAAAACCCGGTATCGCAGGGCGGCACTTTCCCGTTGCCTGAGTCGCAGCTCGATCGCTTTCTTATGCGTTTATCCTTGGGCTACCCATCGCCTGCAGCAGAAAAATCCCTATTGATGGGGGCTGAGCGTCAGGAGCGGTTGGAGCGTGTTTTACCCGCGTTGCCAAGAGACAAGTTGCTGGCCCTGCAAGCGGCAGTGCCCAAAATAACGGCCAGCGAAGCCATCGTTGATTACATTCTGCGTTTGGTTAATCGTACCCGTGACAGTCAGGTTTGTGCCTGGGGGTTGTCTCCGCGTGCCAGTCTTGGGCTGCTTGCTGCGGCCCGAGCCTGGGCCATGCTGGAACACCGTGATTACGTCATTCCGGAAGATGTTCAAGCGGTATTGCCCGCTGTCGTCAGCCATCGCCTGCGTGCAAGCGAAGACCCTGCCGGGCACGGCGGTGGAGGTTTGGCGCAATGGTTGTTGAATGAGGTGGAGGCCGTCTGATGCCTCTGTTGCGTGCCTGGTTTCAGCGCTGGTTGAAGCGTCGTATACCGGCTGCCAGTGAGGTTACGCTGAATCATCGGCGCATCTTCATTCTGCCCAGTCGTGCGGGTCTGGGGTTGCTGCTGTTGCTGACCATCATGCTGGTGGGTGCGATCAACTATCAGAACAGCCTGGTGTATGGGGTAACCTTCATTTTGGGCAGCCTGTTCTGGGTGGGTCTTCATCATACTTATCGCAACCTTGCCGGCCTGCAATTGCGCGCATCTGGCGGTGCGCCGGTATTTGCCGGCGAAAATGTTCCGCTCAGTGTGACCTTGGCGGCGCCCCAGCGCTTGCATCAGTCATTGGTGCTGACTTGGCCTGAGACGCAACCGCAACGGGTAGATGTGGCCAAGGGCGACGAAAGTCAACTGACGCTTTATCATCCGGCACGCCAGCGTGGCTGGTTCAGCCCGGGTCGCTTGCGGGTTGAAACTCGCTATCCATTGGGTTGGTTTGTGGCCTGGAGTCTGATTGATTTGCGCTGGCAGGTGTTGGTCTATCCGCAACCGCTGAAAGGGGATCTCCCGCGCCAAGCCGGACAGGGGCAGGATGATGAAGGTGAGCCGGGCCTCAACGAGGGTGTCGATGATTTTCAGGGCTTGCGCAATTACCAGCCGGGCGACTCCAAACGCCGCCTGGATTGGCGCGCCTGGTCGCGAGGGCAGGGGTTGCACAGCAAGGTATTCGCCGAACCCAGCCAGACCACTTGGTGGTTGAACCTTGAGCAAGCGCCAGGTGCCGATCTGGAGCAAAAGCTGGGCTATCTCACGGGTTGGGTTTTGCAGCTTGAACAAAAACATGAACCGTACGGGTTGATCATGCCTGGCACCCGCCTGGGACCGGCGCAGGGTGAAGGCCACCGTGATGCCTGTCTCAAGGCCCTAGCGTTGTATGGAGTCCCGGCATGAGTTTCGCTGGCCTGATACCCCGCAATAGTCTGGCCTGGCTGTTGACCGCGCAAATGGTCGTGTTATTGCCGCACCTGCCACGTTTACCATTCTGGGTAGCCATGATCTGGATTGGTTGTGCGCTCTGGCGGGTGCAAATCCAACGTATGCGCTGGCGTTACCCCGGTACCGTGTTCAAGGTGTTCGCTTTGATGGCCATTTCGGCAGGCACTTTCCAGGCACAAGGTACTCTGATCGGGCTGGATGCAGCCGTAATGCTGCTGCTATTGCTGTTCATGCTCAAATTGCTGGAAATGCGCAATCCGCGTGATGCCTTGGTAGTGATCTACCTGGGGTTTTTTATCATTGCCACTGCTTTTCTGTTCGATCAGGGCATTCCTATTACGCTCTATCAGTGCTTTTCTTTGCTGGTGTTGGTGTCGGCATTGGTGGGTTTGCAGCAATCACCGGGCCGCAATGATCCGGCGCGTGCCATGCGCACCGCAGGTGTTTTGTTGTTGCAAGCGATTCCTTTAATGCTGGTGCTGTTCATGCTGTTTCCGCGCATCGGGCCACTGTGGTCGGTCAATGCGCCAGGGCAGGGCGCTACCACCGGGCTAGCGGAAAGCATGTCGCCGGGCGATATTGCCGATTTGGCCCGCTCCAGTCAGCTGGCTTTTCGCGTCAGTTTTGACGATGAGATACCGGCGCATAGCGATCTTTATTGGCGGGCACTGACACTGAGTACCTTCAATGGTCGCGAGTGGTCCCACTCACAACTGTCCAGTCAGGCTCTTACGCGGCCCTGGCAGCCAGAGGGTGAGTCGATCAGTTATCAGATACTCACAGGAGCGAGCCAGCAGCAATGGGCGTTTAGCTTGCGCGGGGCAACTACAACCGACGATAGCCTGATACTGACCCGCGATTTTATGCTGCAAGCCCGTCGTCCGTTTACCCAGACCACGGCTTACCGGGCCACGTCCTGGCCGGATAGTGTGCTCGATCCAGATGGCCTTGACCCCTTGCAGGAGCGCCTCTACCTGTCATTACCACGAGACGTTGATCCCCGCAGTCGTGCTTGGGCCGAGGAGCTGCGTGAGCAACACCCTGAGGATGAGGACCTGGTTGCCGCATTGCTTCAGCATTTCAACCGCGAGCCTTTTCATTACACCCTGCGCCCACCCACACTGGGACGCCACACTAACGATGAGTTTCTTTTTGATACCCAGCGCGGCTTCTGCGCTCATTACGCCGGTGCGATGACGTTTGTCTTGCGTTCTGCCGGTATTCCCGCTCGAGTGGTGGCCGGTTACCAGGGCGGCGAGACGAACCCACGTGGCAATTATGTGCTGGTGCATCAGTTTGATGCGCATGCCTGGGTAGAGGTCTGGTTACCGGGGCAGGGCTGGGTGTCAGTTGACCCGACCTTCCAGGTTGCACCGGAGCGTATTGAGTTGGGGTTGCAGCAGGCCTTGCAAGGCGAGGGCAGCTTCCTGGAAGGCTCACCTTTGTCGGCTGCCCGCTATCGCAATATTGATTGGGTCAACCGGCTGCGCTTGGGTTGGGATGAAGCCAATTTCCAATGGCAGATGCGCGTACTGAATTACCAGAGTGAGCGTCAGGGTGACTTTTTCCGCCGCTGGCTGGGGACTGCCGATTGGCAACGCGTTGCTGTCGTTCTGCTTCTGGCTGCTGCAATGGTGATGATTCCGCTTGCGCTATGGACCCTGCGCCCCGGTAAGCGTGCCCGCGACAAGCGTAAACGCGCATGGCAGCTACTGGATCGTCGGCTGCAGAGTTTGGGCTTGCAAGCCCAGCGTGGCGAAGGCCCGCGCGCCTGGCAACAGCGGTTGTCAGCGGCATTACCGCAGCAAGGTGAAGCTATCGACGCTTTCTTTGCCGAATACGAACGCTTGACCTATGCCAGCCAGGACACACCGGATAAACTCCAATTGCAATTGCTTGATCAGCGCCTGAAAACACTGCTGAGAGCACTTCCGCGCCGCCGGCCACCGAAAGCCAGTAGCGAATTGCCGTCGGCAGGCCAGTAATCCTATTGATGATGGCTTGCCGCCAGAGAATTGCCACTTATAATGTGGCAAAAAACCGACATGTTTTGTCGACGTTAATAGAGGCCAGCATGCATCCATTCAGCGCAACCCGTCCTCCCAAGCTCGCCCTGTTGCTTGGCGCTGCTGGACTTGCTCCTTTCGTTTTTGGTGCCATGGGTCTGTGGGTCACACCCGAAGCCTGGCGTGAATGGGTGATGGATGAGCTGCTTGCTTATACGGCGATCATTCTGGCGTTTATGGGGGCGATTCATTGGGGGCTGGCCATGCGGGCTGATGAGGCCAGTGACAAGGCTCCGATTCAGCTGGGGTTATCAGTCATACCGCCATTGTTGGGCTGGTTTGCCTTGAGCATGCCGCAGCAGCTCGGTATTCCCTTGTTCTTTCTGGCTTTTGCTGCCCTTTACTTTGCTGATATATGGGCGGTCAATCATGGTTTGGCGCCGGTGTGGTATCCGTCGCTGCGCAAGCCATTAACCATAGTGGTGATTGTGTCGTTGTTGGTGGCCTGGGCTTCAATCTGGTAGGCCGACAGACGCACCAATTGTTCGGAATGTGATCTATTTAACAGAATATTTCGGCTTAATAGCTTTTCGCCATCATTTTAATGGTTCACACTTACCTGAATGGTTGGAGGTGAACCCTAAGACGCATCCAATCAAGACGCCCGAGCCAGTTGTCCGGGGTTAGTCAGGAGTAGCTATGCACGACGAACGCCGCAGATTGGAGCGACACCCAGTGAGCAACAGCCTTGAAGTCTATGATTTGAGCAATGGTCATCATCTCGGTCGTGTGGTGGACTTGCATGTCGAAGGTCTTATGTTACTCAGTGAACATCCCATCGAACTCAACCGCCAGTATGCGTTGCAGGTCAATTTACCGATGACGCTGAATGGGCGCCGTGAATTTTTGATTGACGCTGAAAGTCTCTGGCATCGTAAAAGCATCAATGGCAACCAATACTGGACCGGGCTGCACTTCACCGACTTGCCGGACGAGTCCCGGCAATGTATCGAGAAGATGGTTGCCAGCCGCTGACATTCAGCAGGCTCTTGACCCTCGCGTAGGGGCGCCACTCCGCGCCCACAGCGTACCTGACCGTCACAACTACCATGCCCGCAGCAGCTTTGACCTCGGTCAAGTGTCGCCGGCGGCCTGACTGCTAGACTCTCCCCATAAACTTGGGTAGACAGCATGCAAAAGGATGACATTGTTTTCAGCGCAAGGAATCTGACCCGCTCCTTTTTTATGGGGGAGGTTGAGATTCAGGCGCTGCGAGGTGTTGATCTGGAACTCTATCAGGGCGAGTTTGTGGTCCTGCTCGGCGCCTCTGGCAGCGGCAAGTCGACCCTGCTGAATATCCTTGGTGGGCTGGACAGTGCTACCAGCGGTGAAGTGCATTACCGCGATCAGGACCTCAGCCGTGCCAGCGAGGCACAATTGACCCGTTTCCGCCGCGACCACGTTGGCTTCGTCTTCCAGTTCTACAATCTGATTCCCAGCCTGACCGCGCGCGAAAACGTCGCCATTGTTACCGACATTGCCAAGGCGCCCATGCGTCCGGAAGAGGCGCTGGCCTTGGTCGGCTTGACCGAGCGGCAGGACCATTTTCCTTCCCAGCTCTCTGGCGGTGAGCAGCAGCGGGTGGCGATTGCCCGCGCCATTGCCAAGAACCCCTCGGTACTCTTGTGTGACGAGCCGACCGGGGCGCTGGATTCGAAGACCGGTATCCGCGTGCTACAGGTACTGCAGGACATCAATCAGCGCCTGGGCACAACCACGGCGGTCATTACTCACAACGCCAGTATTGCCGATATGGCTGATCGCATGATTCGTCTGACCGATGGGCGTGTGAGTGAGATTCACTGCAATACCCACAAGCGCCAGCCCGATGAGCTGAGCTGGTAAACATGGCAACCTTGCAACGCAAACTGCTGCGCAACCTCTGGACCATGAAGGGGCAGGGCAGTGCCATTGCGCTGGTAATTGCCACTGGCATTGCCATGTATGTCATGGCTTTCAGCACCATAGATTCCTTGCGTGCCACTCAGGAAGGGGTGTACCTGCAGCAGCGCTTTGCCGATGTGTTTGCGCCGCTCAAGCGCGCGCCGGAGGCCCTGGCCGAGCGGCTGGCGGATATTGATGGGGTGGCGGCACTGGAGACCCAGGTCCGCGCGCCCTTGAATATCCAGTTGGCGGATTTTGCTGATCCGGTAACCGGTATAGCCCTGTCCATACCCGATGGTCTCCAGCCGGCACTCAATCAACTGTATCTGCGTTCCGGGTACTTGCCCGATGCGCTGTCTGCGGACCAGGTAGTAATCAGTGAGGCCTTTGCCGGGGCGCATGATCTGCACCCGGGCGATACACTGGCGGTGGTGATCAATGGTCGCTACCGCAGTTTGCGTATCAGTGGTGTTGCCCTGTCCCCCGAGTTTATATACCAGATTCGCCCCGGTGATCTGTTCCCGGATTTTGCCCGCTATGCGGTGATCTGGATGAATCGCAGTGCGTTGGCCGCCGCCTATGGCATGGAGGGCAGCTTCAATCAGGTCAATCTGCGTCTGGCACCGGGCAGTTCAGCCGATACGGTGATTGCCCGGTTGGACCCTTTGCTGGCCAGTTATGGCGGTCTGGGTGCCTTTGCGCGCAGCGAGCAAACCTCGCACCGGTATCTGGAAGAAGAGCTCGAGCAACTGGCCGCCATGGCGCGCCTACTGCCGTTGATCTTTATCGGTGTGGCGGCTTTTCTGCTTAATGTGGTGACGGCGCGACTGATCCGCACCCAGCGTGAGCAAATTGCGGTGCTCAAGGCCTTCGGTTACAGCAACGGGCAGGTCGGCTTGCACTATGTGCAATGGGTGATGGCCATTGTGCTGCTTGGCAGTCTGCTGGGAGTGGCCTTTGGCGTCTGGCTGGCGGACGGACTGAGCAACCTCTATCAGGATTATTTCCGTTTTCCCTGGCTTGAGCGCGAGTTGCGTCCCAGTGTCGTGATTGGCGGGGTGGCCATTGCTGCAATAGCGGCCTTGCTGGGAACGCTGAAAGCATTGCAGGGTGCCGTCGGCCTGCCACCAGCCGAGGCCATGCGGCCCGAGGCGCCAGCGCACTATCGGCGCACGCTGATCGAGCGGCTGGGTATTCGCGGCCTGAGTCAGCCAGCGCGCATGATTTTGCGCAATCTGGAGCGTCAGCCGGTGAAGTCCTTACTGTCGGTCATTGGCATTGCCTTTGCGGTGGCCTTGATGATGCTGACCGGGTTTCAGCGCGGCTCGATCAACCATATGCTTGATGTGCAGTTTCGCTTGGCCCAGCAACAGGATGTCAGTGTCAGCTTTACTGACCCGGTCAATCAACGCGCCTTGCAGTCACTGTTGGCCTTGCCGGGGGTCTATCATGCCGAAGGTCAGCGCCTGGTGCCTGCGGTGCTGGCCAACGGGCATCGCGAATATCGTGGCGCCTTGCAGGGACGAGCACTGAATAGCCAATTGACCCGGGTGCTGGATCAGCAACTGCGCCCTATTCAGATGCCGGAGCAGGGGGTGCTGCTCACTGACCATCTGGCGCGCATGCTTGACGTGCAGCCTGGCGATAGCTTGCAGGTGCGGGTGCTGGATGGCCGACGCCAGCAGTTGGCACTCCCGGTTGAGGGGGTGGTGACCGAGTTTGTCGGCGTTGGCGCCTACGTTAGCCAAGACTATCTGGCGCACATGCTGGGTGAAGCGCCCAGCATCAATATGGCGTTGCTGGCGGTCGATCAGTCCGCTCAAGAAGGCTTGCACCAGCAACTGGAGCAGATGCCCAGGGTGCTGGGCGTAACCTTGCGCAGCCATAGCATCAGCGCCTTCAACGAATTGATGGATGAAAGCATTCTGGTATTTACCCTGTTCAGCATGCTGTTGGCCGGGCTGATTGCCTTTGCTGTGGCTTACAACAACGCCCGGGTTGCCTTTGCCGAGCGTGGTCGTGAACTGGCCAGCCTGCGCGTGCTCGGTTTTACCCGGCTGGAAACCGCTTACATCTTGCTCGGTGAGTTGTTGTTGCTCAGTGTGTTGGCACTCTTGCCGGGCTTTGCCCTGGGTGCCTTGCTGAGCTGGTTGCTGACGGTGGGTATGCAAACCGATCTGTACCGGGTTCCTTTGATACTTACCCCCAGTACCTTTGCCACTGCTGCGGTAGTAGTGCTGCTGGCGACCGCACTGTCGGCGCTGTTTATCTGGGGCAAACTGGCGCGTCTGGACATGGTCTCGGCGCTCAAGGCGGCGGAGTAAAGCCAATGCGTAGCAAGCACATCATGTTTTTTCTGGGTGTCGGGGTGCTGATAGCCGGTGCCCTGTTTTACGGTTTTCGACCACCGGCCATTCTGGTTGATACCGCTTACGTCAGCGAGGACAGCTTTCGTTTGCTGGTAGAAGAAGAGGGCCGCACCCGGGTGGCTGATCGCTATGAGGTGTCGGCGCCGGTGGATGGCCTGCTTGGTCGGGTAACCCTGGAACCGGGCGATCAAGTGGCGCGGGGTGATGCCTTGTTTCGTATCAGCCCGTTGCAGGTTGCCCCACTGGATGCCCGCAGCCAGGCCCAGGCCGAGGCCAATCTGGCGCGAGCTGAAGCGGCCCTGCAGGCAACGCGGAGTCAAGTGGACAGTGAGCAGGCCAGGCTGGAACTGGCGGTCAGCGAATACCGGCGGATTGAACGTATGGTCGCCGGCGGGCATATGCCTCAGGAACGCCTTGATCAGATCGCCAGCGAACGCCGCCGGGCCACAGCCAGTGTGCGCTCGGTCAATTTTGCCGTCGATGTTGCGCGTTTCGAGCGTGACAATGCCCAGGCCATGCTGGCAGTGGCCGTCGGTGAGCAAGGTGCCGAGCCAGTCGCAGTCAATGCCCCCGTCAGTGGCCGCGTGCTGACCCGGTTGCGTCAGAGTGAAGGCGCGGTGCAAGCCGGTATGCCAATTCTGGTCCTGGGTGATCTGGCCAGCCTCGAAGTGGAAGTGGATGTGCTCTCGGCCGATGCCGTACGTTTGCGTCCGGGAATGACGGTTGAACTGGAACGCTGGGGTGGGGACAGCATGTTGCCCGGTCGTGTGCGGCGCATTGAGCCGGCAGGCTTTACCAAGGTTTCGGCCTTGGGTGTGGAAGAGCAGCGGGTTTGGGTGATTGTTGAGCTGGATGCACCTGAAACCCGCTGGGAAGGGCTGGGGGATGGTTTCAGGGTCGAAGCGCGCTTTGTACTTTGGGCTGCTGATGAGGTGCTACAGGCCCCGACCAGTGCGCTGTTTCGCCGTGACCAGCAATGGGGCAGCTTTGTTGTGGAGAACGGACGAGCAGTTTATCGCCAGGTTGAGATTGGCCGACGCAGTGGGTTAAAGACCGAAGTGGTTGATGGGCTGGCGGTTGGTGAGGTGGTTATTCTTTACCCGGGTCAGGATATGCAGGACGGTGGTCGAGTGAGGATGGTTGATGATTGAGCTCGGGCGGGCACGATATATCGTGCCCCTTGTATCTTGACTGTTGTCTCTGTGACGATAGTCCCCGACTGATCAT
>REBY01000177.1 GCA_007692485.1 Pseudomonadaceae bacterium | reverse complement strand
CTGAGCGTTTTGGGCTGCAACACGAGTTTATCGATATTGATAACCCGGTTTAAGTTGACGTTTTTGCGTTTGGCAGCAGCAACCGCAGCCTCTCACTGTCAGCCTGCGTTGAATCCTTTGGCGACCAGGTAAACCTCGCGCGAGCGGCCGCGTGAGGAGTCAGGTTTGCGTACGGAAACCTTGTCGAAAGACTCGCGTACGGTTTTAACGTATTCATCGTAGCCTTCGCCGTGAAATACCTTGGCGACAAAGCTGCCCTTGGGTTTGAGCACCTGGCAGGCCATATCCAGTGCCAGCTCGACCAGATACATGGAGGCCGCCTGGTCGGCGGCATTGACGCCACTGAGGTTGGGCGCCATGTCGGAAATAACCACATCTGCCAGGTTTGCATCCAGTGTGGCCATTATCTGGTCAAACACCGCTTGTTCAGTGAAATCACCCTGAATAAAGTCGACCCCGGCGATGGTATCCATCTCGAGAATGTCCGACGCCACTACGCGGCCCTTGTGACCAACGAGCTTTGCTGCCACTTGGGACCAGCCACCCGGCGCAGAGCCCAGGTCGACCACCAGCATATTCGGCTGGATCAAGCGGTCTTTATCGTTGATCTCGATCAGCTTGTAGCTGGCACGTGAACGGTAGCCGTCTATCTGGGCCTGTTTCACAAAGGGATCGTTGACGTGCTCGTCGAGCCAGCGCTTGCTGCTTTTGGACCGGGCCATGGGCTATCTTCTGTTCACTGCGGGAAAGTCCGCATTGTACGCCGCCGTGTGCCATGCGGCAAAAGTCTCCGAGCGCCTGACAGGCATCCGGCACGGCAGTACAATAGACGCACTTTTCTATTGCACTCATAACCATCGCAAGCTGCCGAGCCAAGCTGCGGCGTCAGGAAACACCATGATTCGCGTTACCGAACTGGCATTACCCCTTGATCACCCGGAGCAAGCCCTGCGCACGGCGATTTTGCAGCGTCTGCAACTGCGTGATACTGACTTGCAGCAGTTTACCGTGTTCAAACGCAGCTACGATGCGCGCAAAAAGAATAGCGAGATCAAGTTCGTCTATATCATCGACCTGGCCGTAGAGGATGAGGCGGCGGTACTCACTCGCTTTGCTGATGACCCGCATGTTCGGCCAGCACCTGATACCGCCTACTATCCGGTTGCCCAGGCACCGGCTGATATCAGCGAACGTCCGATTGTGGTGGGTCTGGGGCCGTGCGGGTTGTTCGCCGCTTTGTTGTTGGCGCAGATGGGCTTTCGGCCGATCGTGCTGGAACGCGGCAAGGATGTGCGTCGGCGGACCAAGGATACCTGGGCCTTATGGCGTAACAAGCAGCTGTCGCCGGAATCCAACGTACAGTTTGGTGAAGGCGGTGCCGGGCTATTTTCTGATGGCAAGTTGTATAGCCAGATCAAGGATCCGAAGTTTTATGGCCGCAAGGTCATGGCGGAATTCGTCAAAGCGGGCGCGCCGGAAGAAATCCTGTTTGTCAGCAAGCCGCATATTGGGACCTTTCGCCTCACCGGCGTGGTGTCGAAGATGCGTGAAGAAATTATCAAGCTGGGTGGCGATATCCGCTTTGAGCAGAAAGTGACCGACCTGCTACTGGAAGACGGACAGGTCCGCGGTGTTGAACTGGCCAGCGGCGAACAGCTCAAGAGTCGCCATGTGGTCATGGCGCTGGGGCACAGCGCCCGCGATAGCTTTCGCATGCTGCACCAGCGCGGCGTGTACCTCGAAGCCAAGCCGTTTGCCATTGGCTTTCGGATCGAGCACCCGCAAGGTCTCATTGACCGCGCCCGGCTGGGCAAATATGCCGGCCATCCAGCCCTTGGCGCCGCTGATTACAAGCTGGTCTACCACGCCAGCAACGGTCGTGCGGTCTATAGCTTTTGCATGTGCCCGGGCGGCACTGTGGTTGCCGCGACGTCCGAGCCGGGGCGGGTCGTCACCAACGGCATGAGCCAGTACTCGCGCAACGAGCGTAACGCCAATTCCGGCATTGTGGTGAATATTGACCCTGAACGCGACTTCCCGGGTGATGCGCTGGCCGGCGTTGCTTTGCAGGAACAGCTGGAAAGCAAGGCGTATGAACTGGGCGGCAGCGATTACAGTGCCCCCGCGCAACTGGTGGGCGATTTTATTGCCGGCCGGCCTTCGGACAAGCTCGGCAAGGTCGAGCCTTCCTACAAACCCGGCGTGCTGCTGGGCGATCTGGCGTCTGCACTGCCGGATTACGCCATCGACGCCATTCGCGAAGCCTTGCCGGCGTTCGGCCGACAGATCCGCGGCTTTGACCGCGCCGATGCGCTGCTGACCGGCATTGAAACCCGCACCTCATCGCCAGTGCGCATCACCCGGGATCGCGAGACCCTGCAAAGCCTGAATACCCGTGGCCTGTACCCTGCGGGTGAAGGGGCTGGCTACGCAGGCGGCATTCTGTCCGCCGGGGTGGACGGTATCAAGATCGCCGAGGCCGTAGCCAAAGCGATGCTGGCGGATGCAGGGTTGGCGGCAGGCGTTCAGGAAGCTCGATCGTGAAGCTGGATGATGCGAAAAAACTGCAGCAAAAAAAATACCGCCAGTCCTTCGGGTATTTTCTGCTCGAAGGGGAGCACCTGGTACTGGAGCTGCAAAAGGCGGCTGAGACCAACCCCCACTGGCAACAGGCACAGCTCTTTGTTACCAGCGCCTATCAGGACTGGCCCGGCACCTGGCCCAGGCAGCTAGTCAGCGAGCGTCAGATGGCTCAGTTGGCCGATACCAAAACCCCGCAGGGCATCGTTGCGGTGGCACCCTTGCCGGCAGCTACCGATACAGCGGTCATGGCGGGGGAAAGGGCGGTCTACCTGCATGAGGTGCAGGACCCCGGTAACCTCGGCACCATCCTGCGCACGCTGGCCTGGTTTGGTGGCTTTCGTTGCCTGCTCAGCCCGGGCAGTGTTGATCCCTACAACCCGAAAGTGGTGCGCGCCAGTATGGGTGCCATTTTCCATGTGCCGCTGGAAACCGAGGTCAGTCTGGATGCGCTGAGCAGCCGTTATAAACGCATCGCCTGCCTGGATATTGGCGGTACAGCCATCACCGATGCAGATTTCCAGCAATATGATTGCTACCTGTTCGGTAACGAAGCCCGCGGTGTGCCTGCTGACGCGCTCAGCGCACTCAATGTCCGGCGGTTTACCATTCCTGGCGCGGCGACGGTGGAATCCCTGAATTTGGCCTCAGCGGTCAATATGGCAGCGTACGAACTCAAGCGCTGAGCTGGGTGTTTGGGAGGAATATTTTTCATCACTAATTTCCCGTTTTGCCAACTGGTTCACAGATAATTTTTTCACATTCCGCCATACTTCGCGCCGGACGATTTCCACGCGCAAGGAACAGCGGATGTTCAGCCCAGCCAATCACGCGGTTTTTACCCTCGATATCAGTACTCTGGAGCACGACTTCAAGGTGTTGGCTTTTCACGGCCATGAAGCCTTGTCGCACTGCTACCGCTTTGAGCTTGACCTGATCAGCGAACAGCCGGAAATCGACCTGGACAGCCTGTTGCATCAACCTGCTTGCCTGACCATCAGCCCTGGGCAGGTGATCCATGGTCTGATTTGTGCTGCCTGTCAGGATGAAGGCGGCGAACGCTTGCACCGCTACCAGATTACCCTAGTGCCGCAGCTGGACTACCTGCGCCACTGCCGTGATCAGCGTGTCTTCCAGCATTTGAGCGTGCCGCAGATCATCAGTCGCGTACTTCAGGCCCAGGGCATCCCCAGTGACGCTTTCCGCTTCCAACTGGGCAGTGACTACCCCGAACGCCGCTACTGCACCCAATACAACGAAAGCAACCTGGCCTTTATTGAACGCCTGTGCGCCGAAGAGGGCATTCACTACCACTTCCAGCACAGCATCGATGCCCACTTATTGGTGTTCGCCGACG
>REBY01000052.1 GCA_007692485.1 Pseudomonadaceae bacterium | reverse complement strand
AGTGTTTCAAGATATGATGGCACCAAGCGTCAGGGAAGCGCTACTCGGCAGGGAGCTTGAGTCAGGGACTATCAGGATGATCCAGGGTCAGGACGACCAGACAGGGATGCCACATAAGGAATGAAGAGTGGGCGGGTTATCCCGCCCCTTTTTTTGCCTGAAATTTAGCACAGAATGCCTGAACATAAAAAAGGCCGACAGGAATGTCGGCCTTTTTTGTCTGCGTGACGGTTAGCGCTCCAGGTATTGCAGCTTGTCCGGCACACCATCCCATTCTTCAGCGTCTGGCAGAGCTTCTTTCTTTTCCGTGATGACCGGCCAGATTTCAGCCAGCTCAGCATTCAGCTCAGTGAACTCTTGCTGGTCTTCCGGGACTTCGTCCTCGGAAAAGATCGCATTAGCCGGACACTCGGGTTCACACAGTGCACAGTCAATGCACTCGTCCGGGTGGATGACGAGGAAGTTGGGGCCTTCGTAGAAGCAATCGACAGGGCAGACCTCAACGCAATCGGTGTACTTGCACTTGATGCAGTTGTCAGTAACAACAAAGGTCATGAGTGGGTCTCCATGGTAAACAATCAGGCTAGTATAATTTGCCGCGTAGTCTAGCAGTTTTTGTCCGCCTGCACAGGCTCCAGGCGGATTGCAGGTTACAGTTGTTGTTTCCAGTTATAGAGCAGTTCCAGCGCCTGGCGTGGCGTCAGTTCGTCGGGTTGCAATTGTTGCAGTTTATCCAGCAACGGGTGAGGCGCGCTGGCAAACAAGTCGTTCTGCATGGGCGCTTGTGTGACTGAATTGCTGGGGCGGTTGCCATGCCCCAGGCTTTGCTGTTCCAGGTGGCTGAGGTGTTCACGGGCGCGCTCAATCACCGGGCGCGGCACACCAGCTAACTGCGCGACTTGCAAACCATAGCTCTGACTTGCCGGGCCGGGCTGTACTGAATGTAAAAACACAATGCGTTCGTTGTGTTCGGTAGCGGTCAGGTGGACGTTGACGACGCCGGCATCGGTCTCAGCCAGGCTGGTCAGTTCGAAATAGTGGGTGGCGAACAGGCTGAAAGCGCGTAAGCGGCCGAGGTACTCGGCTGCTGACCAGGCCAGTGAGAGGCCATCAAAGGTGCTGGTGCCGCGCCCGACTTCATCCATCAATACCAGGCTGGCAGCGGTCGCATTATTGAGAATGTTGGCCGTTTCACTCATTTCCACCATAAAGGTCGAGCGCCCGCCGGCCAGGTCATCACTGGAGCCGATGCGGGTAAAGATACGGTCTACACTGGATAGCTCGACGCTGCGCGCAGGAACATAGCTGCCGATATGCGCCAGCAATACGATCAAAGCGGTCTGGCGCATATAGGTTGATTTACCGCCCATGTTCGGCCCGGTGATGACCAGCATGCGCGTATCCTGGTCGAGGGTGACATCGTTGGCGACAAAAGGCGTATCCAGCACCTGCTCAACCACCGGGTGACGGCCTTGCTCGATAGCCAGCTGGCTATCACTGACAAACTGTGGCCGGCAATAATCCAGGCTGCTGGCGCGTTCTGCCAGCGTCGCCAGTACATCCAGTTCGGCGAGTCCGCTGGCACAGTCCTGCAGCGCAGCCAGGTCGTCATTGAGCCGGTCAAGCAATTGCTCATAGAGCAGCTTTTCCCGCGCCAGGGCGCGGCTACGAGCGGACAGGGCCTTGTCTTCAAACTCTTTCAGTTCTGGAGTGATAAAGCGTTCGGCGCCCTTGAGTGTCTGGCGACGGATATAGTCAGCCGGTGCCTTGTCTGACTGACCGCGAGACAGCTCGATAAAATAGCCATGTACCCGGTTATAGCCGACCTTGAGTGTGGACAGGCCGGTGCGTTCGCGTTCGCGGGTTTCCAGGTCGAGCAGGTATTGCCCGGCGTTTTCGCTGATATTTTGCAGCTCGTCCAGCTCGGCGTCGTAACCGGGCTTGATCACTCCGCCGTCGCGGATAACGACCGGCGGGTTGTCGATAACGGCGCTGCTGAGTAGCTCGGCCAAGGCCGGATGCTGGCTGATGCGCTCTGCCAGGATCTGCAGGTGGGCATAGTCAAGAGCGGCCAATTCAGTCTGTAGTTCAGGTAACAGAGCCAAGGCATCGCGCAGGCGGGCGAGATCGCGTGGACGGGCTGAGCGTAGGGCGACGCGGGCCAGGATACGCTCGATATCGCCAATTCCTTTGAGCAGTGGGCGCACGTCTTCGTGCTGATGCTGCTGCAACAGGCAGGCGATGCTGCCTTGGCGGGCTTCCAGTGTGCTCATCTCGCGCAGGGGGCGGTTCAGCCAGCGGGTCAGCAGGCGGCTACCCATGGCCGTGGCACTGTGGTCGAGAACTTCCGCCAGCGTATTCTCGCGGCCGCCGGACAGGTTGCGATCAATTTCCAGGTTGCGCCGGCTGGCGGCATCAATAATAACGCTGTCTTCCGTGCGTTCCTGACTGATACTGCGCAAGTGAGGCAGGGCGGTACGCTGGGTTTCCTTGGCGTATGCCAGTAGTGCGCCAGCGGCGCCCAGGCCGAGAGTCAGCTCGCTACAGTCGAAACCGACCAGGTCCTGGGTGCCGAATTGCTGGGTCAGGGATTTGAAGGCGCTGTCCTGATCAAAGTCCCAGGGTGCCCGGCGTCGTACGGCGCGGCGACGCTCGATCGGCGTATTGCTTTCCCAGTCATCGGGGATCAGCAGCTCGGCGGGTGCCAGGCGCTCCAGCTCGTTCAACAGGTTTTCCCAGCCGGCCAGCTCCAGCACGCTGAAACGGCCGCTGTTGATATCCAGGCAGGCCAGGCCAAAGCCTTTGTTGTTGCCGACTATGGCGGCGAGCAGGTTGTCGCGACGCTCGTCCAGCAGAGCCTCATCGCTGACCGTTCCCGGGGTAATGATACGGACTACTTTACGTTCGACCGGCCCCTTACTGGTAGCCGGGTCACCCACCTGTTCGCAGATCACAACCGATTCGCCGAGCTTGACCAGTCTGGCCAGGTAGCCTTCGGCGGCATGGTAGGGAATACCGGCCATGGGTATTGGCTGGCCGCCCGACTGGCCACGTGCAGTTAGCGTAATATCCAGCAGGCGTGCAGCTTTTTTCGCATCGTCATAGAACAGCTCGTAGAAGTCGCCCATGCGATAGAACAACAGCTCATTGGGATGGTGCTGCTTGATGCTGAAAAATTGCTGCATCATCGGCGTATGGCTATTGGCTTTGTCGGCGCGGCTCATGGAACTTCCTGGCTGATTGGGATGGATCTGATGCCTGAGGCTGGCATAGTCTACGCAAAGCCGAACCAGCTTTTAAGAGAGGAATGCATATGTCGCACTATGACCCCCTGATTGATGCGTCTGCCGCCCGCCTGGGTAATGCCTTGCAGCGTGCTGGGTGGATGGCAACAACGGCGGAATCCTGCACAGGTGGTGGTATCTCCGAGGCGATTACGCGCATCAGTGGTAGCTCGGGCTGGTTTGAAACTGGTTTTATTACCTATGCCAATAGCAGTAAGGCGCGCTGGCTGGGCGTTAGTGAGGAAACGTTGCAGCAGCATGGTGCGGTCAGCGAGCAAGTCGTGCGGGCCATGGCCAGTGGCGCGCGTGAAGCGGCCGGGGCGCAGATTGCGGTCGCGGTCAGTGGAATCGCCGGGCCGGATGGCGGCAGTGTGGACAAGCCAGTCGGTACTGTCTGGTTTGCTTGGGCCGGGCCAGATGGTCAGTTAGCCAGTGAGTGTCGGCGTTTGCATGGCGACCGCCGGGCTGTGCGGGCGCAAACGGTGCTGCGCGCGCTGGAAGGGTTGTTGGCGTATACGCGAGAGTGGAGCAGTTAAAATGAGTAGACGTCGCAATTTGGTGTTCAGCGCTGTTGGCGACACCCAGCTGCAGACACGCTACGAGCACGTCCCTGTGCGCTCGTCGATAGCCGTCCCTGGCTATCGACGGTCTGCAGCAGGGTGCCGCCAACAGCGCTTGCAGATTCCTGTGTGGAATCATTTTATGCGGGGGTAGGCGCGGCCGATTTTCTGTGGAATAATACTGACCATATATACAGTAGTCTTGTCAAAACACGTCAACCCCAAGAGGATGCACACATGGACGAGAACAAGAAAAAGGCCCTTGCCGCAGCGCTGGGTCAGATCGAACGGCAGTTTGGTAAAGGTGCGGTCATGCGCATGGGCGATCAGGAACGCCAGGCCATTCCTGCTATTTCGACCGGTTCTCTTGGCCTGGATATCGCACTGGGGATTGGCGGCCTGCCGAAAGGCCGTATTGTCGAGATCTATGGGCCGGAATCGTCGGGCAAGACCACACTGACGCTGTCGGTAATCGCACAGGCCCAGAAAGCCGGTGCCACCTGCGCCTTTGTTGATGCCGAGCACGCGCTGGATCCGGAGTATGCCGGCAAGCTGGGTGTCGAGGTTGATGACTTGCTGGTATCGCAGCCAGACACCGGCGAGCAGGCACTGGAAATTACCGATATGTTGGTGCGTTCCAATGCCGTTGACGTGATCATCGTTGACTCGGTCGCTGCCCTGGTGCCCAAAGCCGAAATCGAAGGCGAGATGGGCGACCATCACGTCGGCGTGCAGGCACGACTGATGTCTCAGGCCTTGCGCAAGATTACCGGTAACATCAAGAACGCCAATTGTCTGGTTATTTTCATCAACCAGATCCGGATGAAGATTGGTGTCATGTTCGGTAACCCGGAAACCACCACCGGCGGTAACGCGCTCAAGTTCTACTCGTCAGTACGTCTGGATATTCGCCGCACGGGTGCAGTAAAGGACGGCGATGAAGTGGTCGGCAGTGAAACCCGGGTCAAGGTGGTCAAGAACAAAGTGGCACCACCGTTCCGTCAGGCAGAGTTCCAGATTCTGTATGGCAAGGGTATTTATCATAACGCCGAAATCATTGATCTGGGTGTGCAGATTGGTCAGGTCGAGAAGTCTGGTGCCTGGTACAGCTATAAAGGCAACAAGATCGGTCAGGGCAAAGCCAATGCGGCCAAGTTCCTTGAAGAGAATCCGGCCGTTGCCAATGAAATTGAGGTGGCAGTGCGTGAACACTTCATGCCCAAGCCAGAGGCTATAGGCAACCCGGAAGAACGCGCCAAAGCCAAGGCCGACGCCAAGGCTGAAGCCAAGACAGACGCCTGAACGGACGTTTGAACTGAGTGTTTCGTCGTAGCCAGCTGGACACGCCACAGGCCATCCGCCGTTCGGCAATGGACCTGCTGGCGCGTCGTGAGCATAGTTATAATGAGTTGCTGCGCAAGCTTGTTCTTCGCGGCGCCACGAATGACGCCGCCGATATTGAACTGGGTAAGCTACAGGATGAGGGCTTGCTCAGTGACGCCCGCTTCTGTGAAGCCTATGTGTACGCGCGCAGCCAGCGCGGTATAGGCCCTATGCGTTTGCGTGAGGAGTTACGCCAGAAAGGGGTGGCCAGCACGCTGGTGGAACAGGTGTTGAGTGAGCCGCATTGGGATTGGCCGGCATTGGGTGCGCAAGCTTTCGCCAAACGCTTTCCTGAAGGCGTGGCTGTCGAGCTAAAAGAGCGAGCGAGGCAACAACGCTTTATGCAATATCGCGGTTTTGACTGGCACGAGCTGGATATTGACGCTGCTGGCTGATCCTCGTTACCCGCCCATCACAAGTATTTCGCTGCAAGCTGGTCAAGCCGGATTTGAGAACAGAAGCAAGGCATTACAGCGAATGGATTACCTGCGCTGAATGCTTCTCCAGTTCGTCACTCGCCTGCTGCATCTGCTCCTGACTGGATGCATGTATGGTTATTACTGACTTGCCTTCTTTTAGCGCGTTCTGAGCCTTGATCAGATAGGGCGCATGGTCTGGGCGCAAAGAAACCAAACCAGCTAATAATAATCCCATAACAGCGCAATAGACGATCATGAGCAAAAAGGCAGGCACGGCGTTATTAACCACAAAACCAATGCCAGATGCATAAGTTGCAATAAACAATATCAGGCCTGCCAGAGCGCCAAATGCCCCCAACCAAAGGTGTGACCGAATCAGGGTTTGAAGAATACCTTTGGAATCCGGCTCCAGCTCACGGCCAGGGTGGGCATCACCTGGATTGATCACTATAACTTGGCGTTGTTCTAATTCCATAGAGTCGCGAACAGACTCGGCAGCAATATGGGCATCATTGCTGGTTGCAAAAATCGCCGCAATTTTATGGTCGAACTTTTCGCCTGTTATCTGTGGGGAATCTGACATTTGCATACTCTCCTATGCTGATTATCTCCTGCTATCCATATAGGTCGTGCACATAATTCTGACCCCTAGCATAAGCCAAGATTCAAATTTTTTGGCACTCAGCATGTATACAGATTTTGCCGATGCGCTCAAAACCGCCTTATTAGACGGCCTGAGTGCTAAAAGGCGATTTGCTCATCCTGCTCAGGTATTTGCGCCGGCCAGCCGAGTTTTTCCTTGATAGCTTGCGCGAGCTGCTCACTTTTTTCCAGTTCGCCGTGTACCAGATACAGCTCCGGTACGCGTTCGAAATGGCTGAGCCAGTCAATCAGCTGGCTTTGCCCGGCATGTGCGGAAAAGCCGCCAAGGGTATGCAGTTGGGCATTCACTGCCAGACTCTGGTGGATGACCCGTACATTGGTTGCACCATCAACCAGGCGTCGCCCTAGAGTGCCCTTGGCCTGATAGCCAGGGAAGATCAGATGGCATTCCTTGCGCCACAGATTGTGCTTGAAGTGATGAACAATACGGCCACCGGTACACATGCCACTGCCAGCAATAATGATGGCCCCGCTCTGAATGCGGTTAATCGCCATGGATTCTTCCGGGGTGGAGGTGCATTTGAGAATTGGTAACCAGTTGGTCAGCTTGCCTTTGCCATTGCTGGCCAGCAAATGTTGATCGTCCTCGGTAAAGCGATGGTGATAGCGATCGTAGATACGTGTGGCGGAAATGGCCATGGGGCTGTCTAGAAAGACGGTGTGCTGTTTGAGTTTGCCTTCTTGATAAAACTTACCAAGATAGTACAGCAGGTCCTGGGTGCGGCCCACGGCGAAGGAGGGAATCAGTACATTGCCGCCTTCACGGTGGGCGCGATCGAGAATGTCAGCCAGCTCATCCAGGGTATCCTGTTTATTCCGGTGGTCGCGATCACCGTAGGTTGACTCCATCAATACCAGGTCGGCTTGTTGCAGCGTCTTCGGTGGGCGCAGCAGCGGTGAGCAGGTGTTGCCCAAGTCACCGGAAAATACCAGGCGACGCTTGAGTTGGCCGGCTTCTTCGATAGCGATATCCACAATAGCCGAACCAAGAATATGCCCGGCTTCATGGAAACAAAGCTCGAAGCCTTTGGCGATCATGCTGGGTTGGGCATAGTCGAGGGGGCTGAGGAGTTCCAGTGCTGCTTCGGCATGGCGTGTAGTGTAAAGCGGTTTGACCTCAGCTTTACCCGAACGCTTGCGCCAGCGGTTTTCCCACTCGGCATCGCGTTCTTGCAGCCCAGCGGAATCCTTGAGCATCAGATCCAGCAGGTCAGCGCTATCAGGTGTGACGTAGATAGGGCCGCTATAGCCTTCGGCCACCAGTTTTGGCAGTAGGCCGGAATGATCCAGGTGGGCATGGGAAATGACCACAGCATTGAGTTTTTTCGGGTCAAAGGGGAAGCGATGACGATTGCGTTCCTCGTCGCGGCGATAGCCTTGGCTCATGCCGCACTCCAACAATACTTGCTGGCCGTTGGCTTCGAGCAGATAGCAGGAGCCAGTAACTTGGCGGGTTGCTCCGAAAAAATTCAATAACGCCATGGATGATCCTTGTAGTCGCTAACCTTGATTACAAGCATGGCGCAGATTAATGGATCATGCCATGACGTGGGTCAGTCAGTTCACAGTGAGTGACAGTGATTGGCTATGAAGCTTTGCGTCAATACCGGCTGCTCTGAGTCCTTGAGGACAAAGTGGTAGCTGAGTGTGGCACCCATATCCATCAGTTGGCGAAAGCGCTGGTTGGAGCACACGCTGGACTGAAGCTGGCTGCGAATCAGTACCGGGTCTTCCTGCATGCGTTCGGCATAATCGGGCTCGACTGCCAATCGGTTAATTAATTCACGTCCTTCAGCATGAAAGCCCAGGTCGGTAATGTCTTCATTAACCGCTCGGGGAGTTCCTTCACTGCTCGCCTTGGCAACGCTACTGAGCGTTTCCTGCAGGCGCATGTCGCGCAGTGATATGGCGTGGCTGGGCAAAGCAATCAGCAAGGCAAGCAATACGAGTGACCAACGCAGCATGATAGGTAAATCTCCAGGCAGAAGAACACAGTGTACTATTGCTCAGACCCGTGGCCCAGCCAGTCGTTCGATCCGCAAGCAGGATATTTTTCTGGCCACTGGGGTAAACTGTTGGCGTTATTTTCGACACTGGATACCCGAGTGCCTCCGAC
This sequence comes from Pseudomonadaceae bacterium, assembly GCA_007692485.1. Lineage (GTDB taxonomy): Bacteria > Pseudomonadota > Gammaproteobacteria > Pseudomonadales > Pseudomonadaceae > Halopseudomonas. Next base: position 9,173 of record REBY01000052.1, on the reverse strand, counting down.
TGATCACCGAATACCTGCCAGGCACGCAGTAGCTCAGTTGCGTGAGCAGGCACTGGCAGCTGCAACCCGGCCCTTCATGGCTCGTGGTATAAAGTTGCAGCGTTGCCCGGATTGTTTACTGCCGCCCGAACGGTGTATCTGTGCGTTGCGCCCGCAGCTGTCAGCCGAGGTCAGCTTTTGTTTGCTAATGCACCGGCTAGAGCCTTTAAAGCCGACCAATACCGGCCGCCTCATCGCCGAGTGCCTTGCCGATACCCGAGCCTATGTTTGGTCACGCACAGTACCGGACCCAGCTTTGCTGGCGTTGCTGCAGGATGCGCAGTGTCAGCCGTTCCTGGTGTTTCCTCAGGAATACGCTGCACCAGAACAGCCAGTGTGCCAACAGATCGAGCCGGTTGCCGGTAAGCGTCCTTTGTTGGTCATTATCGATGCTACCTGGAACCAGGCGCGCAAGATGGTTCGCATGAGCCCCTGGTTACGTACTTTGCCATTACTGCATTTGCAGCCTGAACGCTTGTCGCGCTATCAGTTGCGTCGTTCCTGTCAGGCAGAGCATCTATGTACCGCCGAAGTGGCCGTCGCTTGCCTTGAGCTGACGGGTAATACGGATGCGGCCAGTGGCCTGGACGATTATTTTGATACCTTCAATACTGCCTATCATATGACCCGGCTTAACCGTCCCTTGCCCGATAGTGCGGCACAGCAGCGTTTGCGGGCTCGTCAGTCAAACGCTGGGTGACGGGCTGCGTGTTATCCGGCGGGCAATGCTTTATGTCGCGCAATTGACGTGCAGCGGGCTTGGTGGCAGGCTCTGTTGCTGACAAAATAATCCTAATAAAACCACGAGACTCTTCCATGGCGCCTAGCTATGACATTCTGATCGCTGACGATCATCCACTGTTTCGCAGCGCCTTGCGTCAAGCCCTTAGTCAAGGTCTAGGCGCGACCGTCAATCTCACCGAAGTTGGCAGTATTGCTGAGCTGCAAAATAGCCTGGATCAGCGTACCGACTGGGACCTGGTTCTACTTGATCTGAATATGCCCGGTGCCTACGGATTTTCTGGTCTGGTATTGCTGCGTGGGCAATATCCGCAAATTCCTGTGGTTGTGGTCTCCGCACAGGAAGAAGAGCCAGTGATTCGCCGTGCAAAGGACTTTGGCGCCAGTGGTTTTATTCCCAAGTCATCCACTCTTGAGGCCATCCAGCGAGCGGTACAGGTGGTGCTGGAGGGCGACGTCAGTTGGCCTGCAACCGCTGACTCGGCTGGACCGATCAGTGAGCAGGAGCAGAATGTCAGCGAGCAGCTGGCCAGTCTGACGCCGCAACAATTCCGAGTGTTGACCATGGTCTGTGATGGTCTGCTGAACAAGCAGATTGCCTGGGAGCTGAGTGTGTCTGAGGCCACGATCAAGGCGCATGTTACGGCTATTTTTCGCAAGCTTGGGGTCCGTACCAGGACCCAGGCGGCTTTGTTGTTGCAACAGATGGAGCTGACCCAGAAAGCCTGATTGCCTTTCTGCGACCAAGGTCGGCTGGGCAAATAACTGTTCGCCTGCCAGACTTGGGCTAACCCTCACGTATTGATGACGTTGCCATGCTGCCTGGTACTCTGGTCGCTACCGTTTTCCTGCTCTACATTGCGCTGCTGTTTGCTATCGCTTTCTGGGGCGATCGGCAACCGGGCGCCTTTGGTCCGCGCCTGCGGGTCTGGGTCTATAGTCTGTCACTGGCGGTATGGTGTACCAGTTGGACTTTTTTCGGCGCCGTGGGCATGGCCAGCGAGCAGTTGTGGGGCTTTCTGCCGATCTACTTGGGTCCTATCCTGCTGTTTCTGTTTGGTTGGAAGCTGTACGCGCGCATGATTGCGATCAGCAAACATGAAAACATCACCTCCATTGCTGACTTTATTGCCTCGCGCTACGGCAAGTCCCAGGCGCTGGCGGTAGCCGTTACCTTGCTTTGTCTGGTCAGTGTATTGCCTTACATCGCCTTGCAGCTTAAGGGCATCGTGCTGGGCTACAACCTGTTGAGTAACCCGGCCGCGCTGCACAGCGCCGAATTTGACAACCTTGGTGCTGAAGATACCGCTCTGGTTGTCACCCTGGTCTTGGCGGTATTTACCATTTTATTCGGTACCCGCAGCCTGGATGCCACCGAGCACCATAAGGGCATGATGTTGGCGATTGCTTTTGAGTCTATCGTCAAGTTGCTGGCTTTCATGGCGGTGGGTGCTTTTGTGACCTGGGGGCTGTTCGGAGGCTTTGGCGATCTGTATGAACGGGCGCTGGAAAGCCCGGCGTTGACGGACTATTGGCAGCGCGACACCATGGTGACCAGCCTGCTGTTCCAGACCTTTATTGCCATTTTGGCGTTTCTTTGCTTGCCGCGGCAGTTCCAGACCGCCGTCGTTGAAAACATCAATCCGGGTGATGTGCGCACCGCCCGTTGGGTCTTTCCCTTATATCTGGTTTTGGCAGCGCTCTTTGTCGTGCCTATTAGCCTGGCGGGCCAGATGGGGGCCGGTGGCGGTGTGTCCGCGGATGCCTATGTGATCAGCGTGCCTTTGCTGGAGCAGCGGCCCTGGTTGGCGATGCTGGCTTTTCTGGGGGGGGCTTCGGCGGCCACCGGTATGGTCATTGTGGCGGCCATTGCGCTAAGTACCATGGTATCCAACGATGTGATTCTGCCTTTGTTGTTGCGCAAACAGCAGGGCCGCGAGCAATCCTTCGAGGCCTTTCGTGGCTGGCTATTGAATATACGCCGCACCAGTATTCTGGTGATTCTGCTGCTTGCCTATGTCGTATATCGGCTGATTGGCTCTGCTGGCAGCCTGGCCAGTATCGGTCAGGTGGCCTTTGGTGCTATCACCCAGCTATCACCGGCCATGCTGGGTGCGTTGTTCTGGAAGCAAGCCAACCGCAGTGGCGTGTTTGCCGGTCTGGCGGTGGGTGTCAGCCTGTGGGCGTATTTATTGGTGTTGCCATTGTTGGCTGCCGCCTTTAGCTGGCAGGTGATGGGCTTGCCGCTGCTCAGCGCGCTGCACGTGAACTCCTTGGGGCTACCCATCGATAGCTTGACGCTGGGTAGCTTGTTGGCATTGCTGGGCAACTTGCTGATCTTTGTTCTGGTATCGATTTTCAGCCGTACCCGGGTTCTGGAGCACTGGCAGGCCAGCCGTTTTGTCAGTCAGGATGCCAGAACGCGGGATGATGGCCCTAGCCGAGCCCTGTTACGGGTCACCGTGGATGATTTGCTGACGTTGGCCGGGCGCTTTGTGGGCGAGGAGCGAGCCTTGCTCAGCTTCCAGCGCTACGCTGAATTGCAGGGGCAGGACTGGCAGCCGCAGCAGATCGCCAACAGCGGCTGGATTACCCACAGTGAGCGCCTGATGGCCGGGGTTTTGGGCGCGTCTTCTGCGCGGGTGATGGTCAAGGCGGCGATTGAAGGTCGCGACATGCAGTTTGACGATGTGGTGCGCATCGTTGACGAGGCCTCGGAAGTACTGCAGTTCAACCGCGGTCTGTTGCAGGGCGCAATCGAGAATATTACCCAGGGCATCAGCGTGGTCGACAAGGAGCTGCGACTGGTGGCCTGGAACCATCGTTATCTGGAGATGTTCGACTACCCTGATGGCCTGATAACCATTGGCCGCCCCATTGCCGACCTGATTCTGTGCAATGCGCAGCGTGGTTTGTGTGGCCCGGGTGATCCGCAGCAACATGTCGACAAGCGGATCAACTGGATGCATCAGGGCACAGCGCACCGTTCCGAGCGGCAGTTCCCCAGTGGTCAGGTGATTGAGATCATCGGTAACCCGATGCCCGGCGGTGGCTTTGTCATGAGCTTTACCGATATTACTGCCTTCCGCGAAGCAGAACAGGGGCTCAAGGAAGCCAATGAAGGGCTGGAGCAACGGGTTGACGAGCGTACCCGCGAGCTGTCCGAGTTGAACCAGGCGTTGCTGCTGGCCCAGGCACAGACTGAACGCGCCAGCCAGTCGAAAAGTCGCTTCCTGACTGCGGTCAGTCATGACCTGATGCAGCCGTTGAATGCGGCTCGGCTGTTTTCTGCGTCGTTGTCACACCAGCAATCTTTGCCAGCAGAAGCGCAAGAGCTGGTGCAGCATCTGGATACCAGCCTGCGTTCTGCGGAAGATCTGATTTCAGACTTGCTGGATATTTCCCGGCTGGAAGCGGGGCGGATCAATCCGGAGTGGTCGGATCTGGTGCTGGATGATGTGTTTGAGCCGTTACGGGTTGAGTTCGGTGCCCTGGCCAGCGGACATGGCATCGATTTGCGCGTGCGTGGAAGCCGCTTGCGGGTGCGCTCGGATGCACGCCTGCTGCGGCGTATTCTGCAGAACTTCCTGACCAACGCCTTCCGTTATGCCGGGCGCTCCCGCGTTTTGTTGGGTGTACGGCGTGATGGTCAGCGGGTGCGGCTTGAAGTCTGGGATCAGGGTCCGGGTATTCCACGCGATAAACTGCAGATCATCTTCGAGGAATTCCAGCGCCTGGACAGTCATCGCACCCAGGCCGAGAAAGGGCTTGGGCTGGGTTTGGCGATTGCTGATGGTCTATGCCGGGTTCTCGGGCATGAATTGCAGGTACGTTCCTGGCCGGGGCAGGGCAGTGTGTTCAGTGTCAGCTTACCGGTGGCACGGGCCAGTACGCTGCGCCAACAGGCCATCGCTGAAGTGCCGGCAGCTGTGGTCAGCGGTGCGCAGGTACTTTGTATCGATAACGAGCCGACCATCCTTACCGGCATGCATAGCCTGCTCAGCCGTTGGCAATGTCAGGTAGTGACTGCCCGCAACCGCGAGGAAATCACTGCGGTACTGGATGCCGGCTTCACGCCACAACTGGTTCTGGTTGACTACCATCTGGATGCGGGTGACACCGGTGTGGCGGTCATGCACTGGTTGCGCGAGCGCCTCGGTGACATGCCGGGTGTGGTTATCAGCGCCGATGGGCGCAGTGAACTGATCACCGAGATTCGCTTGTCTGGCCTGGATTTTCTGCCCAAGCCGGTCAAGCCTGCTGCCTTGCGCGCACTGATCAGCCGTTATGTCGTGCTGGTGTAAGCGGTCGCGCAGTTAATCGAGCCTCTGACGCTAGTGTGCTGACTTCGCATCAAGGGCGCGGTTGTAGCGGTTGCTGCCATTGTCTCAATACCTTGCCGATATCCAGGCCAATCACCAGAACGCCAATAGCCTGATCTGAGTCTGGATCCCGAATCTGGCTGCTGACGTGGACGTGGTAACGCTGACTCGATTGGTCGTACTCCAGGGGGCCGAGAAACGGCTGATCATCGTCACGGAAAAAGACCTGTTGGAATTTGGCCTCGTTGCCTTGCCAGTAATCAGTGGTTATCTCGCTAATGGCAACGTTCAAGCCATGGCGGTCGGTGATCATGATTTCGGTAATCAGCCGGGCACTGCGACCTTGCTGGGTTTGTAGCCAGCGTGACAGTGGGCGATCAAGCACAGAGTCGATCAAGGGTTGTTTACGCAATGCGGTTTCGGTCATCCATTGCTGGTCCAATTGGTCGATCCGGGTTTGGCTGATGCCCTGATGCTGACTGTTCTGCTGGTGAACGGCGGCAATGATGTCGGGTAGCCGGGTCCAGTGGGCGTAGCGCTGTTGGTGGACGCGGGCAATGTGTTGCCGCTCTTCTGCTGTCAGGCTGTCAATCTCATCAACACAAGGGTAAATCTGGGCATTGAATGCCGGCAGAAAGTCGTCATCCTGCTGCAGAAAATGGTGGCCAAAATAAACGCCGAGGGTACTGTATTGCAGGAAGTGGTCATGTGCCGGGCGGATGGCGCTCGACAAGTGAGTGAGTTCGATTTTCAGCGTGCGTTGATCGGCGACAAAGGCATCAATGCGCTCTGCCGCCAGCATCTGCAGTAATTGCTGGGTGGTGTTGACTTGCACATCGACCGTGACCCCGTGTTCCTGCAGCCAGGCGACCTGGTTGCTGCCTCGCAAGCCGCCGATCCGGGCAGCTTGCTCACCGCTCAACAGGTGGCGCGGTGCTAACGGGGTATTGCTGTACCAATACCACTTTTCCAGGGCGAGCGGGGAGCTCAGCTCAGCGTAACGGTTTGCTCTGGCCATTCGCGTTGCCGAGAAAAAAGCATCGGCGCGTTGCGCGGCGACCTCATGCATGGCGCGCTCCCAGGGAAAAACCCGAATCTCGTAGTCGCGTTGCAATGCCTGAAAAATGCAGGCCAGCGCATCGACCGAGCTACCGGCCAAGTGGTCACCTTCGTGAACCTGGTAGGGTGGCATGATATCAGTCGTTAATCGCACAACATCCGCGGCGGCTAACGGTAAACTGCAAAGCAGGCACAACACCAGCAACCATGCGCGCATGAGAAGCTCCATCAGGACCGGTGTGGACTGACCAAAGGGTTATATTTACTCAGCTTAGACGAGATTATCCGTGTTGCGCATCACTCGGGTTTAACCTGGGCAATCACCGTGACCGATGGGGCTGGCAGTGGCTCTCTACAGGGGGTTTAATGGCCGACTGATGCCGAAGGCAACCCCGATTAGACAGGAGAACGCAGATGCAGGATTTTCAAGGCAAAGTAGCGGTAATTACCGGTGGTGGTAGCGGCCTGGGCCGTGAGTTGGCACTGAGCTGCGCGTCGCGTGGCATGCATCTGGTGCTCGGCGACGTAGACGAGAAAGGTATGCAGGAAACCCTGCGTCTGGTAGCCGAAGCGCATCCGGCAACCGAATCTGCAACCATGAAACTGGATGTCTCCAAGCTTGAGCAGGTCGAAGCATTGGCCGAGCTGTGCAAGTCGCGTTTTGGCGCTGCCCATCTGGTCTTCAATAACGCTGGGGTCAGTGTGGGTGGGCCGGCGTGGGAGAACACCGTGGCTGACTGGGAATGGGTCATGGGTGTCAATCTGTACGGTGTCGTCTGGGGTGTAAAGGTCTTTACCCCGATGCTGATCGAGCAAGGCGAGGGCCATATCATCAATACGGCATCTGCGGCTGGCTGGCTGAACGGGCCGAGCATGGCCGTCTATAACGTCACCAAGCATTCGGTGGTTGCCTTGTCAGAAACATTGGCACTGGATCTGCGAGATATTGGCTCCAAGGTCGGTGTAACCTGTCTCTGTCCGGCGTTCTTCCCTACCGCCATTCATGAATCAGAGCGTAACCGTCCGGCAGACAAAGCGGATACCGTTGAGCCCAGCGAAATCATGCAAAAACGCAGTGAGATGATCAAGCAGGCAGTTACCAAAGGCAAAATCCAGGCGTCGGATATTGCCGAGATGACGCTCAAAGCGGTGGAAAAAGATCAGTTCTATGTTTTCCCGCACCGCAAGATCAAAGAGTTGATCAAAATGCGTGCGTCTGCAGCCGAGGCTGAAGGCGTTGCATTTGACTCGTTGAATCCCTGATACATTCTGGCAGGCAGCGGTAATCGCTGCCTGCCGGCTAGGCAGTTTACGGTAATTTTGATATGTTATAACGAAATTACCGGAGGTGCCTGATGACTACTGAACAAAACCTGTTGCCGGTTACTGTGCTGTCGGGCTTTCTCGGCGCCGGCAAAAGTACTCTGCTCAACCAGATTCTGAAAAACCGTGATAATCGCCGCGTTGCGGTCATCGTTAATGATATGAGCGAGATCAATATCGACGGTGCCGAGGTGCAACGCGATGTCAGCCTGAACCGCGCAGAAGAAAAACTGGTGGAAATGAGCAACGGTTGTATCTGTTGCACTTTGCGTGAAGACCTGTTGGAAGAGGTGGCCCGCTTGGCCAGCGAAGGGCGATTCGATTATCTGCTGATCGAGTCCACAGGGATCTCCGAACCCTTGCCAGTGGCAGAAACCTTTACCTTCCGCGATGAGCAAGGCCGCAGCCTGTCTGATATGGCGCGCCTGGATACCATGGTCACCGTGGTTGATGGTCTCAACTTTTTGCGCGACTATCAGGCCGCCGATAGCTTGGCCAGTCGTGGTGAAACCTTGGGTGAAGAGGATGTGCGTTCAGTCACTGACTTGCTGATTGAGCAGGTAGAGTTTGCTGATGTGATCCTGATCAGCAAGATGGACCTGATTTCAACGGCAGACCGGGAAGAGCTGCAGGCCATTCTGCGCAGCCTGAACGCAGACGCTGAGATTATTCCTGCGGTTATGGGGCAGGTGCCGCTGGACAAGGTCTTGAACACGGGCCGCTTCAGTTTCGAGCGGGCCTCACAGGCACCGGGTTGGCTGAAAGAGATGCGCGGTGAGCATGTGCCGGAAACGGAAGAATACGGCATTGCTTCCACCAGCTTCCGTGCCTGGCGACCCTTTCACCCCGAGCGCTTTCATCATTTTTTGCACACTGGGCTACGCAATGGTCGCTTGCTGCGTAGCAAGGGGTTCTTCTGGTTGGCGAGCCGGCCGCAGGAAGCCGGTAGCTGGTCGCAGGCGGGTACTCAGATGCGCTATGGTTACGCTGGGCGCTGGTGGCGTTATGTGCCGCAGCAGCATTGGCCGGAGGATGACGCCAGCCGGGAGGCTATCAAACAGAAGTGGCAGGGTGATTTTGGTGATTGCCGGCAGGAACTGGTGTTCATTGGTCAGCACGTCGACTTTGCCCGGCTCAAGGCCGACTTGCAGGCATGTCTGTTAACCGATGAAGAGTTTGCCCTGGGTGTCGATGCCTGGTCTCAATGGCCGGATCCCTTTGGCCCATGGACCGAGGAAGCCGCATGAGCGCCCAAGTCAAGCTGGCACCGGTATGGCCGCATGTGGCCCAGGATAGTGACTCTGAGGTGCTGCTCGCTGCGCTGCAGGATGGCATCAATCTGGCGGTATGGCAGCGCCAGTTGGCAGCCCCGGTGCATAGCTTTGTTGCCAAGGCCCTTGCCAGTGATGCCCCTTTGACAGTGGCGACCAGTATCACGCTGTCGTCTGAAGACGCAGAGCCAGATCTGCATCAGCTGTTTGCCGGGCTTAAGCATATACCCGGGCATGCGGATTTTGTTGCCGATGTGCAGCAGCTGGTCGCCATGTACGCTTGCTTGGTAGACGCTGAGTGCGTGGGCTTGCGTTTGCGCGTGCTGGATCGCGCCATGTGTCCGCGTTGGCATGTGGACAAGGTAGGTATCCGCCTGGTTACCACTTATCACGGCCCCGGCACCGAGTGGCTGCAAAA